>JBPYEI010000001.1:0-3205 GCA_051985455.1 Acidimicrobiales bacterium
CGGCCCGTGGCGAAGGCATTGGGCTGCATCTCGGGGGTCAGGTAGAGCCTGGGCATGGGCATGTCCATGCGCTGGGTCAGCTCCCGCACGATGCGGTAGTACTCCGGCATCTCAGCCTCGGTGACCGGCTGGGCCCGGGCTGCCTTGATGGCGATGGTGTCCGAGAACCAGTACGAGGCGCCCGTGATGACGAGTCCTATGGCGAGGCCGATGGCCGCACCAGCGCCTTGTCCGATCGCGTAGCCGACGACGACCAGCACGCCCCCGATGGCGGCCAACAGCACGGTCGTCTTGAGAGTGTTCCTAAATCCCATCTACCACCATTCCTGATCTCTACCCACCAGAACGTCTGGCTACGGTGCTTTCGTTCCTGGCGGGCTGGCTCCCGGGCTCAGTCGTAGTAGCCCGAGTGAATGTAAAGGCACGGGACTCCTTCTCCGCGGAACATCTCCAGGTTACGCCGGTCGTCCTCGAAGGCGAGCAGCAGCCGGAACCCGTAGGTCCGCAGGTCGGACACGGCCTGGCGCTTGAAGTGACGAGCCGTGTCGTAGTCGCCGAGCTCCCTCATCACCAGCAGGTCCCAGCGCATCCGGTAGCGCTGGAGCCAGGCCAGCGTCTGGGGTTGGACTCGGATCGGCCTGGCCGTGACCAGGATGATCGCCAGTCCCGGGTCGAGCAGCTCGAGGAGCCTGTCGACCTCCTCGATCAGGGGATCCTCCCCGCACGCGTCGAAGAAGGCGCTCCAGTCGCGCCTGGGCGACTCGAGGAAGTGCTGGCGACTGGCGGCGTCGGAGAGGACACCATCGACGTCGAAGACGACTGCTGGCCCCGGACCTAGGGGCTCCGCCGCCCACCTCCAGTTGTCGGGCGGCGTGAAGGGGTCCGTGTCGACCGGAGGCCCCGACGGCCGGCTGAGAGAAGCAGTCATCGCCGTCGAGATTACCGGGACGCCTTCGTCGAGCCTGGCCACGTGGGTGGCGGGGTTGGTCAGCCCCCGCCCCAACCGCTGCCAAGATGGCAGTGCATGTCCCTTGTCGCCGACGTCATGGTCGACGAGCTCGAGGTCGAAGTGGGGCTGGGTGGCCGGGTGCTCGTGGTGAGCGACCTGCTGCTGGGACCCACGGCCACGCCCGCCTCGGCCTCGGCCACGACCGACCTGGCCCGCGCCATCGAGGCGTGGAGCGGCCCAGGAGCGCTGATCGTGGCGGGCAATCTGTTCGAGCTGCTGGTCGCCGAGCCCGGCACCGTCCCGCCCGACCCGGGTGCCGCCCTCGACGCCCACCCGCGGCTGGCCGCTGCGCTCCGGTCGTTCGCGGCCGGCGAGGGCCGCCGCCTGATCTGCCTCCCTGGGAGCCGGGATGCCCGCCTGGCCTGGGACGACGCCGTCGCCGGGACCGTGGCCGGGAGACTCCAGGCGGAGCTGGCCCTGGCCGTGGGGCTCGTCCTGCACACCGGTACCGGGCCGCGACGGGTGCGGGTCGAGCCCGGTCACCGCTTCGATCCTCGTCACGCCGTGGCCGATCCTCGCAACCCGGCCTGCACCCCGGTCGGTCACCACCTGTTGTCCGAGATGCTCCCGGCGCTGGGCGAGGCCCGTGCGTCGTGGCTCGAAGGCGTCGACCGGCTCTCCGAACCATCGAGCTTCCCCCGCTTCCTGGCGTCGAGGCTGGCGTACCGGCGACTGGCTCGGCACGCCTGGTGGCTCCTGGTGCCGGTCGCCATCGCCTTGCTCCTGAAGATCCCGATCTCCTACCTGTGGGCGGCGCCCGCCGAGCATCTCTCCCACCTGGGCGCGTGGCCGCGGCGCCTGGGCCTCGTCGGCCTCACCACGGTCCTCGACCTCGTGCTCGTCGTGGTCGCCGTCGCCTGGGTCAGCCGACGCACCTGGGCGGCCATGGGAGGTGTCGCCCTGGGCCGCAGCGGTGACGACCCCAACGAGGCTCCCCGCGCCGAGGCCAGGTCGCTCGTGGGCGCCGGCCATGCCGGGATGGTGGCGGGCCACACCCGGCGCCCGGAGCTCAGCATGCTCGGGCCGGGGTTCTATGCCAACACCGGAGCTGTGGCCGAGGTCGTCGACGAGTGCCCCGCCCGCCTTGGGCTGCCGCCGGTCTTCCTGCATCGCCGCCAGCTGTCGTGGATCGAGCTCGAGGCGGGAGCGGAGCTCCACGCCCGCCTCATTCAGGCCCGCCTCGACCTGCCGGGGGCGACGGTCGTCGAGCGCCTGGCCGCCCGCCGCTGCCACATCGGCGACGCCCACCCCGCCGTGGTGGCCACGTTCCCCCACGGGCCGCCCTACCCACAGCTCGCCGACCCCGCGGCGCGTCAGCGCCGCGTGCGCCGCCTGGCCGCCGCCGCCATCGCCCTCGCCGGTGTCGTGAACCTCGTGTCGGCGGTGACGCCGCCGTTCCGCAACCACATCGACTTCGTCTTCGACCTCTTGCCGCTGTCGGTCGCCCAGGCCGCGTCGGCGTTGGTCGCCCTGGCCGGGCTGGCCCTTCTCGCCCTGGCCCGAGGCGTCAGACGCGGCCAGCGACAGGCCTGGACCGTCGCCGTCGGCCTACTGGTGAGCACGGGCGTGCTCCACCTGTTCCAGGGTGGCGGCCTGGAGGAGGGCGTCATCGCGCTGGCGGTGGCGTGGTTCCTGGTGGTCAACCGCTCCTCGTTCCAGGGATCGGTGGACCACCGCTCACGATGGAGAGGCGGTCTCGCCCTGTTGGCCGGGACCGTGGCCGTCACCCTGGTGACGGCCACGTCGATCGAGGTGGCGCTGGCGCTCGACCGCGACGACCGGCCGCTCGGGTTCGGGCGGGCCCTGGAGGCGGTGGCGGGCCGGCTGGTCGGGCTGCGGACCGTGAGCCTGCCCCATCACGCCGACCAGTTCCTCGCCCCCACGCTCTTCGCAGTCGGCTTGGCCCTGGCCCTCGTGGCCCTGCTCCTCGTCTTTCGTCCCGTCGTCGACCGTCGTCTGGCGGCAACCGGTGCGCAGCGCCGGGCCAGGGACATCGTGCGCCGCCACGGGCGGGGCACGCTGGACTACTTCGCCCTCCGCCACGACAAGAGCCACTTCTTCGAGGGCGACAGCGTGGTCGCCTACGCCGTGTACGGCGGCGTGTGCCTCGTCTCACCCGACCCCATCGGCCCCGAGGCCGAGCGCGACTCCCTGTGGTCCTCGTTCCGGGCCTACACCGACGGCCACGGCTGGACC
>JBPYEI010000002.1:0-2268 GCA_051985455.1 Acidimicrobiales bacterium
GTCATCTACGAGCACCTGACCCGCATGTCGTTCCCGTTCTACGACCGGGTCCAGTCGGGCCAGCTCATATCCCGGGCCAACTCCGACATCCGATCCGTGCAGATGTACCTGGCGTTCGCCCCTTCGATCCTCGTCCAGTGCGCTATCGCCCTGGTCGCCTTCGGCTACATGCTGTCTATCAGCGTGCCGCTGGCCTTCGTCGCCATGGCGAGCATGCCCTTCGTCTTCGTGCTCGGGGTGCGGATGCGGCGGTCGATGTTCCCGGTCTCCTGGCTGATCCAGTCAAGGCTGGCCGACGTCGCCATGCTGGTCGACGAGAACATCAACGGGGTGCGGGTCGTGAAGTCCTTCGCGGCCGAATCTCGGCAGCTGCGCCTTCTGGCCAAGGCGGCTGATCGACTCCAGTGGTCCTACGTGAAAGATGCCGACCTCAGGGCCAAGTTCACCCCGGCGGTCCAGAACCTGCCGCAGGTCGGTCTGGCCCTGGTCCTGCTGGTCGGTGGCTATCTGGTGGTGCACGGGCACCTGCAGGTCGGCGACATTCTCACCTTCAGCTTCTACATCGTGCTGCTCCAGGCTCCGTTCCAGATGTTGGGGATGCTGATCATGCTGGGGCAGCGGGCGTCGGCGTCGGCCAAGCGAATCTACGAGATACTCGACGAGCAGCCCACCGTCGTGGACCGGCCGGGGGCCGTGGATCTCGTCGACTCCAAGGGAGACGTGAGCTTCGAATCGGTCGGCTTCTCCTACACCGAAGGCGGCCCGCGCGTGCTGTCGGGACTCGACCTGCGGCTGCGGCCAGGCGAGGTCGTCGCCATGGTCGGCCGGACGGGCTCCGGCAAGTCCACGGTCGCGCGCCTACTCACCCGATTCTACGACGTCGATGGCGGAGCTGTTCGCATCGACGGATACGACGTCCGCGACCTCACTCTGGCCAGTCTCCGGTCCAGGATCGGGATCGTCCTCGACGAGCCGTTCCTCTTCTCCGCCTCCATCCGGGACAACATCGCCTACGGCAGGCCGGATGCCGATCTCGCCGACATCGACGCTGCCGCCAAGGCGGCTGGAGCCTACGAGTTCATCCGCGAGCTGCCCTCCGGGTACGACACGGTCGTCGGAGAGCGTGGCTACACCCTGTCGGGGGGACAGCGCCAGCGGCTCGCCATCGCCCGGACCCTGCTCGTCAACCCACCAATACTCGTCCTCGACGACGCCACCAGCGCCATCGACGTGCAGGTGGAACAGGAGATCCACGGAGCCCTGCGGACGCTGATGCAGGGGAGGACGACGCTGATCATCGCCCATCGGCTCTCGACCATCAGCCTGGCCGACCGGGTCGTGCTGATGGACGCGGGCCGCATCGTGGCCGAGGGCACCCACGCGGAGCTGATGGCCACGAGCCCGCTCTACGTCGAGGTCCTGGCCCAGGCGGAGGAGGACGAGCGTACGGGCGATGGCCTCGCAGCCGAGGACGTGGCTCCGAACGGCTCTGCCGCCGAGCCCCGAGCAAGCTGGAGCAGGGCTGCCAGCAATGGCGGTGACGGCGGCTCGGGCATGGGGGGCCCGTTCGGGCTCGGGGGAGCTGTCTGATGGCCTGGGCAGGAGGAGGGACATCCGGGGGAGGGGGTATGGGTGGCGGCCCCCGTGCCGCGGCGAACCCCGGAGGCGGTCTTCCCTTTGCCGGCATACCGTCGGAGCTCCAGGACGGCGTGGACAAGCTGTTGACCGCCGAACCCGACCACGGTGTGCCCAAGGCGCGCTTCACCTACCGGGCGCCGGCCAGCGAGAGCAAGCGTCTGAGCCTCCGGTCGTTGCTGGTCCAGCACTGGCACCTGGGTGTCCTGGCCGTCGCCCTGATCTGTGTCGTCAGCGTCGCCAACCAGGCCGGTCCGAGGCTCATCGACTTCGGCATCACCAACGGCCTGGGTGCGCACAAGGACATGGGCGCGATCGTTCTCGCCTCGGGCCTGTACCTGATCGCCATCGCCATCACGGCGGTGTCGCAACGCGGCCAGGTCATGGTGACGGGTCGTCTGGCGGCATGGGTCATGAACGACCTGCGGGTGAAGGTATTCACCCACCTGCAGCGGCTCGGCCTCGACTTCTACACGGACGAGAAGGCCGGCGTCATCATGACCCGGATGACGAGCGACATCGAGAATCTCCAGCAGATGCTGCAGGACGGCCTCGCTCAGTTCGCCGTCCAGGGGCTGACGATGGTCGTGATCGCCGTCTTCCTCTTCACGATCAACGTGAAGCTCGCCCTCA
>JBPYEI010000003.1:0-18072 GCA_051985455.1 Acidimicrobiales bacterium
CAGGCCCCAGTCGTTCGGCGCCAGCGACCGGCGCCTAGGCCCCCCGGCTACCGTGGGCGCCGGTTATGCACTTCACGCCCGAGCACGAGCTGTTCCGCAAGACCGTGCGGGACTTCGTGGAACGAGAGATCGAGCCTCATGTCGACCGCTGGGAGCGGGAGGGGGCGTTCCCGGCCCACGAGCTGTTCCCGAAGCTGGGAGCACTCGGTCTGCTGGGCTTGGAGTACGACCCGGCGTACGGCGGCCAGGGAGCGGACCACTCCTACACGGTCGTCGCCGGCGAGGAGCTCGGGCGCATCGGCTGCGGTGGGGTGCCGATGGCGATCAGTGTGCAGACGAACATGGCGACCCCGTCGCTCCACCGCTTTGGGACCGACGATCTCAAGCGGCGCTATCTCGCCCCCGCCATCAGCGGGGAGATGGTGACCTCGATCGCGGTGACCGAGGCGGACGCCGGCTCCGACGTCGCTGGCCTGCGTACTCGGGCCGTCCGGGACGGCGACGAGTGGGTGATCAGCGGGACCAAGCTGTACATCACCAACGGCGCCCAGGCCGATTGGATGTGCCTGCTGGCGAGGACATCGGAAGAGGGCGGCTACCACGGGATGTCCCAGATCGTCGTCCCCACCGACGTCGCCGGCTTCCGGGTCAGCCGCAAGCTCGAGAAGCTGGGCAACTGGTCGTCGGACACGGCCGAGCTGTCCTTCGAGGACGTGCGGGTGCCGGTCGCCAACACCATCGGCGAGATCGGGCAGGGCTTCCAGCAGCAGATGGCCCAGTTCCAGAACGAGCGCATGATCGCCGCCTACCAGGCCATCGGTGGAGCCGAGCGCGCCCTCGAGCGCACCGCCGACTATCTCCGGCAGCGCGAGACGTTCGGCCGGCCGCTGCTCACCAACCAGCACGTGCAGTTCACCCTGGCCGAGCTGGCCGCCGAGCTGGATCTGGCCCGGCAGTACAACTACGCCTGCGCCGAGGCGTCCATGCGAGGCGAGGACACGACCCGCTACGCCACGATCGCCAAGCTCACTACCGGCCGCCTGGTACGCAAGATCGCCGACACGTGCATCCAGTACCACGGCGGCATCGGGTACATGGAGGAGACCTGGACCTCGCGCTACTTCCGCGACTCCCGTCTGTTGTCCATCGGCGGGGGCGCGGACGAGGTGATGCTGCGCATCCTGGCCCGCATCGACGGGCTGGAGACGTGAGGTCGGGCGGGGAGCTGGCGTTGCTCCATGGCTGAGCCGGCCGTACTGGCCGAGAATATCGAGCGCCGTTTCGACTCGGTGCTGGCCGTCGCGGGCGTCGACCTCTCGGTGCCCGAGGGGCAGATCTACGGCTTCCTCGGCCCCAACGGGGCCGGGAAGTCGACGCTGGTGCGGATGCTGTGCACCCTTCTCCTGCCTACCGCCGGATCGGCGCGCGTGGCCGGCTACGACGTCGCCTCGGAGCCGCAGGCGGTGCGGCTCCGGATCGGTGTCGCCCTGCAGGAGGCGGCGCTGGACGACCGGCAAACGGGTCGGGAGCTCCTGCGTCTCCAGGGTCGGCTCTACGGCTTGCACAGCTCGGAGATCAACCGGCGCCTCGACGACGTGCTGCGCCTGGTCGACATCGGCGACGCCATCGACCGGCGCATCTCGACCTACTCCGGCGGCATGAAGCGCCGCCTCGACGTGGCCGCTGCGCTCGTACACAACCCGGAGGTCATCTTCCTGGACGAGCCCACCACGGGGCTGGATCCGGCCAGCCGGGTTGCCGTGTGGCGCGAGGTGCGCAAGCTGAACGCGGAACGGGGGACGACGATCTTCCTGACGACCCAGTACCTGGAAGAAGCCGACGAGCTCGCCGACCGGGTCGGCATCATCTCCGACGGTCGCATCGTGGCCGAGGGCACCCCGGAAGAGCTCAAGCGGTCGATCGGAGACGATCTCATCGTGGCCCGCGTCGAGGGCATCGACCATGAGGTCGCCGGGGCGCTCAGGGACGTGCCCGGGGTCCACCACGTCTCGATCCAGCAGGGCGACGTGACGCTGCGGGCGGCCGACGGGGCGGGGACGATGACGCCGGTCGCCGTCGCGCTCAACCAGCGCGGGATCGCGGTCCACAGCCTTACCCTGCGCACGCCCACGCTCGACGACGTGTTCCTGGAGCTGACCGGGGGTCACATCGAGCACCTCGAGCACGTTGAGCCGGAGGAGACCACGTGACGACCATCAGCCCGGCGGCGCCGGCGGCGCCGATCACCGACGACGACATACACGCGCGGGAGGCGGGCTTCGTCCGCGACCTCGTCGCCGTGGCGGGACGAGCCCTGCGCCAGATCCCCCGGGATCCGGAGTCGATCATCCCTGCTCTCATCGTCCCCGTGTTCTTCTTCATCGTGAACATCGGGTCGCTGCAGAAGGTGACTCTCCAAGCGGCGGGCATCGACTTCAAGGCCTTCGAGCTGCCCCTCGCCATCGTGTTCGCCGTTACCGGCATATCCCGAGCTTCGACGCTGGTGACCGATATCCAGGGCGGCTACTTCGACCGCCTGTGCGTCACGCCCGTCCGGCGTCTGGCCCTCCTGCTCGGGCTGATGGTGGCCGACTTCACCTTGGTGGTGGCGCTCACTATCCCCGTCCTGATCGTCGGTTTCGCCGTCGGCGTGAACTTCGTGACCGGTGTACCCGGGCTGGTGGTGTTCGTCTTGCTGGCGGCGTCGTGGGGCCTGGTCTTCACCGGGTTTCCGTACGCCATCGCGCTCAAGACCGGCAATCCCGCCGCCGTCAACTCCAGCTTCGTTCTGTTCTTCCCTCTCGCCTTCCTCACGACGGCGTTCGTCCCCAAGTCCTCCCTCACGGGGTGGCTGTCGACGATCGCCACCTACAACCCGGTGACCTACCTGTTGGAGGGGCTCCGGGCCCTGACGTCCTCGGGTTGGGACGGCGCGGCCATCGGAAGCGCAGTGCTCGCCATCGCCTGTGTAGGGGTGCTCAGCCTGAGCCTGGCCCTGGCCGCACTGCGCGGCCGGGTCAAACGCGGCTGACTACGACTAGCCTGGGCTGTAGGACGCCTGGAACGGGCCGGGTGCCATACCCCGGGGAGAATCGATATGGCGCGAACGACGACCGGCGGCAAGCTCGACAGTGACCAGGCCGCGGTCCTCGCCGAGCTCGGTCAGCAGCTGCGGGTGGACTCCATTCGCTGCAGCACCCACGCCGGCTCCGGCCATCCGACCTCCAGCATGTCCGCTGCGGATCTCATGGCCGTGCTCATGTCCCGGCACTTCCGTTACGACTGGAACGACCCGAAGGCGGACAACAACGACCACCTGATCTTCTCGAAGGGCCACGCCTCGCCCCTCCTCTACTCGATGTTCAAGGCGGCGGGCGCCATCAGCGACGACGAGCTGGTGAACACCTACCGCCAGTTCGGGGCCCGGCTGGAGGGACATCCCACCCCCGAGCTGCCATGGGTGGACGTCGCCACCGGTTCGCTGGGTCAGGGTCTGCCGGACGGCGTCGGGGTCGCCCTCGCCGGTCGCTATCTCGACGAGCTGCCGTTCCACGTCTGGGTCCTGTGCGGCGACAGCGAGCTGGCCGAGGGCTCGATCTGGGAGGCGCTCGACAAGGCGGCGCACTACAACCTCTCGAACCTCACGGCCCTGTTCGACATCAACCGGCTGGGCCAGCGGGGGCCGACGGAGTTCGGCTGGGAGCTGGAGGCCTACCGCAGGCGTGTCGAGGCTTTCGGCTGCGCGACAATGATGATCGACGGGCACGACGATGGCGAGATCGACCAGGCACTGGCGACCGTGCGCGACGCCGACCACCCGACGGTGATCATCGCCCGCACCATCAAGGGCAAGGGCTTCACGGAGATAGAGAACAAGGAAGGGTGGCACGGCCGGCCCCTGCCCGCGGACATGGCCCGGCGGGCCATCGCCGAGCTGGGTGGCGAGCGCAACCTCCGCGCCGATGGGCCCCTGCCCGAGCGGCTCGAGAGCAACATCGCCCGCCCGGGGAAGGTCACGGTCGACCTGCCCAGGTACGACAAGAGCGACAAGGTGGCGACGCGCAAGGCGTACGGTGATGCCCTGGTCGCCCTCGGCGCCCGTCCCGACGTCGTCGCCCTCGACGGTGAGGTCAGCAACTCGACTCACTCCGACGAGTTCAAGAAGGCCTACCCGGACCGCTTCTTCGAGATGTTCATCGCCGAGCAGCAGATGGTGGCGGCTGCAGTCGGCATGAGCGTGCGAAGGTACAGACCCTTCGCCTCGACCTTCGCCGCCTTCTTCTCGCGCGCCTACGATTTCGTCCGGATGGCCGCGATATCACAAGCGAACATCCGCCTGTCCGGCTCGCATGCCGGTACGGAGATCGGGGCCGACGGACCGTCACAGATGGCGCTCGAGGACCTCGCCGCCCTGCGAGCGGTGAGCGGCTCCACTGTGCTCTATCCGTGCGACCCGGTCTCGACGGTCAACCTCGTGAGCCTCATGGCCGACACCGCGGGCATCGTGTACATCCGCACCACGAGAGGTGCGTACCCGGTCGTCTACGGCCCGGACGATCGGTTCGCCATCGGCGGCTCGAAGGTCCTTCGCAGCCACGATGACGACGCCGTGGCGCTCATCGGCGCCGGCGTCACGGTACATGCCTGCCTCGACGCCGCCGGGACCCTGGAGGAGTCGGGAATCCGGGCCCGCGTGATCGACCTCTACTCGGTGAAGCCGGTCGACACCGAAACGCTGCGCGAGGCGGCACGGATCACGTCGGGCCGGTTGATCGTCGTCGAGGACCACTATCCGCAGGGGGGGATCGGGGCCGCGGTGATGGAGGCGCTGTCCGACGATCCGCGCCCGCCTCGCATCGCCCACCTGGCGGTCAAGGGCACGCCCGGCTCGGGCACGTCGGCCGAGCTCATGGACTGGGCGGGGATCTCGGCCCGCCATGTCGTCGAGGCCGCTCGACGCTTGGTCGCCGCCGGCTGAGGGGCCGTGTCGGTCAGCGCCCGCTCGGTCGGGCCTCTTCCGCCCGTCGAGCGGGTCAGGCCCGGCATCTGGAGCATCCCCGTCCCGATCCCGAACAACCCATTGCGCTACGTGCTCGTCTATTTGTTCGAGACCGACGCGGGGCCCTACATCGTCGACGCCGGCTGGAACACCGACGACGCCTTCGACACGCTCGCTGCGGGGCTGGTCCACGCCGGGACCGACGTGGCCGAGGTGCAGGGCGTCCTCGTGACGCACATCCATCCCGACCACTACGGGCTGGCCGGACGGGTGCGAGACCTGTCGGGCGCGTGGGTCGCCTTGCACCCGGCCGACGCCAAGCTGATCCACGACCGCTACGAGGAGCCGAAGGACCTGCTCGAGCGCGTCGGCGCCATGCTTCGCCGGGTCGGCGCGCCGGCCGAGGAGCTGTCGTCGCTGCAGAACGCCTCCATGCCGATCCTGCCGCTGGTCACCGCGGTCGAACCCGACGTGCTGATCGAGGACGACACCAAGCCGGATGTGCCGGGGTGGGATCTGCTCGCCATCTGGACGCCCGGCCACTCGCCCGGGCACCTCTGTTTCCGCGAGCCCCGCTACGAGTTGATGCTCTCGGGCGACCACGTGCTGCCCCGGATCACTCCGAACATCCCGTTCCACCCGCAGGCGGGTGCCGATCCGCTCGGCGACTTCCTGGCATCGCTGGACCGGGTGGCGAGCTTTCCCACCGACGAGGTGCTGCCCGCCCACGAGCACCGCTTCGTCGGGCTGCCGGAGCGGGTGGCCGAGCTGCGGGCTCACCACGAGCAGCGCTTCGCCGAGGCAATCGCCGCCGTCGAGCGCGGGGTGACCTCGGCGTGGGACATCGCCTCGCAGATGACCTGGTCCCGGCCGTGGAACCGCATCGCGGGCTTCATGCGGCGGGCGGCCGTCGGAGAGACGATGGCTCACCTCAGGGCGCTCCAGGCACGCGGCGTCCTGCGCGAGGTGAACGGCGAGCCGGCGCGCTGGGAGCTGGTGGAGCGCTGAGCGGTTACTGCTCTGGCACGTAGTGGCGGGAGCCGTCGCCCCTGTCCTCCCAGACACGCATCAGGCGGTTGGTGGAAGGGTCGCGGAACACCTCGTCGGTCCGCCGCCAGTCGCGACGGACGGTCGCCGCTTCGCCATGTCGCCGCACGGCCAGGCTGACCACGAAGAAGAAGGCCAGCACCACGACCACCACCACGGCGATGAGGGCACCGATCACGTCGTCATCTGGCCTCGCCGATGATGACGGCTGTGCCGTAGGCGACGATCTCGGTCAGGTTCTGCCCCATCTCGGATGAGTCGAAGCGCATGGCGACCACGCCATTGGCTCCCATGAGCCGGGCGTTCTCGACCATGCGATCGAAGGCGTGGCGCCGACTGTCCTCCAACAGCTGCGTGTACTGGTGCACCTCACCACCGGCCAGCGCCTTGAAACCGGCGCCGATGCCCTTGGCGAAGCCCATGCTCCGAACCACCAGCCCGAAGCAGGTGCCCAGTGTGCGGTCGATCCGGAGGCCCGGGAAGTCGAACGCCGTGGTCACCGGGAAGCCTTCGCCCAGCGGTCGCGGGATGTCGTCGGCTGCGTGAGTGGATGGTTCGCGTGTGGCCATCTGGGTCCCCCTCTTGTCGCCCGCGACCAGATGATAGGCCTCAATCCCGGGTCCCGAGCGCCCGATCGAGATTGAAGGCGGCGCTGATGAGGGCGAGGTGGGTGAAGGCTTGCGGGAAGTTGCCCAGCGCCTCTCCCGACGTCGATGTCTCCTCGCCGAACAGCCCCAAATGGTTGGCGTAGCCGAGCATGCGCTCGAACATGAGCCTGGCCTCGTCCAGTCGGGTGCGGTCCGACCGCCCGGCCCTGGTAAGGGCTTCCACCAGCCAGAAGGTGCAGATGTTGAACGTGCCCTCCTCGCCCTCGAGCCCGTCCGGACTGGTCAGCAGGTTGTAGCGGTAGACGAGGTTGTTGGCCACGAGCCCACCGTCCTCGGGGGCCCGGTTGATGGCGTCGAGGGTCTTGAGCATCCGGGGGTCGGTGGGGGAGAGGAAGAACACCAGCGGCATCACGAGGTTGGAGGCGTCCAGGGTGTCGCTCTCGTAGGCCTGCATGAAAGCCTGGTGCTTGTCGCTCCAGCCGCGGTCCATGATCTCTTCGTAGATATCGTCTCGGACGCGCAGCCACCGGTCGCGGTCGGCGGGGAACGACCGCTTGTCGGCCAGGCGCAGTCCCCGGTCGATGGCAACCCAGCACATGAGCTTGGAGTAGAGGTAGTGCCTCCGCCCGCCCCGTGACTCCCAGATTCCCTCGTCCTCGCGCGACCAGTTGTCACAGACCCAGTTGACGAGGCGTCGGAGCGACACCCACAGGTCGTAGGAGATCGGCGACCCGTACTTGTTGTAGAGGTACACCGAGTCCAGGAGCTCGCCGTAGATGTCGAGCTGGAGCTGGCCGTAGGCGTCGTTGCCTACCCGCACCGGCCGCGAGCCCCGGTAGCCGTCGAGGTGCTCGACCTGCTCCTCGACCAGGCGGTGACGGCCGTCGATCCCGTACATGATCTGGAGCGAGCCGTCGGGGTTCAGCTCGTGGCACCGGGCCTCGAGGAAGGTCATGAACTTCTCCGCCTCCTCGGTGAAGCCGATGCGCAGCAGGCCGTAGAGCGTGAAGGCGGCGTCACGGATCCACGTGTAGCGGTAGTCCCAGTTCCGCGCTCCACCGACCTGCTCGGGTAGAGCACAGGTCGGGGCGGCGACGATCGCGCCCGTGCGGTCGAAGGTCAGCAGCTTCAAGACCAGGGCCGAGCGGTAGACCATCTCGCGCCACCGGCCCCGGTAGGTGCACTTGGACAGCCAGTGGTGCCAGTAGTCCACCGTCGCCGCCAGCACCTCGTCCTGCCAGCCGGACGGGATACGGAGATCCTCGGTGCCGTCGGGATCGGTCTGGCGCAGAACGAAGGACGCTTCCTCGCCTTCGTCCAGGCTGAAGCGGGCCACCACCTCCTTGCCGCGCCGCTCGAGGGGGACGTCACTGAGCAGACCCAGGGTGAGCCCAGCCGATCGAAAGCGCGCACCTCCGTCACTCATCTCGACCTCGTGGTCGACGCGGGCGAAGTCGAACGCCGGCGCACACGCCATCTCGAAGCACGTCGTGCCGCGGATGGCCATGACACGACGGACGAGACAGCGGTGGCCGTAACGGGCCACGGAGCCGACAGGCATGTAGTCGGTGACCTCGGCGACGCCGGACTCAGACAGGAACCGTGTCACGAGCACGTTGCTGTCGGGCAGGTAGAGCTGCTTGGTCCGGAACTCGTCGATCGTGGGTGAGATGGCGAAGCAGCCGCCCTTCTCGTCATCGAGGATGGCGGCGAAGACGCTGGGGGAGTCGAACTGCGGAAAGCAGAGCCAGTCGATGGAGGCGTTCGTGCCCACCAAGGCGGCGGTGGACATGTCGCCGATGATCCCGTAGCTCTCGATGGGCTGGTACGCCACCGGTGGCCTCCCCTCCCTTGCTCCAGGGAGCTATACGGACGGTACCCTCGCCCGGATGCAAATGCGCCCGACGACCGGCGCGGAGACCGATCCCGCAGGGGTGGCCGTCCGATTCGCCCTGGATGGGCCGGTCGAGAGCATCGTGCCCTATGGGGAGGGCAACATCAACCTCACCCACCTGGTCACGGTGAGGGGTCAGGTGGGTCCGGAACGCTACCTCCTGCAACGCCTGAACCCGGAGGTGTTCCCGGATCCGGGGCTGCTCATGGCCAATGTCGCCCTGGTGACGCGGCACCTCGGAAGCCGCCTGGAGAGCGAGGGTCACGCGGATGGCGATCGGCACGTCGTCACGCTGGTACCGACCCACGACGGCGGGATGTCGTGGCGGGCGTCGGATGGTGCCATCTGGCGCTGCGTCCTGTTCATCGAGCAGGCCCATAGCGCGGCGGTCGTGTCGTCCAGCGCCCAGGCCTTCGAGGCGGGGCGAGCGTTCGGCGAGCTGCACCGTCTGCTGGTCGACCTCGACCCCGCCCTGCTGGGCGAGACGATCCCGGGGTTCCACGACCCCGAGCGGCGCCTGTCGGGGTTCGAGCGCGTGGTGGCGGCCGACCCGGCGGGCAGGGCGGCGGCCGTCGCCGAGGAGATCGACTTCGTCCTCGAACATCGTCGCTTGGCCGCCGACGGCCGACGCCTGGCCTGGCCTGGCGTCTCCGTCCGGGTGGCCCACAACGACGCCAAGGTCGACAACGTGCTCTTCGACGACAACTCGGGCCGGGCCGTCTGCATCACCGACCTGGACACGGTCATGCCCGGGTCGATCCTGTGGGATGTCGGGGACCTGCTCCGGACCGCCGCCTGCCCGGCGCCGGAGGACGAACGCGACCTCGACCGGGTGGAGCTGGACCTCGGTCTGGCGCAAGCGATGCTGAGTGGCTACCGGGACGAGGCGGCCGGGTGGATCACGTCGGTGGAGGTGGGATTGATGCCCCTGGCCGGGTCCGTGGTGGTGTACGAACAGGCCGTGCGCTTCCTCGCGGACTACCTGGCCGGCGACGTCTACTTCCGGACGTTCCGACCGGACCAGAACCTCGACCGGAGCCGGGTGCAGGTCCGGCTCCTGGCCTCGATGCTCGAGCGCATGCCGTCTCTGGACGACATCGTCGCCGAGGTATGGGCGGCCGCGTGAGCGAGACACCTCGCATCTCGCTCGACCGTCTCGATGCTGGCGACCTGCCGGCCATCGTCGAGCTGTGCCGGCGGGGCGTGGCCGACGCTCCGGCGCCCGACGAGCTGGAGGGCGCCCTCTTCGCGCCGGACCAGCCGGCCACCGTGCGCGGCGATCCCGACGTCGGTGTCGTGGCGACCGTCGAAGGTGAGGGCGGGGGATACCTGCGCCTGCTCGTCGTCGACCCCTCCGCCCGAGGGCGCGGACACGGCCACGTGCTCCTGGAGGCGGCCGAGGCCGACCTGGCCGGCACGAGGACGGTGACGGTGGGCGCCGACGCTCCGTACTTCCTGTTTCCGGGTGTCGAGACGAGCGAGACGGCGATGCTCTGCCTCCTTGAGCGTCACCATTACACGCGGGCCGAGGCCAACTTCAACATGGCCGTCGACCTCGACGCGCTGCGCCCCGACCCTGGCGCCACGGAGCTGGCGGTGGCTGGGGACCGGCCCGAGGTGGCGGAGTGGATGGAGACGTACTGGCCCAACTGGGCGGCCGAGGCGCTGCGCGCCCTCGGCAAGGGCACGCTCGTGGTCTCCCGCGGCGAGGAGGGCATCACCGGCTTCTGCGCCTACGACGTCAACCGCGCCGGCCTGTTGGGGCCGGTCGCCGTCCGCCACGACCTCATCGGCAAGGGCGTCGGAGAGCCGCTCGTGCTGGGGGCTCTGCACCGCATGCGGGCGGGCGGACGGCGCCGGGCCGAGGTGGTGTGGGTCGGACCGATCGTCCCCTACGCGCGGGTCGGCGGCACCGTGAGCCGAGTGTTCTTCGTCTACCGGAAGAAGCTGGAGCCCGCTCAATGAACCTTCTCCCCCGACCGCGTCATGTGGCGCTCCGTGAAGACCTCGTGCCCGCCCGGTCGCCGGCCACCGACGTGGACCCGTCGTTGCCGGCCCAGGGATACGAGGTGCGCATCGGCGAGGACGGCGTCCGGTTGACCGCCGCCGACGAGGCCGGTCTCTTCTACGGACGGGCCACCCTCGACCAGCTGGCCCGCCTGCACGGTGGTCGGTTACCCCTCGGCACCATCCGGGACTGGCCCGACTTCTCCGTCCGGGGAGTCATGCTCGACATCTCCCGCGACAAGGTTCCCACCATGGCAACCCTGGAGGCGCTGGTGGACCGGCTGGCCTCGTGGAAGGTCAACCAGGTCCAGCTGTACTTCGAGCACACCTTCGCCTATCGCGGTCACGAAGAGGTGTCGGCCAAGGCCAGCCCGCTCACGCCCGAAGAGGTGGAGCGGCTCGACGCCTTCTGCCGCGACCGCCACGTCGAGCTGGTGCCGAACCAGAACTGCCTGGGGCACATGGGCCGGTGGCTCGCCCACGAGCGCTACCGCCAGCTCGCCGTCGCCCCTGACGGCTGGCCCGACGCCCGCGGGCACCTGCACGCACCGACGACGGTCGATCCGAACAAGCCGGGGTCGCTCGCCCTGGTGCGCGAGCTCCTCGGGCAGCTGCTCCCGCGGTTCAGCAGCCGCCGGGTCCAGGTCGGACTGGACGAGCCGTGGGAGCTGCCACTGCCCGAACGGCTCGGCGACTACGTGAGCTGGGTGCGGACGTTACGAGGCCTTCCCGAGCTCGATGGTAGGGAGATGCTGGCCTGGGGCGACATCCTGGCCAACCACCCGAAGACGCTGGCCGAGCTGCCGGATGGCGTGACGGTGTGCGAGTGGGGCTACGAGGACTGGCATCCCTTCACTGAGCGCACGGCCGCACTCAACGAGGCCGGCCTCCGGCACTGGGTGTGTCCCGGCACGTCGTCCTGGCTCAGCATCCTCGGGCGGGTGACGAACATGGTCGGCAACTGTCGCACGGCCGCCCAGGCGGGGCTGGCCAACGGATCAGACGGGTTTCTCGCCACCGATTGGGGCGACATGGGCCACCTCCAGTACCTGCCGGTCAGCGAGCCGGGGTTCGCGACCGCCGCCGCCGTCTCGTGGTGCCTCGACGCCAACGCCGATCTCGATCTCGCCGCCGCCCTCGACGTCCACGCCTTCGACGACCCCACCGGCGAGCTGGGCGCCGCTCTGCTCGCCCTGGGCGACGCCTACCGAGGCATCGCGGCGCAGTTCCCCAACATCTCCGTCCTCGTGATGCACCTCTACTACCCACAGCTCCAGCTGGACCGCGGCATCAGCGCGGGAATGACCATCGAGGATCTCCGGTCGGTCGAAGCAGGCCTCGCCGACGCCGTCGAGCGCCTCCGCCGATCCGGCTCTGGGCGCGCCGACGCTGCTCTGATCATCGACGAGCTGCGCACAGCGGCGGAGCTCGTCGCGTTGCTGTGTCGCGACGCTCGGGCGCGCCTCGAAGAAGATGGCTGGCTCTCGTCGGTCGACGAAGCGACACGCGCCGAGCTCGCTGCCGATCTGCGCCCCCTCATCGACCACCACCGCGAGCTGTGGCTGGCCCGCAACCGCCCCGGCGGCCTCGATGACAGCACCGCCTGGTTGGAGCACCTCCTCGAATGCTACGAGACCGGCGTCACCGACAAGTCCTGGGGGCGCATCTAGAGGCAGCGACGCCGAGTCCGACGTTCACTCACCGCCCTCACGGACGCCGGTCGCGAACGACGGCCGTTTGGCTCGCCGTCCCGAGCAGGGTGCCGTCCTCGGCCCAGAGGTGAACCAGCCCGTGACCGTACCCGTGGGTGACGGCCTGCACGCGGATGTCGAGGTGCACCCACTCGGTGGGCACGCGCCGTACGACGCGGATCGTGTTGTCGAGGCTCGTGCCTCCGGCCCAGCGACCAAGGGCCTGGCTGATCCCGAAGGGCACGAAGTCCCCGAGGATGGCCAGCGCCGTCGTGCTCGACTCGAGGCCGTCGAGGCGGGCCCAGAGAGAGGAGCGGCCGTCGGCGCTCGGACCCTCGAGCTGGTCCAGCGGCCGGGCGTCGGCCAGGCGGACGTCGAGGCGTCGCATGATCGTCGCCGTGTGCCGGTCCTCGAGCACGCGCGGCGGACAGTCCTCAGGGGCGGGGACCGGAGGCCGCACCGCCCACTGTCCCTCGAGCTCCGCGGGCCCGATGCCGAGGGCGCCGTTGACGGTGAAGATCTCCTCGTCGCCGACGCGGCCGATGGCCCGAGCCTGGCTGGTCTGGTGGCCTTCGACCATGGCCACCACTTCGATGCTCACCGAGTCAGGAGGACGGGCGAACGAAAGGTACTGCGCCGACGCCCAGACCGTCGGCCGGCCCGTGACCGCTTCCATGGCCTCCATGGCGGCTGCCAGCCCGCAGCCCCCGAAGAGCGCGCCCACGCCGCTCAGCACGTCGGGCACGAGCGGCAGGCTCCAGCGGTTGGGGTCGTCGGTCGGCTTGAGGCCCAGGAACTGCGGTCCGTCCATGCGGTGCTGCGCTCAGTACAACGGGGACCAGTTGCTGGTGCGCAGCAGCCGGCTCTGCCACTGGTCGCGGTAGGCGAGGGCATCGTGCATGAAGGTTCCGGGTCGGCGGAACTGTGGTGCCGTCTCGTGCGCGAGCAGGGCAAGCAGGCGGTCGTGGTCGACGACCTTCTGCATCAGGATCGCCTCGGGCCGGTGCCCCGCACCGTGAGCCACCTGGAAGCTGGCCTGGATGTCGAGCAGGCGCTCGCCGGGTGGGCGGTCCATGATGGCCGGATAGTAGGTGCGGCCCCAGAACTCGACGTAGTCGCCGAGGGGTGCCGAGGGCCAACCGGTGTCCTCCATGTAGAGCGTGAGCTCGTGGGTGGTGCCGTCGACGGGCACGGTGGCCAGGTCGACCTCCTGCATGTCCGACCAGGGGACTGGCAGCAGGAGCTTGGCGTCGACCGTGTGCCGGAGGCGGTCCTGCCTGGCTACTGACGCAGCGAGGTCGCCACCCTGGACCCGACGGGCGAGACTCTCCCACGCCGCACCGTCGCGAATGGCGGTTACCGTGATCACCGTGTAGGAGGGACCGGCCCCATGAGCCTGGTTCAGGTACCACAGGAGACGGGCGTCGTTCTCCTGGGCCAGGCGGGCCATCCAGTCTTCCCGCCACTCCTCCTCGAAGGCGTCCTCCTCGGCTCCCTTGACCTTGTGCACCTCGTGCAGAAACAGCATCAGGAGCTCCTTTCGGTGATCACCTCGGCCAGGGTCCTGCGCCGAACCTTCCCGAGGTCGTCGTAGGGGATGCGATCGACGAGGACCAGCGTGTCCGGCACCTTGAAGCGGGCCAGGTGCTGGGCGCAGTAGGCCCGCAGGTCCTCCGGGCGCACCGGCTCCCGCGCCACGACGGCGGCCCCGACCCGCTCGCCCAGGTCGGCATCGGGGAGACCGGCCACCGCTGCGTCGGCCACGGCGGAATGGGCGCGCAGCACGGTCTCGACCTCGATGGGTCCGAGCTTCTCCCCGCCCCGGTTGATGGTGTCGGACAGCCGACCGACCGGGAACACGTAGCCGTCGGCGTCGACCCGGGCCAGGTCGCCGGTGTGGAGCCAACCGGGACGGACGTTGTGGGCCGACCTGACCCAGAGCTCCCCCGGGTCGCCGACGGGCACGTCGGCACCGGAGTCGGGGTCGACGACCCGCAGCTCGACGCCGGGCAGGGCGCGTCCAACCGAGGTGCGGCGAACCGGATGGCGATAGTCGTGCCTCGCCAAAGCCGTGTAGGCGCCGAGTGTCTCGGTCTGGCCGAAGACGTTCGAGAACCCGACGTGGGGCAGCGCCTCGGTCGCCCGGACCACCAGATCAGCAGGAGCGGGAGCGGCGCCGTACGCGACGGTGCGTAGTGAGCCCAGGTCGGTGCGGGCGAAGTCGGGGTGATCGAGGATCCGCCGCAGCATGGTCGGCACGATGAACACGGCGTCGACTCGGTGGCGCTCGACGAGGCGGAGCCACTCGCCGGCGTCGAACCGCGGTTGGATGACCGTCGTGTGGCCTGAGTACAGGCTCATCAACAGACCGAGGAGACCCCCCACGTGGAACATGGGCACGCACATCAGACGCACGGTGGGCGAGGCCTGCGCGTCGAAGGGCCCGCACCAGGACACAATCCGTCGCGTGAGGGTCCCGTGCGACATGGGCACGGCCTTGGGCAGGCCTGTGGTCCCGCTGGTGAACAGGACGAGCGCCTCCTCGTCGTCGCTGACCACCGCCGGCGTCGGCCCGGTTGTATCGCCCTGGAGCTCGGCGTCGCCGAGCACGGTGGCAGGAGGGCGAAGCGCGGATGCAAGGCCGTCTGCGTGCTCGTGGCCGGCGACGCCCACGCCCGCCAGGTCGGCCAGCTCGACGAGCCGGCCGAGCTCCTCGACCGTCAACTGCGGGTTGAGGGCGGCCGCCGCCGACCCCAGACGAGCGGCGGCCAGCACGGCGATCAGCGACCGCGGGCTGCCCGTGGCGACCACGGGCACGCGCTGGCCACGGCTCACACCCTCGGCAGCCAGGCGGGAGGTGCCGGCAGCGATCCCCTCGTCCAAGCGGGCGTAGGGCCACGACTCGTCCTCGAGAATGAGCGCCGCCCTCGTCGGGCAGGCGGCCGCGGGCGCGTCGAGGATCTCGGCCAGATTCACCCGGTCTGCTTACCAGACGACGAGGTCGTCGCCCTGTACGTCGACCACCACGGTCTCCCGGTCGTTGTAGCGACCCTCCAGGAGGCCGATGGCCAGGCGGTCGCCGATCTCGCGCTGGATCAAGCGCCTGAGCGGCCGGGCGCCGTAGACGGGGTCGTAGCCCCGGCGGGCGAGCCAGGACCGGGCCGCGTCGGTCACCTCGAGGGCGAGGCGACGGTCGGCGAGGCGCTTGTCGAGCTGACGGAGCTGGATGTCGACGATCTTCTCGATGTCCTCCTCGCTCAGAGACCGGAAGCGCACGATCTCGTCGATGCGGTTGATGAACTCGGGCTTGAAGAAGTCCTCCGGTCGTCCCTGCAGGTTGGAGGTCATGATCAGCACGACGTTGGAGAAGTCCACCGTGCGACCCTGACCGTCGGTCAGCCGCCCGTCGTCGAGCACCTGGAGCAACACGTTGAACACGTCGGCGTGGGCCTTCTCGATCTCGTCCAGCAGGACCACCGCGTAGGGGCGTCGGCGCACGGCCTCGGTCAGCTGACCACCTTCGTCGTAGCCCACGTAACCCGGGGGAGCCCCGATGAGGCGCGCCACGGTGTGCTTCTCCTGGTACTCGCCCATGTCGATGCGGACCACGGCCCGCTCGTCGTCGAACAAGAAGTCGGCCAGCGTGCGGGCCAGCTCGGTCTTGCCCACGCCGGTCGGACCGAGGAACAGGAACGAGCCGATGGGCCGATTGGGATCAGATAGACCCGAGCGCGACCGGCGGATGGCGTTGGCCACCACGGACACGGCCTCGTCCTGGCCCACCACGCGCTGGTGGAGGACGTCCTCCATGCGGACGAGCTTGGCCACCTCGGCCTCCATGAGCCGGCTCACCGGCACGCCGGTCCAGCGGCTCACGACCTCGGCCACGTCCTCCTCGTCGACCTCCTCCTTGAGCATCTTCTGGTGGGACTGGAGCTCGGCCAGGGCCTTGGAGGCCTCGTCGACCCGGGCCTCCAGCTCGGGCAGCTGGCCGTAGCGGATCTCGGCCGCCCGGGCCAGGTCCCCCTCGCGCTCGAAGCGCTCGGCCTCGGCCCGGTGCGTCTCCAGATCCTCCTTGAGCTGGCGGATCCTGCCGATGGCCTCCTTCTCCGACTCCCAGTGGGCGCGCATGCCGTCGACCTGCTCGCCCAGGTTGGCCAGCTCCTCGTCCAGCCTGGCCAGGCGCTCCTTGGAGGCATCGTCGGTCTCCTTGACCAGTGCCACCCGCTCGATCTCGAGCTGACGCCGGCGGCGCTCGACGACGTCGATCTCGGTGGGCATGGAATCGATCTCGATGCGCAGCCGCGACGCGGCCTCGTCGATCAGGTCGATGGCCTTGTCGGGCAGGAAGCGTCCGGTGACGTAGCGGTCCGAGAGGACAGCCGCCGCCACCAGGGCGGCGTCCTGGATGCGCACCCCGTGGTGGACCTCGTAGCGCTCCTTCAGTCCGCGGAGGATGGCGATGGTGTCCTCCACGCTCGGCTGGCCCACGTAGACGGGCTGGAACCGCCGCTCCAGGGCGGCGTCCTTCTCGATGCGCTTGCGGTACTCGTCGAGGGTGGTGGCACCGATCATGCGCAGCTCGCCGCGGGCCAGCATGGGCTTGATCATGTTGCCGGCGTCCATGGCGCCTTCGGCCGCCCCGGCGCCCACGATGGTGTGCAGCTCGTCGATGAACGTGATGACCTCGCCCTCGGAGTCGGCGATCTCCTTGAGGACGGCCTTGAGGCGCTCCTCGAACTCGCCCCGGTACTTGGCCCCGGCGACCATGGAGGACAGGTCGAGGGCCACGAGGCGCTTGTTCTTGAGGCTCTCGGGCACGTCACCTTCCACGATGCGGCGCGCCAGCCCCTCGACGATGGCGGTCTTGCCCACGCCGGGCTCGCCGATGAGCACGGGGTTGTTCTTGGTGCGGCGACTCAGCACCTGGATGACGCGACGGATCTCCTCGTCGCGGCCGATCACGGGATCGAGCTTCTGGCGGCGGGCCTCCTCGGTGAGGTCCCGGCCGTAGCGCTCGAGGGCCTGGTAGGTCTGCTCCGGGTCCTGCGAGGTGACCCGCTGGGAGCCCCGTACCTCGCGCAGGGCGGACAGCAGGGCGTCCTTGGTGGTGCCCAGCCGGTCGGCCATGGCCAGCAGGAGGTGCTCGGTGGAGAGGTACTCGTCGCCCAGCTCCCCGCGGGCGGCATCGGCCGCCTCCATGGTCTCCCGCAGGGCCCGTCCGATCTGGGCCTCGCCCCCGTAGGCGCGCGGGAGCCGCGACAGAGCCTCCTCGACCTGGTTGCGCACCGAGAGAGGAGCCACCCCCACCCGCTGCAGGATGGGCAGGACGACGCCCTCGGACTGGCCCAACAGGGCCGCCAGCAGATGGTCGGGGGTGACCTCGGCGTTGTTGCGCTCGCGGGCCAGGCCCACAGCGGCCTGGAAGGCCTCCTGGGTCTTGATCGTCCAGCGGTTTGGGTCGAACGCCATCGCCATGGCCAGCTCTTACCTCCTGGTTGTCTTTACCGCCATAGTAAATCTTGAGTGTACTATTGACAACTCTGGGTCAGCCGGGTGTATTCCGGCTGGTCGGAAGGCCCGGGACCCCCTCCTCCCGCTGGACGCCGAGGGAGTTCAGGGTGAAGGCGAGCAGGGTGTAGTGGCCGATCAGCATGGGGACCTCGATGAGCTGGCGCTCGTCGTACCGCTCCCGCAGCCGGGCCCAGGTGTCGTCGCTGATGACCGAGTCGCGGTGGAGCTCGTCGGCGGCCTGGAGGAGGGCGGCGTCGAAGGGGTCCCACCCCGGCGCCGACGGTCCCTCGGTCACCCGGTCGATCTCGTCGG
>JBPYEI010000004.1:0-23096 GCA_051985455.1 Acidimicrobiales bacterium
CGGCCGGCGGCGGGGATGGGGCCCCGCCCGGGTGGCTACGAGAGCTTGTCGAGCGCTGTCTCGAGGTCGGGTGGGAGCGGGGACGAGAAGCTGACGCGTTCGCCGGTTCGCGGGTGGTCGAAGGCTAGTCCGCAGGCGTGGAGGAACGGTCGCCCGAGCGCCAGCTCCGGAGCAGCGGCGGCGCCGTAGCGGGGGTCGCCGGCCACGGGGTGACCGATGGCGGACATGTGGACGCGGATCTGATGGGTGCGGCCGGTCTCCAGCCGGCACTCGAGGAGGGTCGCCGCCAGCGGCCGCTGGTAGCGCCGCTCCACCCGGTACGCCGTGCGGGCCGAGCGCCCGTGACGGGTGACGGCCATCCGGGTGGGGTCCCGCTCGGATCGGCCCATCGGCGCCTCGACCTCCCCCACGTCGGCGTCGACCGATCCCATCACCAGCGCCAGGTACCGCCTCTCGAGGCTTCGCGGCCCGCCTCTCCCCCCCAGCTGTGCCACCAGTGACCGGTGGGCGGCGGACGTCCGGGCGACCACGAGCAGACCCGAGGTGCCCTTGTCGAGGCGCTGGACGATGCCGGGCCGGTCCGGGTCGCCCGCTCCTGCGTCCGCCAGGTCCGGGAAGCGGGCGACGAGGCCGTGGACTAGCGTGCCGGCGCCATGGCCGGCACCGGGGTGCACGACGAGCCCGGCGGGCTTGTCGATGACGACGATGTCGCCGTCGGCGTGGACGACGCGCACATCGACGCCCGGGTCGGGATCGATCCCGGCGCGCGGGCCGGGAGACGGCAGGTCGACCTCGAGGTCCTCCCCGCCGGCCACACGACGGCTACGGGTCGCCACCGGCGCACCCGACAGCCGGACCCGCCCCGCCCGCACCAGCTCGGCCACCTCGGCCCGCGTCAGGCCGCTGAGCAGCGCAACGGCCCGGTCCACGCGTTCGCCCGAGAGAGCCGGCGGGATCGACGTCTTCACTCAGGACGACGACGGAAGCCGACCAGGACCAGGAGGACGGCACCGACCACGATGCAGGCGTCGGCCACGTTGAACGTGGGCCAGTAGCGCAGGTCGATGAAGTCGATCACGGCACCGCCGTTGGATCGGACCAGTCGGTCGACGAGGTTTCCCAGCGCTCCGCCGAGGACGAGTCCCACGGCGATCGCCGTCGTCGCCGTCGAGGCCGCCCTCCCTACGACCACGACGACCGCGACCAACGCCACTCCCACGATCACCAGCTCGGGCGTGAGACCCTGAGCCAGACTGAAGGCGGCGCCGGAGTTGAACGTGAGGGCCAGGCGTAACGGACCCACCAGGTGCACCGGCGCGTCGCGCAGGTAGTGAACGGCCAGCGACTTGGTCAACTGGTCCACGGCGATGACGAGCGCTGCCGTCCCCCCGATGATCAGCTGGAGACGTGGGCGTGACCAGTCTCGGGTCAGCGCCGCGACAACCCCCCGCTCTTGCAGTTGACGCACAACCGGGCCTGTGGCAGGGCCTTCAGTCGCGCCCTCGGGATGGGCTCGCCGCACCCCTCACACAAGCCGTAGGTGCCGGCCTCGATCTTGGCCAGGGCGTGATCGATCTCCTCGACCGCCGCTCGGGCCTGAGCCGACAGGGCAAGGTCGCGCTCACGGTCGACCGTGACGGTGCCGCCCTCTCCGGACTCCTCGTCGAACTGCACGTCGCCGGGCTCCATCTCCTGGGCCAGAGAGTCGGCCTCGGCCTTGAGCGCCTCGGCCTGCTCGACGTAGGTGGCTCGCTCGGCCCGCAGCAGGCCCTGCTGCTCCAGCAGGAACTTGTCCGTCACCTCTCGTCTCGCCTTGGGAGCCTTGGCTTTCGCCGCCGCTTGCTGGGCGCGGGGCTCCGTACGCGGCTCGGTCGACCTCGGTGCGGGGGTCCGCGTGGCTCCCCGTGTCGGCGCCCTCTTCTTGGGCGCGGCGGCGCGCGCCGATCGCGCCTTGACCGGTGCCCGGGCGGCGGCCCCGGCCTTTCGCTGCACGCTTGCGCCCTCCCGCCGAGCAGTGCTGGCGCCGCCCCCCGTCCGGGCGCGGCCTCGCTCGGACGCGGCCGCCTTTGCGCCACGAGCCGGGGGCGTGCGGCCCGACCCGGCGCGGCCAGTCCGCTGCGTCGCCGCCGATCGGGCTGACCGGCCTGCGCCAGCGGTCCGCGCTGCAGTCGTCGCGCCGCGCCCGGTGGTAGCGGCTTTCTTGCGGGTTCCCGGCTGCCGGGCCGGGTTCGATGAACGTGACGCTCGAGGCATGTGCTCGGTCCTGAGAAGTCGCCGAGGGCGTCGGATCGTAGCTGACCGGGCAGGCGTCGGCAACGGCTCCGCCCCCGAACAGGCGAAGCAGCAGCCGAAGGGCTGGCCAAAATCGGCCGGGAACCAGGACCGGCGCCGCCTACTGTGGGTCCATGGCCGGCGAGCGCCATCAGAGCCCGTACCCGGAGGTCGAGCAGCAGCCGAAGCTCCCCGCCCTCGAGGAGCTTATCCTGGAGTTCTGGGAGGCCGATGGGACGTTCGCGGCGTCGGTCGAGGCGCGCGAAGCCGGCGCCAACGAGTACGTGTTCTACGACGGGCCACCGTTCGCCAACGGTCTTCCCCACTACGGCCATCTGCTGACGGGTTTCGTCAAGGACGCCGTCCCTCGCTATCAGACGATGCGGGGTCGGCGGGTCGAACGACGCTTCGGCTGGGATTGCCACGGGCTTCCTGCTGAGATGGTCGCTGAGAGGGAGTTGGGCTTGGCGGGGCGGGCAGGCGTGACCAGCCTCGGCATCGAGCAGTTCAACGACCACTGCCGCTCGCTGGTCCTCCGCACCACCGACGAGTGGGAGCGGTACGTGACCCGGCAGGCCCGGTGGGTCGACTTTCGCAACGACTACAAGACCATGGACCTGCCGTACATGGAGAGCGTCCTGTGGGCCTTCCGGCGGCTGTGGGACAAGGGACTGATCTACGAGGGCTACCGGGTCCTGCCCTACTGCTGGGAGTGCGAGACGCCGCTGTCGAACTTCGAGACCCGCCAGGACGACGCCTACCGTCC
The DNA here is from genome assembly GCA_051985455.1 of Acidimicrobiales bacterium. Classification (GTDB taxonomy): domain Bacteria; phylum Actinomycetota; class Acidimicrobiia; order Acidimicrobiales; family AC-9; genus AC-9. The sequence goes on from JBPYEI010000004.1 coordinate 3,038, forward strand.
CCGGGAGGACCCCGCCGTGACGGTGGCCTTCGACCTCGACGGCGACGGTGAGCGCCTCCGGGCCCTGGTGTGGACGACGACGCCGTGGACCCTTCCGTCCAACCTGGCGCTGGCGGTGGGTCCCGACATCGACTACGCCGTCTTCGAGCTCGACGGGACGCGGTACGTCGTGGGCGAGGCGAGGACCGAGGCCTACGACGGCATCTTGGGCGAGGCCGTGAAGGTCGGGACGATCAAGGGCCGCGATCTCGTGGGCCGAACCTACCGGCCGCTGTTCGACTTCTTCGCCGACACGCCAGGGGCCTTTCGCGTCCTGGCCGGAGACTTCGTCTCCACCGAGGAGGGCACCGGCATCGTTCACACGGCGCCAGGATTCGGCGAGGACGATCAGCGCCTGGGGGACGCCAACGGCATCCCCGTGGTGGCTCCGGTCGACGACCGGGGCCGCTTCACCGCCGAGGTCCCTCCCTACGCCGGGCTGCAGGTGCTCGATGCCAACGAGGCGGTGATCGACGATCTCGCCGCGTCGGGGGCGCTGCTGGCACGAGAGAACTACGTCCACAGCTACCCGCATTGCTGGCGCACCGACAACCCGCTGATCTATCGGGCCGTGAGCTCGTGGTTCGTCCGAGTGACGGCATTCCGGGACCGTATGGTCGAGCTCAACCAGCAGATCCGGTGGACGCCGGCCCACGTACGCGACGGCGCCTTCGGCAAGTGGCTGGAAGGCGCGAGGGACTGGTCGATCAGCCGCAACCGCTTCTGGGGCGCGCCGATCCCGGTGTGGCAGAGCGACGACCCTCGGTATCCGAGGACCGACGTCTACGGCAGCCTGGACGAGCTCGAACGTGACTTCGGGGTACGCCCCACCGATCTCCACCGCCCCGCCATCGACGCCCTGACCCGTCCCAACCCCGACGATCCGACGGGTCGGTCGACGATGCGGAGGGTCGAAGACGTGCTCGACTGCTGGTTCGAGTCGGGCTCGATGCCCTATGCCCAGCTCCACTACCCGATGGAGAACCGCGAGCGCTTCGAGTCCCACTTCCCGGCCGACTTCATCGTCGAGTACGTGAGCCAGACGAGGGGCTGGTTCTACACGCTCCACGTGCTGTCGACTGCACTGTTCGACCGTCCTCCGTTCAAGAGCTGCATCGCCCACGGGGTCGTGCTGGGCTACGACGGCCGCAAGATGGCGAAGCGGCTGGGCAACTATCCCGAAGCCAACGAGGTCTTCGCCACGTACGGCGCCGATGCCATGCGTTGGTTCCTGATGTCGTCGGCGGTGCTGCGAGGGCAGGACCAGATGGTCGACCACAAGGGCTTCTCCGACGCCGTGCGCCAGGTCATCAATCCCATCTGGAACGCGTGGTACTTCCTCACCCTGTACGCCAACACCGACGGGATACGAGGGCGCTGGAGAACCGACGCCACCGGCGTGCTGGATCGCTACGCCCTGGCCAAGACCTCCGCCCTGGTCGAGGACGTCACCAGCAGGATGGACGCCGAGGATCTCCCCGGTGCCTGCGCCGCCATCGCCACCTTCCTCGATGCGCTCACCAACTGGTACATCCGCCGCAGCCGAGACAGGTTCTGGAAGCCGGTGGGGGACGACCCCGAGACCGACCGGGACAAGCGGGACGCGTACGACACCCTCGCCACCGTCATGCGGGTCCTGTGCCAGGTGGCCGCTCCCCTCCTTCCGCTCGTCACCGAGGCCGTCTTCCGAGGCCTGACGGGCGAGCGGAGCGTCCACCTGACCGACTGGCCTGCCAGGGACGCCCTGCCCGCTGATCCCGCCCTGGTGGCTGACATGGACCTGGTGCGCGAGGTGGCCTCGGCCGGGCACTCGGTGCGCAAGGCCAACGACCGCCGGACCCGCCTGCCGCTCGCCTCGCTGACCGTGGCGGCGCACGACGCTCGCCGGCTCGAGCCTTTCGTGGGCCTCATCGCCGACGAGGTCAACGTCCAGGACGTGCGCCTCACCGAGAATGTGGACGAGGCGGGCGAGCTGGTCCTGGCCGTCGATCCCTCGGTCGTCGGACCACGCCTGGGAGCCGACACCCAGAAGGTCCTGGCTGCTGCTCGACAGGGCAACTGGTCCAGGGTGTCTGAGGACGAGGTGGAGGCGGCGGGCGTCACCCTGAGCCCAGGCGAGTTCGCCGTGCGTCTCAGGCCCCGCGACGAGATCGCCAGTCGGAGCCTGCCCGGAAACCACGGCGTCGTGACGCTCGACCTCGCGGTCACCCCGACGCTGGCCCGGCTGGGGCTGGCCAGGGACGTGATCCGCATCGTGCAGATGGCCCGGCGGGACGCCGGCCTCCACCTCGCCGACCACATCCGCCTGGTGCTGGACCTCGACCCGGAGGCGGGCGAGGCGGTGGAGTCACACCGTCGCTACCTGATGGAGCAGACGCTGGCGGACGAGCTCGAGCTGGCGCCCCTGGACCAGGCCGGCCTCGACTACGAAGCCCGTCATGAGGTGGGACGGGGCCGCTCGGTCGGGATCGGGCTCAGTCGAACGGGCTGATCGGGCACCGTCGTACCGGCCGCTCCCCGGTCAGCTCCGCTCGGAGCCGACGTCCCTGCTCAGCCTCTTGCCCTTCGCTGACGACCGCGTCAGCGACCCTGGCGAGCAGGCGCCCGCGTGGGACCGGTGCCGATCAGGGCGTCTATGCGGTTGAGCAGGGTTGCCCGGCGCTCGCCCTCGAGCTCGCGCTGGCGCACCATCTCGAGCTCGACCGGCTCCAGCTGGGGCAACAGGGGGAGGATCTCGGTCAGGCGAAGGTCGTCGTAGTCGGCGATGGGAAAGGCCACGTTCTGCGCCCCGCCGTCTTCGGCGCCGTAGTCCTCGGCCCGGCCATAGCCGGCGTCATCGTCGTAGCCGACCTCGGCGGGGCGCTCGGCGGCCGGCCGTTGGCGCGTCCCGTTGATGACCGGAGTTGCTGGGCGGCGACCTGCCCCCGGAGCCACGGCTCCACCGCTCAGCTCGTCCAGCTTGCGGAGCACGACGGCCCGGTTGCGCCCTGCCATCTCGCGGTCGCGCACGATCTCCATCTCGTCCGGCTCGAGCTCCTCGAGCAGAGGCAGGATCTCGGCCACGCGAAGCTCGTCGTAGTCGGCGATGGGGAACTCCAGGTCCTCGTACCCGCGGGGGTGGCCTCCACCCTCGTCGCTCTCGTCCTGGAAGTCGTCGTGGTCGAAGCGGTCATCACCCACCGGATCGTCGTCGAAGCGGTCGTCACTGACGCGGTCGTGGTCGAAGCGGGCAACCGGGGCAGGCGCCACCGGCGCCGCCTCCTCGACACTCGGGACCGAGGGGCGCTCGTACGGTGACCGCCCGCGTGCGGCGCGGCTCGAGACCGGCGCTGTGCGGCTCGAGACCGGCGGGGCCGGCTCAGGTTCCCACTCCGCCTCCTCGGCTTCGTACTCCTCCTCCGACGGAGAATCGTCGAACACCTCCGAGGTGGGCGGCTCCGCCCTCGGTGTGGTCGTCGCTCTCGGGTACGCCGCCGTCTCCGGGCCGAGGGTGTCGGCGGTGTCGAGCTCCATCATGCTGGTGTCGGCGGCGTCTCTCGGCGCCAGCGGAGCAGGCGCCTGCCTGCCGCGCGCCGCTGCCGACCGGGCCGAGCGGGCCCGTCCGAGGCGGGTGAACAGCAGCACGAGCGCGAACGAAAGAGCGCTGGCGGCGATCGAGATGTAATCGAGGGCCAGCGAGCTGTTCAGAAAACCGATCACCAAGGTGACCAGGCCAATCAGCAGGAGGCCGACGGTCAGGAGTAGCAACACCGAGCCACCATCCCAGGAAGGCACGTGGGGGGAGCCGAAGCGAGCGCTCGGCCACGCCAATTGTCTATCGCACTTGAGTATTCTAGAACCAGGTGGTCTAGACCTGCCCCCGACCCCCAGCGGGGCCTTCACCCCTGACGACGTGGGTCGGCGCGTAGCGACCGGCAGAACCTTGCACCCTGATGATCCGGGTCGGATTGTCCTCGCTCGCGCCTTCCCACTGCTCGGCGTCGAAGATGCCACCACCAGCGCCGGGCTGGTGCTCGTAGCGCCCGGCATCGCTGGGAGCGCTGGGGCTGCTGGGAGCGCTTGGAGCGCTGGGGCTGCTGGGAGCGCCCGCGCCACCCGTCCCGGCACCGACGAACGGCCGACCCTCCTCGGTCGGACCCTGGTGGCCGCCTCCGTGCTCGGCGTCGTCCATGCGATCGCCGTCGAAGCCGTCCCGGTCGATCCCCTCTCGCCCCTCTCGACCCTCTCGAGAGGACCCCCGGGCGGGAGGCGGCGGGGCGGGGACGTCGACGTCGCTCAGCGAGGGTGGTGGTGCCATCCCGGAGAGGTTCTGATCGACCCAAGCGGCGGCGTTGGCCAGCGCGGCACGCATCCGAGTGCGCTCCTCCTCGACATGACGCTCGAGGATGATGATGTCCTTGTGCAGCTGCTGGCGGGCGTTCTCCAGCCGCACGAGCTCTTGCCGGAGATCACGCTCGGCTTCTTCGGTCGTGCGCTGGGCGCGCTCCTCTGCCTCGGTGACCATGGCCCGAGCCTCGTTCTGGGCGTTCACGATCGTCTCGCGGGCCTGCTGCTGCGACTCCTTGACGGCCATATCCGCCGTCCGCTGGGCGAGGACGAGCGTGCGACGGAGGGCGTCGTCGTCGTCGGGAAGATCGGCCACACGCTGCTCGGCTCGCATCGCCCGCTCCATGGCCTGACGGAGGCGATCGTGGAGCAACTCGACTCCCGCCGCCGCCCGCTCGAGGAACTCGTCGACGTCGTCCTGGTTGTAGCCCCGGAGCTTCTCCCGGAACTCGACCTCTCGAAGCGTTCTCGCTGAGACCTCAATATCCATGGGAGGCCATCGTACCGACGGCATCTGACCAGGGCGCGGATGGTCAGGCGAGCAGCGCTCGGGAGATGATCTGCAGCCCGATCAGCACGATGATGGGCGAGAGATCGAGACCCATGCCGCCCAGGCGCATAGGCGGCAGGACCCTGCGAATCGGGCCCAGCACCGGCTCGGTGAGCGAGTACAGCACCCTCATCACCGAAGCCACCGGTGTACCCGGAGTGATCGGGAACCAACTGAGGATCACGCGAACGAAGATGATGATGATGTACGCCTGGATGACCCAGGCGATGATGGAACGGATGCTCACCGGCTACGAGCGAAACAGACCGCGCTCTTGCAGACGCTGTCTCTCCTCAGCCGAGACCTCGACGTCCGACGGGGTGAGCAGGAACACCTGGTCGGCAACTTTCTCCATTGATCCGCTGAGTGCGTAGGCGAGCCCGCTGCAGAAATCGATCATGCGGCGCGCGAGGTCGCGATCGACAACCTGCAGGTTGACGATCACGGGCTGGTCGTCCTTCAACCGGTCGCCGATCTCTTGAGCGTCGGCGAATCGAGCGGGCGCGACGACGTGAACGCGTGGCGCCTTGTCGGGTGTGATCGGTCGCACGATGGTGGGACGTTCCTCGCGCGGCTCTCGCGTCGGAGACTGCGACGCCTGATCGCGAGTCAGGGTCCGGATGGTCCCCGACGTCTTCTCCTCCGGCTCGCCTTCCGCGTACATACGCGACTGGCGACGACCCGAGGCTGCCGCCCCCGGCTCCTCGTAGTGGTCGTAATCCTCGTACTCGTCATCGGCCAAGCCGAGGTAGATCATCGTTCGTCGAACAAACGAAGCCATCCACGCCTCCTTCTGGCTTCCCTCAGCCTATTCTCGCAGCCGCGGTCGGGATGGGCGGGGACCGAACAGGGCTCGCCCAACCCGGACGATCGTGGCTCCCTCCTCGACCGCCACCTCCAGGTCGTCGGTCATACCCATCGAGAGCTCGGCGAGCTCCAGCTCGCGGGCCGTCTCGGCGAGCAGCCGGAACCCTCCCCGGGCCGCACCGGCCGGGCCCTGGGCAGCGATGGCCATCAGGCCGCGGACGTCCAACCCCTCGTCGACCAGGCGGCCGAGGAGAGCCGCCGCCTCGCCCGGCGGAACACCGTTCTTCGTCGCCTCCCCGCTCACGTTGACCTGGACGAGCACCGCCGCCCCTGGAGACCACCGGGCGATCTCCGCCCCCTCTTCCGCCCGCGCCACGCCGTGCCACAAGTGGACGTGCGGTGCGATGGAGCGGACCTTGTTGCGCTGGATGGCCCCGATGAAATGCCAACGTGGCGCCAGGCCTTCGCTCGCCGCCGCTCCCGCCTTGGCGCCGAGCTCGGCGGCGTAGTTCTCGCCGAGGTCGTTCAGTCCGGCCGTGACCGCCGCCTGCACCACCTCGGCGCCGAACGTCTTGGTGACCCCCACGATGCTGACGCGGTCTGGGTCGCCGCCGGCGTCGACGATCCGGCGGCGGAGCCGCTCCAGCCGCGCCCCCAGCTCGCCCGCGTCTACGCACGCCATACCACGAGCGCCATCCGCTCTCGCTCGCCGCGGGCCCGGTACGAGAAGTGGGCGGGCGAGCAGGCGGTGCAGATGTCCTCGTCGGCGACCAGCTCGACCTCCGCCGCGCCGAGCGACACTCTGACCGCCTCGGGCAGGTCCAGCGCCGGCCTGCCCTCCATCGTCACGCCGCCAACGGTCGGTCCGAAACGCTCCTCGGCGCGGTCGAGGTCGGCGGGCGAGAACTCGTAGCACTCCGGGTGAATGCAGGGACCGAGAGCGGCTTCGATCTGGCTGGCGCCGAGCGCACGCATGGCCCGGGCGGCGCTGTCGACCACTCCCGCCATCAATCCCCGCCAACCGGCGTGGACGGCGCCGAGCACTCCTTCCGGGCTGGCGAGGGCGATCGGTGCGCAGTCGGCGGTGAAGATGGCCAAACAGGACTCCGGGTGGTTGCTCACGAGGGCGTCGGCTCGGGCGCCGTTGCCGTCGCCTGGCTGACGGACGACCACCACCTCGGCGCCGTGCACCTGCCTGACCCAGCTCCACGACCGGTCGATCAGGGCGCGCCGCCGACGCTCGAGGTCCGGCACCCGGGCCCGTGAGTCGGACCCGGCGCCGTCCTCGATCGGTCCGAGATCACCCTCGGGCCGCCCCGTCCACCGGACCAGGACCGGGCCGGCGCCGAGCCTCACCGACTCACTTGAGGAAGGACGGGACGTCGAAGTCGTCGTCCCGCAGTCGCAGCTCCTCGTCGCTTCCGCCGAGCTCTTTGACCGCCAGCCCGTCGTCCGCCGGGTGCTCGAGCCCGAGCCCGCGCCGCGCCTCGTCCCGCGGCGGCGCCCCGTCGTCCCACCGCTCGAACCCGGCCGCGATCACGGTCACCCGCACCTCGTCGCCCATGGCGTCGTCGACGACGCTGCCGAAGATGATGTTGGCATCGGGGTGGGCGACGCCGTGGATGATCTCGGCCGCCTCGTTGACCTCGAAGAGGCCGAGGTCGCTGCCCCCGGCGATCTGGAGCAGGATGCCGCGCGCCCCTTCGATCGACGCCTCCAGCAAGGGGCTCGTGATCGCGCCACGGGCAGCGTTCACCGCCCGGCCGTCACCCGCCGCGTTGCCGATGCCCATGATCGCCGTCCCGGCGTTGCGCATGATCATCTTGACGTCCGCGAAGTCGGTGTTGATCAACCCGGGAGTGGTGATCAGGTCGGTGATCCCCTGCACGCCCTGGAGGAGGACCTCGTCGGCCATCTTGAAGGCGTTGACCATCGACGTCTTGTCGTTCGAGACCGTGAGCAGGCGGTCGTTGGGGATGATGATGAGCGTGTCGACCTTCTCCTTGAGCCGCTGTATGCCCTGCTCGGCCTGCACGGCACGACGTCGACCCTCGAACGAGAACGGACGCGTCACGACGCCGATCGTCAGGGCGCCGACGCCCTTGGCGATCTCGGCCACGACCGGCGCGCCCCCGGTGCCTGTACCACCACCCTTGCCAGCGGTGATGAAGACCATGTCGGCGCCCTTGAGCACCTCCTCGATCTCCTCGGCGTGCTCCTCGGCCGCCTCGTGGCCGATCTCAGGGTCGCTACCGGCTCCCAACCCTCTGGTCAGCTGTCGACCGATGTCCAGCTTGACGTCGGCGTCGCTCATCAGCAGCGCCTGCGCATCGGTGTTCACGGCGATGAACTCGACGCCCTTCAAGCCGGCGTCGATCATCCGGTTCACCGCGTTGACACCGCCGCCGCCGATGCCGACAACCTTGATCACGGCAATGTAGTTCTGCGCTGGGCCCGCCATAGGCTCTCTCGCCTCCCATGTGTGTGCATCGTGTGGCGCGTGCTCTGACCCTGCTGTCCTGTGTCCAGCCTCCCCCGACGGGGACGGGGCTGGGGTCACGACTGACGCCTCACCGCTGCACAGCGCGCCCGTGCAACTGCGCTCGGACGCATATCCCCGACCGTGCTGAATGCCGTCCGCCTCGACCTCATCCTCAACCTCGACGGCAGCTCGAGAGTCCGTATGACATCCCAAGCCGGGCGAAACGATACGGCCGCGATAGGGCGCGGTCAAGAGTTGTTTTCCTTATGGTCATCTTGCGATCGCGCAACATTCATCAGGGTGAGCGAGAGCAAGACGGCGAGCCTTCCCGCGCCGCGGCGACGTCCCACCTCGTCAGCTGGGCGTGACGGCCGGCGCCTCGGGCACCCGAACGTCGATCGTCCGCGCGCTCGACGGCCTCACCTGGGACAACACGGTTTGGGTCGCGGCCAGCTTTCGATCGAGCATGCTGGCGTCGCCCAGCTGCACGACCAAGCCGCCACCCATCGTGAGGGAAATCTCTCCATCCGGATGCACATCCACCGCGCTGACCTGGCCGATCAGCGGCCAGCGCAGGGCGCCCAGCACCCGAAGGGCAGGAGCCGAGGACGGCGGCAGCTGCGATCCTGGGGCCGGGAGCTGCTCCTCGCCACGGAAGGAGGGAAGCGGGAGGAGCGGCGGGGGTGCAGCCGGTGTGCCCGTCGAGCGGAGGAGTACTCGCCCGCTCCGGTCGGCGACGGCCCATTCTCCGCTCGCCGTGGTGACGAGGGCGGCCGGGACGCGCTCGCGCACCGAGACCCCGATGGTGGACGGCCAGTCGCGTCGCACCGTGGCCTTGGCCACCCAGGGAAGGGCGTAGAGACGCTGCTCCAGCCGGCCGGTGTTCACGTCGACCATGAGCGGATGACGATCGAGCCCGGTCGCTCGCAGCACCGACTGCCGACTGGTGTGACTGCCGCCTGACACGCTCACCTGGCGCACGCTCAGCAGCGGGGAATGCAGGATGGCGACGGTCGTCGCCGTCACCAGTGCGCACCCGACCACGGCGACGACGACCCGGAGCCGCCGCTGGCCCTCGTGCCGCCTCACGGCGGACCAGCGCTGGCGGATGCGGGGATCCATCCGAGGTGGCGGGAGCGAGCTGACGGGTGAGGAACGCAGCCCGGTCACGCCCGCCACCCTTTCACGTCGGCCCCCCGGCGGCGGGGATGGGGTCCGTGCCGGCGACTGCCTCACCGTCAACTCGAGGGTGACCTCAACCTGAGGTTGAGGATCAGGTTGAGGTCGAGGTCGAGGGTCCGAAGCCGACGAGCTGGAGCTCGGGCTGGAGCGTGACGCCGACACGCTCGGCAACCAGACGACGTACCTCGTCGACCAGGACCCGGACATCGTCCGCCGAGCCTGCCGGGTCGGCCTGGAAGAAGTTGGCGTGCTTGGTCGACACGCACGCCGAACCGATGCGATGACCCTTGAGACCGGCGGCCTCGATGAGCCGACCGGCAGAGTCACCGGGCGGGTTGGTGAAGACCGAGCCGGCGTTCTGGCCCCCGGGCTGGTGCTGGCGTCGCCACCGGACGATCTCGGCGATCGCCGCCTCCGAGGCGTGGGGATCTCCACGGGACACGGCGAACTCCGCCCAGAGGACCACGTGGTGTGGCGCCACGCTCGAGTGGCGGTACGAGTAGTCGAGCCGGTCGACGCCCACGACCTGCTGGCCGCCGCCCCTCAGATCGGCCAAGCAGCATCGTTCCAACCACTCGGCCGTCTCCGAGCCGTGCCCACCGGCGTTCATGCGGACTGCCCCTCCCACCGATCCCGGAACGCCCACGGCCCACTCGAGGCCGGTCAGCCCGGCGTGCGCCGAGCGCCGGGCCAGCACAGGCAGGCCGAGTGCGGCCCCCGCCCGAACCCGGGTCCCGTCCATCTCGATCGATGAGAAGGCGTCGCCCAGGGTCAGCACGAGCCCGGGAAATCCGCCGTCGGCCACCAGGAGGTTCGATCCCTTGCCGACGACGAGCACCGGTATGGCGCTGGCAGCGACGGCTCGATGCGTCAGCCGAAGGTCGTCGGCTCCGGCGACCTCGACGAACAGCGCCGCCGGCCCTCCTACTCGGTACGTGGTGAACGGACCGAGCGGCCGATCGCGCTGAGCGCGTGCCCCGATCACCGCGGCGGCCTCCTCGACGGCGCCGCTCCAGTCGGCGACGTCTACCACGCGGCGTCGGCGAGGAGCTCGTCGGGCAGCGAGGTGAGATCGCCGGCACCCAGGGTGAGGCACAGGTCGCCTGGTTCGAGGGTGCGTCGCAGCTCACTCAGAAGCGCCGCCCTGCCGGGTACGTACGCGATACGCCGGCCGGGGTGGGCATCCCGGACGGCCTGTACCACCAGCTGGCCAGACACGCCCGGACGCGGCCGCTCTCCAGCGGGGTACACGTCGGTGACGAACAGGATGTCGGCTTCGTCGAACGCGTCGGCGAAGTCGCGCCACAGCGTTGCCGTTCGCGAGTACCGGTGAGGCTGGAACACGCAGACGATCCGACGCCACCCCCCGGACCGGGCGGTGGCCAGCGTGGGCGCCACTTCGCCGGGAAGGTGTGCGTAGTCGTCGACGAAGCTCACCCCTCGCTGCTCGCCTCGGAACTGGAACCGGCGAGCGACACCGGCGAACCGGGCGAGCGCCCGTTGGGCGGCGGCCATGTCCGCACCCAACGCCAGTCCCGTGACGACCGCACCGGTCGCGTTGGTGGCGTTGTGCTGGCCAGGCACCGGTAGCTCGAGGCGCCCCAAACGGCGGCCCTCGTGCTCGAGGGCGAAGCTCGTGCTGCTGCGACGGCTCTCCACGTCGACCATCCGGTAGGTGGACGAGCGCGACATGCCGTAGCTCATGGCGCCCAGCTCTGCGCCCAGCCGGGCGGCGACGGGGTCGTCGGCGCACACGACCCGGGGGCCGGGCGCCGCGGTCAGAAACGTCTCGAACGCGCCCACCAACGCCTCGAACGACCCGTAGTGCTCGATGTGGTCAGGCTCGACGTTCGTGACGAGCACCACCTCGGGCGTGATGTGCAGGAACGTGCCGTCGCTCTCGTCGGCTTCGACCGCCAGCCACTCACCGTCGTCCCAGACCGCGCCGGTGCCGATCTCGTTCAGCTCGCCGCCCACGATGAACGACGGTCGCAGGCCCGCCTCGACGAGCACGAGGGCGAGCATCGAACAGCTCGTGGTCTTGCCGTGCGTGCCGGCGACGGCGACCGTGCGCCGGGTGGCGACGATCGCAGCCAGGATCTGCGCCCGGCTCAGCACCGGTATACCGCGGTCGCGCGCCGCGGCCACCTCGGGGTTCGACCTCGGAACCGCGGTCGAGACGGCGACGGCGTCGGCGCTTCCCAGGTTCTCGGCTCGATGACCGACCGACACCTGCACCCCGACAGCCGCCAGGCGATCGAGGGTGAGCGAGGCCTTGAGGTCGCTGCCCGTGACGGTATGGCCCATGGCGGACAACACCGTGGCGATGGCACTCATGCCAGCCCCGCCGATGCCGACCAGATGGATGCGCCGGGGGGCGCCGAGGTCGTACCGGGCGCCGTCGGTCACGAGCGGGCGTGCTGTTCCACGAGGGCGGCGACGTCCTCGGCCGCGCCGGGCCGCCCGACCTCCTTCGATCGCCGACCCATCGTTGCCATGCGGTCCCGATCACCCAACAGGCCGTCGATCTCCCGCGCCAGGCGTGGCGCGGTGCACTCGCCGTCGGGCAGGCTTACGCCCGCTCCCGCCTCGGCCATGGCGCGGGCGTTGGCCGTCTGGTGATCGCCGGGTGCCCCAGGGAGCGGGACGAGAACGGCGGGCAGACCCACCACCGCCAGCTCTGCCACCGACGTGGCCCCCGCCCGACAGACCACGAGGTCGGCGGCCGCGTACAGCGTCGGCATGCGCTCCTCGTACTCCACCGGCCGGTACAGCGCCGGGTCGAGCTCGAGCGCCGCCGCCCTGGAAGAGATGTCCCTCCAGTCGCGCCGCCCGACGACGTGGTAGACGGTCACGTCCTGACGCCCGGCCCACGACTCGACCAGCGCCAGGGTCGCCTCGTTGATCCGCAGCGATCCGAGCGAGCCACCGAAGACGGCGACGACGGTCCGGCCCGCCGGCAGGTCGAGCTCGGCCTGGGCCTCCCTCCGGCCTGACGTCGATCGGTCGACGGCGAGCACCTCCGCCCGCACCGGGTTGCCGGTCACGACTGCCCTCGGGAGGGGCGTGCCCTCGAACGCCACCGCCGCCGCGGTGGCGAACCTGCTGGCCAACCGGTTGGCCGCGCCGGGCACGGCGTTCGACTCGGCCACCACGAGCGGGACGCGCAGCAGCACGGCGGCGAGGGCGGGGGGCAGCCCGGCGTAGCCGCCGACGGAGAGCACGACAGCGGGCCGCCGTCGTGCCACCAGGCGGATCGACCGGCCGATGGCGGCGGCGAGGCCCCCGACCGACTCGAGGTTGGCCCGGCTGAGCCGGCGGTCTATCCCGCGACCCGGCAGCAGCGTCAGCCCGAACCCTGCTGCGGGCACGAGGCGGGCCTCGATGCCACGGGTCGAGCCGACGTAGTGGATGGACCCGGCGGGATGCCCCCGCTGCACCAGGGCCCGGCCGACGGCGAGAGCCGGCAGCACGTGGCCGGCCGTTCCGCCGCCGGCCACCAGGGCGAAGGTGGTGGTCGAGACCTCCGATGTCGGCCGCCGGAACGAGTCGGTCGCCACCGGATCGAGCATCACTGCATGACACTGACACGGGCCCGATCCGCGCCAGCGCCGTTGTGCGTCGCCACGACCTCCTGCGTAGCCGCTCGAGTGAGGCCCTGGCGACCGGCGCTGTTCGGAGGCGGCCTCTCACGCGCCGCCACGCTCAGCAGCAGACCCGTGGCGGCCATCACGATCACCAGCGACGAGCCGCCGAAGGACACGAAGGGCAACGGAAGGCCCGTCACCGGTAGCAAGCCGATCACGGCACCGATGTTGATGAAGGCTTGGCACACGATCCAACCCGTCACACCGACGGCCAGGAAGCGGCCGAAGCGATCTGGGGCCCGGGCCGCCGTGCGGATGCCCAGGAAGGCGAGGGCCCCGAACAACCCGACCACGAGCAAGCTCCCGATGAGGCCCAGCTCCTCGCCGATGATGGCGAAGATGAAGTCCGTGTGGGCGTTGGGTAGGAACCCCCACTTGGCCCGGCTGGCGCCCAGGCCCACGCCCCAGAGGTGGCCCGACCCCAACCCCACCAGCGACTGAACGACCTGATAGCCCTGGTCGGATCGGTGCGCCCAGGGATCGAGGAAGGACAGCAGGCGGGCGCGGCGGTAGGGCTCGCCGATGCCGAGCAGGACGGCCCCGCTGACGCCCGCCATGAGGAGAACGGCCAGCGTGCGGATCCGCGTGCCCGCGGCGAACAGCAGCCCGAAGAAGATGCTGGCCAGCACCAGCGTCGTGCCCATGTCGGGCTGCACCATCACGAGGAGGGCGCCGAGGAAGAAGACCATCGTCAACGGTCGCACGGTCCTCGCCCACTGCCTGGTCCGCCCGGGCCGGCGCGCCAGCAGGTCGGCACCGAAGACGACGAGGGCGAGCTTCATCAGCTCCGAAGGCTGGATCCGGAACGATCCCGTACCGACCCAGCGGCTCGACCCGTCGACCAGCACACCCACACCGGGCACCAGGACCAGCACGAGCAGGGCGATGGCGAGGACGATCAGCGGAACACTGACACGTCTCCAGATGCGGTAGTCGAGCCGGGCGAACACTGCCAGCGCGCCCGCGCCCACGGCCACCCACAGGAGCTGGCGCTCGAAGTACACCCACGGCGACCCGTACTGCCGGATCGCCTGCACCGACGACGACGACAGCACCATGACCAGGCCCATCACGGTGAGCACGCTGACCACGGCGAGGAGGCCGACGAACGTCCCCGAGCGTCTGCTCATCGGCTGCCACCGATGCGGGCCCGCACCGCCCGGGCGAAGTCATCGCCGCGCTCGCCGTAGGACCGGTACCAGTCGAACGAGGCGCACCCGGGCGCGAGCAACACCACGTCTCCCGGACGGGCGAGGTCACCGGCCTGGGCCACGGCCTCCTCCATCGAGGCCGCGGTCACGACCGGCGAGGCGCCTGCGAACGCAGCCTCGATCTCGCGCACCGACTCACCAATGGCGACGACGGCCCGCACGCGGTCGGCCTCGTGCCTGAGCGCGCCGAGCTGCAGCCCCTTGTTGCGGCCTCCGGCGATGAGCACCACCGAGTCCAGCCCGGACAGGGCCGAGAGGACCGCAGCCGGGGTCGTTGCCTTCGAGTCGTCGATATACCGCACCCCACCAGACTCCCCCACCAGCTCCAGTCGGTGGGGGAGGCCCGTGAACCGGCGCAACGCCGTGGCGCATCCGTCGACCGTGGCGCCGGCGCTGAGGGCAGCGGCACAGGCGGCGAGGGCGTTGGCGAGATCGTGCGGGAACGCACGCGGCAGCTCCTCGGTGCCGACGATGCGCTCGCCGTCCGGGGTGACGAGGATGCCGCTCTCGACGTGGTAGCTCCCGTGCCCCAGGCCGAACGTGATCACCGGTATCGGCGCCGACGCCGTCGCCGCCATGACCACAGGATCCTCGGCGTTGGCCACGGCCACGTCGCCGTCGGTCTGGTTGGACCAGATGCGCGACTTCGACTCGACGTAGTGCTCGACCGTCGGGTGCCAGTCCAGATGGTTCTCGGCCACGTTGAGCCACACCGACACCCGTGGGCGAAAGTGTTCCGTGAAGGCGAGCTGAAAGGACGACACCTCGACGACCAGCACGTCGGCGTCACCATCGACCGCATCGGCGAGCGGGACGCCGATGTTGCCCGCAACCACCCCCCGCAGGCCCGAGTCGGCCAGCATGTCTCCAACCAACGTGGTCACCGTCGTCTTGCCGTTGGTGCCGGTCACGGCCACCAGGGGGGCCTTCGCCCAGCTGGCAGCCAGCTCCACCTCGCTCACCACGCGGACCTGGTCGCGGAGGGCGAACACAGGGTGCTGGGCGGGAACGCCGGGGCTCACCACCACGAGCTCGGCACGATGGGCGAGCTCGGCCAGGCTCGCCGGCGACGGTGCCTCGACGAGGTCGATGTCGAGGCTGGCGGCTCGTTTGCGCACGCCCTCGTCGGGGCGATCATCGACCGCGACCACGCGCACGCCGTCCTTCACCAGCCGCCGCGCCACGGCTTCGCCACTGACGGCCAGCCCCACCACCAGCACGCCGGCGCCGGAGACGGAGCCCCGTGGACTCCCCCGGCTCGTCATCAACTGACCAACCCGAGCGACAGGAAGTCGGCGTAGAAGAGCCCCAGGGCGAGCGCCGTGCACACCCCAGCGAGGATCCAGAACCGCACGATCACCGTCGTCTCCGGCCAGCCCAGGAGCTCGAAGTGGTGATGCAGCGGCGCCATACGGAAGACCCGCCGATGGAACAGGCGATAGCTCGCCACCTGGATGATCACCGACAGCGTCACCATCACGAACAGCCCGGCGATGATGGGAAGGAGCAGTATCAGGTTCATCTGGAGGCACAGGCCCGCCAGGGCGGCGCCGATGGCGAGCGAGCCGGTGTCTCCCATGAAGATGCGCGCTGGCGCGGCGTTCCACCACAAGAAGCCGGCGCAGGCGCCGGTCAGGGCCATAGCCGCCAGAGCCAGGTCGAGTCCCTGGGGAACGTGGTAGATGAACGTGTGCCGGAACTGCCAATACCCGATCACGGCGAGCGTGGCGAAGGCGAAGACCGCCGAACCGGCCGCCAGGCCGTCCAGTCCGTCGGTCAGGTTGACGGCGTTCGCCGAGCCGATCAGCAACAGCACCGCCAGCACCGCCCACCCGGCGCTCCCCAGGGCCAGTCCGGGTGAGCTCGAACGGACGAAGGACAAGTGGGTGCTGACGCCGCTCCATCGCAGCGCCACGACGGCAAACGCCACGGCCACGGCGAGCTGACCGGCGAGCTTGGTCCGCTTGTTGAGCCCGAGGCTGCGATGTCGGCTCACCTTGATCCAGTCGTCGGCCAGCCCGACCGCCGCCCCTCCCCCGATGGCGAGCATCACCGCCAACCCCGACACCGAGAAGACTGTCCCGATGCGGGCGTGCCCGACGAGGTAGCCGGCGAAGACGGCCCCGACGATCGCCAGACCCCCCATGGTCGGGGTCCCAGCCTTGGTGACGTGGCCGAGGGGGCCGTCGTCGCGGATCTGCTGGCCGATGCCCCGGCTCGACAGCCACCGGATCAGCAGTGGCGTCCCCAGTCCCGCCACGAGCAGGCTGGTCGCCCCGGCGACGAGCAACGAGATCATCGTCGAGCCCCGGACATGTGCTCGATCGCAGCCTTGGTGACGATGCGATCGTCGAAAGCGAGCGTGCGCTCACCGATCCGCTGCCCCGTCTCGTGACCCTTGCCCGCCACGAGCACCACGTCCCCCGGCCGGGCTGACTCGACGGCGAGGGCTATCGCCGACGCCCGGTCGGGCTCGACGACCAGCCGGTCGGACCGCCCCACCCCGGCCCGCACCTCGGCGATGATGGCCAGCGGGTCCTCGCTGCGCGGGTTGTCCGAGGTGAGGACGGCGAGGTCGGCCAGGTCGGCCGCGATTCGGCCCATGTCGGGCCGCTTGAGGCGGTCGCGGTCGCCTCCGCAGCCGAACACTACGACGAGGCGTCCACCCGGAGCGGCGGCTTGCCTGGCGGTCGTGAGCGCCTGGTCGAGCGCGCTGGGGGTATGGGCGTAGTCGACCACCGCCGTGAAGGACTGCCCGGCGTCCACGATCTCGAAACGACCCGGGACCCCCCGCACCGTCGACAGCCCGCGGGCGACCACCTCGCCGTCGATCCCCAGCTGGCGGGCAGCCGCCGCCGCGGCCAGCGCGTTGGCAACGTTGAACCTCCCGCTGAGGTTGAGAGTTACGGGTCGTCCTTCCCACCGGAACGAGCTGCCGAGGGCGGCCAGGTCGAGCTCGGCGGCGTCGCCCATGGAAAAGGGCCGCACCTCGATGGGCGCCGACTCGAGGAGCCGGCGCCCCCAGGGGTCGTCCGCGTTCACGACTCCGGTCTCGCTGCGCTCCGGCGTGAACAGCAGGGACTTGGCCGAGAAGTAGGCGTCCATGGTGCGGTGGTAGTCGAGGTGGTCCTGGCTCAGGTTGGTGAACACGGCCACGGCGAAGCGGATGGCATCGACGCGACGCTGGACCAATGCGTGAGACGAGACCTCCATGGCAACGGCCATCTGTCCGTCATTGCGGTAGGACGCGAGGCTACGTTGCATCGACGGTGCGTCGGGCGTGGTGAGCCCTCCGTCGAGCGTTCCCATCACCGCCGTCGGCCAACCGTTGGTCTCGAGGATGGCGCGCAGAAGATGGGTGACCGTCGTCTTGCCGTTCGTGCCGGTGACACCGACGACGCGGAGTGCATCGGCAGGATGATCGTGGAACGCGGCTGCGACCTGGGCCATCGCCGCCCGTGCGCCGCCGACCTCTACCCGGACCTGCACGACGTCGAGCGGGAGGACCCGCTCGCACAGCAACGCCGTCGCCCCGGCGGCCACTGCTTCGGGCGCGAAGTCATGACCGTCGAAATGGCCGCCCGGGATGCAGCAGTACAGTGCCCCGGGAACCACGTCGGCCGTGTTGAAGGTGATGGCGCGCACGTCGACAGCAGCTGGGTCCCCTCGGGTCTCCAGCACTCCGACCTGCCCGAGCAGTCGATCGAGTCGCACGGGCTCGACGATCCCTACCTGATTACGGCGAGTTTCGCGTCGTACTTGACCCGGCGAGCGTAGTGGGCGGGCTCGTCGTCGGCCCGTTGGCGCCCCCCGACGGCGCTCCCGGGGCGGGCGCCGGGGGTGGGATCCCCAGTCGCCGCAGCTCGTACTGGGCGATCTGTGCGAAGACAGGTGCGGCCACGACTCCGCCGAAGATGGGAGTCGGCTGGTCGAGCACGACGATGGCGCTGATGGCCGGATGCTGGGCCGGCACGAACCCGACGAACGTCGCCATGTAGGCACCGGGTTGATAGCCCGGTCCGTTGGCGAGCGGCTTCTGGGCGGTGCCGGTCTTGCCCGCCACCGAGTAGCCCGGGAGGGCGGCCGTCGTCCCAGTGCCCGATTGCACGACCTGCTGCAGCATGCCTGTCAGCTCTTGGGCCGTGGTCGACGAGATGATGCGGTGTGTTTTCGCCGTCGCTACTTGGTGCTGGGTCCCGTCGGAGCCGATGGTCGCCCGCACCAACCGAGGCGGGACGAACAACCCACCGTTGGCGACCGCGTTGTAGGCATCGAGCATCTGCACCGCGGTCACCGCCTCACCCTGGCCGATCGGGACGGTGGCGATGTCGGTGCCGGAGGCGTGAGCGGGATTGAGCAACAGGCCCGCCGACTCACCCGGAAATCCCAGACCCGTTCGCTTTCCGAGGCCGAAGGCGTGAAGGTACGAGTCCAGCTTGCTCCTGCCGAGCTGTTGGGCGATGCCGATGGTGCCCACGTTGGACGACTGAGCGAGGATGTCGGAGACCGACATCGACTGCGTCGCATGGCTCTCGGCGTCGTGGAACACCGTGTTGGCGACGCGGGTGGAGTCGGGCACCGTGAACTGCTGGTCGGGCGTGATGACATGCTCCTGGAGGGCGCCGCCGATCGTCACGACCTTGGTGACCGAGCCGGGCTCGTACACGGTCGTCAGGGCGCTGTTGGACGGCGCCTGCACGGGAGGGCCACCGTTGGCGCCGGCGACCATGTTCGCCATGGCCAGGATCTCGCCGCTGTGCGAGTCCATGACCACGGCCGACCCGCCCTTGGCGTTGGATGTCACGATCTCGTTGCTGAGCGCCTGCTCGGCGTCGAACTGCAGGGCCCGGTCGATGGTGAGGACCACACCCTGGCCGGGCTGTGACGACTGCACGACCCGGCCTCCTGGGAGCTGCCGGCCGTTGGGGTCGCGCTCGACCACAGTGGTGCCGGCGTGACCCGCCAGTTGCCGGTCCTTCTGGTACTCGACGCCACCCAGGCCGTGGCCCTCGGTCCCCACCTGGCCGATCACCGAGGCGGCCAGGTCACCCTGAGGCAGGAACCGCTTGGGCTCCGGGAGGAACGTGATCCCGGGTAGGTGCATCGCCTTGACCCGCGAAGCCACATCGTCATCCACGGTCCGGGCCAGGTAGACGAAACCGGCGTTCTGGCTCAGCTTCTGTTGGAGCGTGGCCGGGTCGCCACCAAGGATGGGAGCAAGCGCGGCCGCCTCGCCTCTCGGGTCGGAGACCTGGTGCGGGTCGGCGACGATCGTCGTCTGCATCACCGACATGGCCAGCGGCTCGCCGTTGCGGTCCACGACGGAGCCCCGCAGAGCCGGGACGGTCACGGTGTGCAGCAGCTGCGCCTGACCGACGGCGGCGTACCGGCTGGCCGAGACGCCCTGGACGTACAGCAGGCGGGCCACGACGGCCACGACCACGGCGGCCATCACGAGGAACATCACCACGAGGCGCCGGCTCTGGAGAGACGGCCGTCTCGGGTGCTCCGCTTCGCGGACCGCCCGGATGCCGGAGCCCCCTCGTCCGTTGCTCATGTGGCCGTTGGACCGGGTCGCTCTCCCGTTCCTGCCGTTGCTGTTGGCCGGTCTGCGGGTGGGACCGGCGTCCCGCACCGTCCGGCTCGGGCTCACGGGTGGGAAGGGCCGGAGACCGTGGCGGGGCTGGCCGGCGGTGGCTGTGTTGTCGACGGCGTCGCCGGCGGCGGTGCGGTGGTCGGCGGCGGTGCTGTGGTCGGCGGCGGTGCTGTGGTCGGCGTTGGCGCGGGCGGCGGCGGTGCTGTGGTCGGCGTTGGC
>JBPYEI010000005.1:0-4824 GCA_051985455.1 Acidimicrobiales bacterium
GAAGGTCCTGGCCAGCCTCGGCTTCGGCAGCCGCCGTGCCTGTGAGGAGCTCATCGTCGAGGGCAGGGTCCGGGTCAACGGAGAGCGGGCCCATCTGGGGCGGCGCATCGACCTCGCCACCGACACCGTGGAGGTCGACGGGGTCCCCGTCGGCGTCCGTCCCGACCTCGTCTACTACCTGCTGAACAAGCCGGTCGGTGTGGTGACGACGGCTACCGACCCCCACGGCCGGCCCACGGTCGTGGACCTGGTGCCGCAACGACCCCGCGTGTTCCCGGTGGGGCGACTCGACGTCGACACAGAGGGCTTGCTCATCCTCACCAACGACGGCGAGCTCGCCCAGCGGCTCAGCCACCCCTCCTTCGGCATCGACAAGGAGTACCTCGCCCACGTGGAAGACACGCCTCCGCCGGGCGCCATCCGCCGGCTGCGAGAAGGCGTGGAGCTGGAGGACGGGCTGACCGCACCGGCGAAGGTGTCGTCGGTCGCCCCCGGCCTGCTTCGCGTGGTCATCCACGAGGGGCGCAACCGCCAGGTGCGACGCATGTGCGCGGCCGTGGGACACCCCGTGCTACGTCTGGTCCGGACGAGGATCGGGCCGGTGACGGACCGCCGGTTGGCCCCGGGGCGATGGCGCAAGCTGTCGGCCGCCGAGGTGCGCAAACTGGCTACCGCCACCGCGGGAGGCGGGCCCACAGGGAGAACGGCGGGCCCGGCGCCGCCCAAGGGCGAGCCACCGACCGGCCGGTAGGCTCCGGCGCGATGCCCGCTTCCGTCCGAGCCGTCCGCGGCGCCACCACGGTCGACGCCGACACCGAGGACCAGGTCACCATGCGCGTGCAGGCTCTCATGGGTGCCATCCTGGAACGCAACGGGCTGGCCAAGGATGACCTCATCAGCATCGTCTTCACCGCCACCGACGACATCGTCTCGATGTTCCCCGCCACCGCCGCTCGGGCCATGGGGCTGGGAGACGTGCCCCTCATGTGTGCGCGGGAGCTGGCTGTCGCAGGATCACAGCCGTACTGCATCCGCGTGCTGCTGCACGTGAACACCGACCGCAAGCGGGAGGACATCGAGCACGTGTACCTCGAGTCGGCGCGGGGGCTGCGAGATGACCTCCCCGGCTGAGGCGGCCCGGGAAGCCGCCCCGACCACAGAGGCGGCCCGGGAGGCCGCCCCGAGCACAGAGCCGGCCGGGAAGGGCGGCCCGAGGCCAGCGCGCGAGCAGCACCGCGCCGCCGTGATGGGCACGGGCCTGATCGGTGGCTCGATCGGGCTCGCTCTGCGGGCAAGAGGCTGGCACGTCACCGGCTCGGACGCTGCGCCAGGCCGGGCCGAGCGGGCGCGTGAGCTGGGAACCGTCGATGCCGTGGGCGAAGATGGCGAGGCCGAAGTTACATTCGTCGCCACACCCGTGTCCGGCATCGTCGATGCCGCGCGCGCCGCCCTGGCCCGGGCTGGCGGCATCGTCACGGACGTGGGCGGCGTCAAGGGACCGATCGTCGCCGCGGTGGACAGCCCTCGCTTCGTCGGCGGCCACCCGATGGCAGGCTCCGAGCAGGAGGGGATCGACGGTGCCGACGGCGAGCTCTTCGCCGGCGCCACGTGGGTGCTGACCCCGACGGCCTCCACCGATCCTGACGCCTTCACGCGCCTGCGGGCCATCGTGACGTCCTTCGGTGCCGATGTCGTCGCCGTCCCCCCCGAGCGCCACGACGACCTCGTCGCCGTGGTGTCCCACGTTCCCCACCTCACCGCCGCAGCTCTCATGGGACTGGCGTCGGAGGGGGCCGAGCACCACGGCGCCCTCCTGCGGCTGGCCGCCGGCGGCTTCCGGGACATGACCAGGGTCGCCGCCGGCCATCCCGGGATCTGGCCCGACATCTGCGCCGAGAACGAAGCGGCCATCGTGACGGCGCTGGATCAGCTGGCGACCGACCTGTCGAAGGTCCGCGACGTCGTGGCCAGCGGCGACCGCGAGGCCCTGGTCGGCATTCTCGAGCGGGCCCGGGAGGCCCGGCGGAACCTGCCCGTCCGCCTGTCCCGCCCGGAGGACCTGGTTGAGGTGCGGGTGCCGGTGCTGGACCGTCCGGGAGTGCTGGCCGAGGTCACGACACTCGCCGGTGAGCTCGGCGTCAACATCGAGGACCTCGAGATCGCCCACTCGGCCGAGGGCGATCGAGGCGTCCTCGTCATGGTGGTCGATGCCGGAGCCTCCGACCTCCTGCGGGGAGCGCTGCTGGCCCGAGGGTACCGACCGTCGCACCAGCGGCTGGGATGAGCACAGCCGTGTTCGAGGTCGAGGGGGGCGCCGCCCTGCGGGGTCGTGTGCGCGTGCCGGGTGACAAGTCGATCTCGCACCGGGCGCTGCTGCTCGCGGCCCGAGCGTCCGGACGCTCCCGCTTGACCGGGCTCTCCGACGGTGACGACGTCACCCGCACGGCCAGCGCCGTAGCTGCCCTCGGGGCGGGGGTCGACGGGCGGGCGCCGGGCGTCGTCCAGATCGACGGCGGCGCACACCGTCTGCGCGAGGCCGACGGCGTCATCGACGTCGGAAACTCGGGAACGGGGATGCGACTGCTGGCCGGGTTCGTCGCCGCCTTCGACTGGCTCACGGTGCTGCAGGGGGACTCGTCCGTCGCCCGCCGGCCCATGGCGCGGGTGGTCGAGCCGCTCCGACAGATGGGCGCCAATATCGACGGCCGGCGGGAGGCGACGCTGCCGCCGTTGGTCGTTCGCGGCGGGGGACTGGTCGGCATCGACTACACGCCACCGGTCGCCAGCGCCCAGGTGAAGTCGGCGGTGCTGCTGGCCGGCCTGGGAGCGGCGGAGGACACCATCGTTCGCGAGACGGTGCGAACCCGCATGCACACCGAGGAGCTGCTCTCGGCGTGCGGGGTCAAGGTGGAGGTGGTGCCGGATGGGCTCGGGCAGATCGTCCGTCTGCAGCCATCCGCCGTGTCGCCGCTGGCGCTGGAGGTGCCGGGCGACCCGTCCCACGCCGCTTTCTGGGTGGTCGCCGCCTCGATCGTGCCCGGCAGCGAGGTGGTGGTCGAGCGCGTGTACGTGGGACCGGGCCGGTCCGGCTTCCTCGACGTGCTGACCCGCATGGGTGCGGCCGTCGAGCTGCACTGGCGAGACGACCGCATCGCCGACATCGTGGCCCGTCACGCCCGACTGGTCGGGACAGAGGTGGCCGGCGTCGAGGTGGCCGGGGTCGTCGACGAGATACCCGTGCTGGCGGTGGCGGCATCCGTGGCGGAGGGCGAGACGATCTTCCGCGATCTGGCCGAGCTTCGAGTCAAGGAGAGCGACCGCGTGGCGACGGTGGGGGCCGAGCTGTCCGCACTCGGTGCGAGAGTCGAGACGGTCGGTGACGATCTCGTCGTGGTGGGAGGGAGCCGTCTCCGCGGGACCGGGGTGCAGTCCCATGGGGACCACCGTGTGGCCATGACCGCGGCCGTGGCTGGCCTGGCCGCCGAGGGCACGACCACGGTGGACGGCTGGGACGCCGTCGCCACCAGCTACCCCGGTTTCGTGGCCGACCTCGGGCGCTTGACGTGAGCGCCTCGGCACCTCCCGAAAAGCTCCTCATCGCCATCGACGGTCCCGCTGGTGCCGGCAAGTCGACGCTCGCCGCCTCCCTGGCAGCACGCCTGAAGCTCGATCGTCTCGACACCGGCGCCATGTACCGCGCCGTGGCACTCGCCGCCTTGCGGGATGGCGTGGACCCGACCGACGCCGACGCCGTCGCCGATGTCGCCCGGCGGCTGCGCATCGACGTGGGGCCGGTCGTGCTCGTCGACGGAGTGGACGCCACCAAGGAGCTGCGCGGGCCGGAAGTCACCAGCGTCGTGTCGACCGTGGCCGCCCATCCGGAGGTGCGAGGCGAGCTCGTGCGCCGGCAGCGAGACTGGGTCGAGGCGCACGGCGGCGGCGTGGTCGAGGGGCGCGACATCGCCACCGTCGTGTTCCCCGACGCCGATCTCAAGATCTACGTGACGGCCAGTGCGTCCGTGCGGGCCCGGCGGCGGGCGCAGGAGGCGGAGGCCACCGCCCACGGTCACGATGCGGCGGCGGTGCGGGCCGACCTGGCTCGGCGGGACGAGCTCGACTCGACCAGGGTCAGCTCGCCTCTTGCGGTGGCCCAGGGGGCCGTGGTAGTCGACACCACGGACCGTAGTGTCGAGGAGATCGTCGAAGAGGTGTTGACCCGCCTGTGAAGCCGTCCCTGATCTTCTACGCCGTGGCGCGCGCCGCGCTCGTCGGGTGGTGCCGGCTCTACCACCGGCTGACAGTGGAGGGGAGCGAGAACGTGCCGACCGAAGGGCCTTATATCCTCGCCCCGGTCCACCGTTCGATCGTCGACACCTTCGCCGTGGGGGCTGTGACCCGGCGACGCCTTCGCTACATGGGCAAGGAAGAGCTCTGGAAGGTCCGTTGGTTCGGCCGCGTGATCGAGGCACTGGGGGCCTTCCCGGTCCACCGGGACGTCACCGATCGCGAGGCCTTCCGCCGGTGCGTGGCGGTCATCGAGGGCGGCGAGCCGCTCGTCCTGTTTCCCGAAGGCACCCGGCGCTCGGGCCCGACCGTGAGCGATCTCCGCGAGGGCGCCACGTATCTCGCCGCCCGCACCGACATACCCATCGTTCCTGTCGGCATCGGCGGGTCGGAGATGGCGCTGCTAAAGGGCACGCGGTTTCCGAGGCCGGTCAAGATCCACCTCGTGGTGGGCGAGCCGATGACGGTGAAGGTGGCCGGCGAGCGTTCGAGCAGCAGTAGCTCTGGCCGCCGCGCCGATCGGCTGTCGAGACGAGAGCT
>JBPYEI010000006.1:0-15400 GCA_051985455.1 Acidimicrobiales bacterium
TTCCTTCGCACCGTCCTCCCGGGCCGGCCTCGGCCGCGGCGGTCGCCGAGGCTCTTCTGTCCGGCCGTCCTCCCGGGCCGGCCTCTACCGCGTGGGCGCCACGGTGACGAGCGCGATCGCGGTCGTCAGCGTCGCCCTCGCCGTGTGCGGCCTGGGCGCCGCCGTCCGGGCCTCGGCCGACGCCGAGCAGGTGCACGCGCTGGCGGCCGCCTCGGTCTCGTCTCCGGGCGGACGGGGACTGCTTCCCGCCATCCCTCCGCACCCCGCCCGGGCAGCCACCGCGGCGGCGGCCAAGGTGCCGCCCGCTCCGGCGCCTCCGACCACGACGCCGCCGCCACCGGCGTCGCCGGCGGCGGGCCCGATGCCAGTCGCCCAAACCTCGCTGCCATTGGTGGACACCAGCCGCCAGGCGCGTTCGGGCCCGAGGGTCCTCACGACGTCGGTGTGGTACCCGCCGGCCTCGGGCGGACCGTACCCGCTCATCGTGTTCGCCCACGGCTTCAACGTGACGCCTGCGAGCTACGCCGGGCTGCTCCAGTCCTGGGCCCGGGCCGGCTACGTGGTCGCCGCGCCGACATTCCCGCTCACCAACTCGGGGACGCCGGGCGGCCCCGATGAGACCGACGTCGTGAACCAGCCGGCGGACATCCGGTTCGTCATCGACCAGCTGCTGGCGGCCGACGCCAAGCAGGGGCCGCTGGCGGACCTCATCGACCCGCACAAGATCGGCGTCGCCGGCCACTCCGACGGCGCGATCACGGCGGCGGCCGTGGCCTACAACACCTGCTGTCGGGACCCGCGGATCTCGGCCGCCGTCGTCATGGCAGGCGCCGAGCTGGGCGTGCCCGGTGGCTCGTACTTCCCGTCCGGCAGCGCGCCGCTGCTCGTGGCGCAGGGTACGGCCGACCGGTCCAACAATCCGCTGAACAGCCTCCAGCTCTACAATGACGACGGCGCCGGTCCCAAGTACCTCGTCGAGCTCCCGGGCGCCAGTCACGAGGGTCCCTTCATGCAGAGCAACCCTGGTGCCGACCTCGTCGAGCAGGCGACGGTCGACTTCTTCGGTCGCTACCTGAAGAACGGGACGGTCACCCAGCTCGTGCACGACGCGTCGGTTCCAGGACTGGCGAGCATCCTCGCCCCGCTCGGCCAGAGCTAACCAAGCTGCCGGCGGCGGGGTCGGGTCCCGCTCGGGGCGGCGAAGCCGCAAGGAACAGAGCGACGAGGCGCATACGCTGGACGGCGATGGCCGCCTATCTCGACCACGCCGCCACCACACCGATGCGACCCGAGGCCGTGGCCGCCATGCTGCCGTTCCTGACCGAGCGCTTCGGCAACCCGTCGGGGGGACACGCCGTTGCCCGCGCCGCCCGGGCGGCGATGGACGACGCGCGTGAGAGCGTCGCCAGCGACCTCGGCGCCCAGCCGGGCGAGGTGGTCTTCACGGGCAGCGGCACCGAGGCGGACAACCTCGCCCTCACCGGCGTTCACAGCCGGCGGGGCGGGACCGTCGTGTGCTCCGCCGTCGAGCACCATGCCGTGCTCGAGACCTGCCGGGCCCTCGGTGGAAGGGTCGTGCCGGTCCACCCCGACAGCCTGGTCGACCTCGGTGCCCTCGCCGATTCTCTGGATCCGACGGTCACAGTCGTGTCGGTGATGCTGGCCAACAACGAGGTCGGGACGGTGCAGCCGTTGACCGACGTCGTGTCGCTGGTACGGGAGCGGGCGCCCGACGCCCTGGTCCACACCGATGCCGTGCAGGCCGTCCCCTGGCTGGACGTCGCGTCGCGGGCGGCCGAGGCCGATCTGGTCGCCGTGAGCGCTCACAAGTTCGGTGGGCCCAAAGGCGTCGGCGCCCTGGTCGTGCGTCACCGCGCCCAGCTCGCTCCGATCATCCACGGGGGCGGCCAGGAGCGTGACCGGCGCAGTGGCACGCACAACGTGGCCGGCATCGTGGCCATGGCCGCGGCCCTGCGGGTGACCGTCGCCACCCGGTCGGAGGCGGTGACGTCGGTGGCGCGTCTGCGGGACCGCTTGGCGGACGGCGTCCTGTCGGCCGTTCCCGGCACCGTCGAGACAGGCCCCCGGGCGGGCAAAGTGGCCGGCAACTGTCACCTTCGCTTCCCTGACGTCGAGAGCGAGGAGCTCCTGGTGCTGCTGGACGAGGCGGGGGTGTGCGCATCGGCCGGATCGGCCTGCGCCAGCGGGGCCATGGAGCCCAGCCACGTGCTGATCGCGATGGGGCTGACCGCCGCCGAGGCCGGCTCCAGTGTCCGGCTGTCGCTCGGTGCCGGCTCGACGGCGGAGGACGTGGACCTGGCCCTCGAGGTGATCCCCAAGGCCGTGGCCGACCTTCGAGGCTGACGACGGTGCGCGTGCTGGTGGCTATGTCCGGTGGGGTCGACTCCTCCGTGGCGGCGGCCCTGCTCGTCGACTCCGGCCACGAGGTGGTAGGAGCCACCATGAAGCTCTGGGGCGGCCCCAGCGACACCGGGTGTTGCTCGGTCGACGACGTCGAGGACGCCCGCCGGGTCGCCGAGCAGCTCGGGATCGTCCACCGGGTCTTCAACTTCGCCGACGACTTCGCGGCGAAGGTGGTGGAGCCGTACGTCGCCGCCCACGCCGCCGGCGCGACCCCCAATCCGTGCATCGAGTGCAACCGGCACCTCAAGTTCCGCCGCTTCCTCGAGCGGGCGGTGAAGCTGCGGTTCGACGCGGTCGCCACCGGTCATCATGCGCGGGTCGTGCACGAGTCCGGGCGCTGGAGACTTCGGCGGGGCGCGGACCGGCCCAAGGACCAGTCGTACGTCCTGTCGGTCCTGGGACAGGACCAGCTCGCCCGCGTGCTGCTGCCCGTCGGCGACCTGACCAAGACCGAGGTGCGGGCAAAGGCGGCCAAGCTCGGGCTGCGGACAGCGACCAAGCCCGACAGCCAGGAGGTCTGCTTCATCTCCGCCGGCGGGCGGGCGGAGTTCCTGGGCGAGCGGTTGTCACTGCACCCCGGACGGGTCGTCGACGCCGCCTCGGGCGCCGACGTCGGAACCGTCGACGCCGTCGAACTGGTCACGGTGGGGCAGCGCCGGGGCCTCGGCAGCGGCGCGAGCGGGGGGCAGAGCCGCCGCTATGCATTGAGCGTGGACACCGATGCTTCCACCGTGCGCGTCGGGTCGCGCGCCGACCTGCTGACGGAGCGCACGGCGCTGCACGACCTCACGTGGGTCGATCACCCGGCGACCGTGGGCGGCGAGGTGCTGGCGCAGGTGAGCGCCCACGGGCCGGCGCTGCCGGCCACCTTCGAGGGAGAGCGGCTGCGGTGGGGAGTGCCTCAGCGTCGCGTCGCACCGGGTCAGACGGTCGCGCTCTACGACGACGACGCGGTGGTGGGCGCGGGGCTGGCGGCGTAGCCGACGATGAGCTCCGATCAGCCCATCGTCACGGACCCCGCCGAGCGGATCGAGGAGCTCCGGCGGCTGGTCGAGCACCACAACCACCGCTACCACGTGCTCGACGAGCCGGAGATCAGCGACGCCGACTACGACGCCCTGGTCCGGGAGCTGCGGGACCTGGAGGACGCCCATCCCGAGCTGGCTGCGGTCACCTCGCCCACGCAGACGGTCGGGGCGCCGCCATCGCCGCTCTTCGCGCCGGCGCGCCACCGACTGCCGATGATGAGCCTCGACAACGCCTTCTCGTTCGATGAGCTCGTGGCGTGGGGCAAGCGCATGGAGCGCATCATCAGCGGCGAAGTGACCTTCGCCTGCGAGCTGAAGATCGACGGGGTCGCCATCTCGATTCTCTACGAGAACGGCCGTTACACGCGCGCCGCTACGAGGGGCGACGGCGTCACCGGCGAGGACGTCACGGCCAACGTGGCCACGATCGGCGTGATCCCCGAGCGGCTGGACCTCGACCGTCGCAGCTGCCCCGCAGTTCTGGAGGTCAGGGGCGAGCTGTACATGCCACTGTCGGCGTTCGAAGAGCTCAACCGGCGGCAGGGCGAGATCGGAGGGCGGCTCTTCGCAAACCCTCGCAACTCGGCGGCGGGTTCGCTGCGCCAGAAGGACCCGAATATCACCGCCAGCCGGGAGCTGTCCTTCTGGGCCTACCAGCTGGGCGCCAGGGAGGGGGGACCGCGCTTCAGTCGTCACTCGGAGTCGCTCGAGTTCCTGCGCCGCGCCGGGCTGCCCGTCAACCCCGAGGTGCGGGTCCTGGCCAATCTCGAGGAGGTGTTCGCCTTCTCGCGGCACTGGGAGGACCACCGCCACGATCTCGACTACGAGATCGACGGCACCGTCGTCAAGGTGGACGAGCTGCCCCAGCAGCAGGAGCTGGGGTTCACGGCGCGCGCGCCGCGATGGGCGATCGCCTACAAGTTCCCCCCCGAGGAGCGCAGCACCAAGCTCCACGAGATCATGGTCTCCATCGGCAAGAGCGGCAAGGCCACGCCCTTCGCCCGCCTGGAGCCGGTGTTCGTCGGCGGCTCGACCGTGGGCCTGGCCACTCTGCACAACGAGGACCAGGTGGCCATCAAGGACGTGCGTCCCGGTGACACCGTGATGGTGCGCAAGGCCGGCGACGTCATTCCCGAGGTCGTCGGCCCGGTCCTGACCCTGCGCCCGAAGGGGCTGCCGCCATGGCGCTTCCCCGACACCTGTCCGGCGTGCGGCCGGCCCCTTTCCCGGCTGGAGGGAGAGAGCGACACCTTCTGTACCAACGCCGAGTGCCCCGCGCAGCGCGTGCAGCGCATCGCCCATTTCGCGTCCCGCTCGGGCATGGACATCGAGGGCTTGGGCGAGCAGCGGGTCACGTTGTTCGTGCAGCTCGGTCTGCTCGAGGACGCCGGCGACATTTACTCACTCACTGCCGAGCCCCTGCTCGAGCTGGAGGGCTTCGGCGAGCAGTCGGTGGCGAACCTGCTCGGGGCCATCGAGGAGTCGAAACGACGGCCCCTCGACCGGCTGCTCACCGCTCTGAGCATCCGCCACCTCGGTGAGACCGGCTCGGTGGCGCTGGCCCGCGCCATGGGTCACCTCGACAGGATCATCGCCGCGTCTCCTGAGGAGCTGGCCGCCGTCGACGGCGTGGGAACCAAGATCGCGGAGAGCGTGCATCAGTTCCTGGCTCTGCCGGCCAACCGCGTCGTGATCGACAAGCTGCGACGGGCCGGCGTGAACTTCGAGGGCCCTGCCGCCCCGTCGGTGCCGCAGACCCTCTCCGGTCAGTCCGTGGTCGTGACGGGCACCCTGGATGGCTGGTCGCGCGAAGAAGCCGAAGCTGCCATCAAGGCGCGGGGGGGCAAGGCGCCCGGCAGCGTGTCAAAGCGCACCACGGCCGTCGTGCTGGGCGAGGCCCCCGGCGCGTCGAAGCTGGCCCAGGCGCGCGAGCTCGGCGTCCCGATCCTCGACGAAGCCGCCTTCGCGGGTTTGCTCGAAACTGGCGAGCTTCCGCGCTAGGGCGGTGAGTGACCGGCCCAGATGCCGGGCCGGTTCGCCCACGTGGACCGCCATGTCATCAGCCCGGCGCGTCCGGCGGATACCCTGGCGTCGGTGTCGACGCCTCGTCTCGCCGACCGTGTCGGCCGCGTCCTCGGTGACCGGTTCCGTCTCGTTTCGCCGATCGGTAGCGGCGCCTCGGCGCACGTCTTCCTGGCCCACGACGTGGTGCTGGGCCGGCGTGTCGCCGTCAAGGTCCTCCACCCGGCCCTGGCGGGCGACGTCCCGTTCCTGCGACGCTTCCGGGCGGAGGCGCAGGCGGCGGCCACGCTCAACCATCCTCACATCACACAGATCTTCGATTGGGGCGAGGACGACGACGGGCCCTACCTCGTGCTCGAGTACCTGGGTGGCGGGAGTCTGCGCGACATGCTCGACGCCGGTCACCGGCTGAGCCCCGCCCAGGCCGCAGCCGTCGGAGCCCAGGCGGCCGACGCGCTCGACTATGCCCACCGAAGGGGCCTGGTCCATCGCGACGTCAAGCCCGCCAACTTCCTGTTCGAAGAGGAGGGGCGACTGAGGATCGCCGACTTCGGTCTGGCCCGAGCCCTCAGCGAGGCAGCCTGGACCGAGCCCATCGGGGCGATGCTCGGCACCGCCCGTTACGCATCTCCCGAACAGGTGGAGGGGCGTCGCGTGGACGGGCGGGCCGACGTCTACGCGTTGTCGCTCGTGCTCATCGAGATCGTCAGCGGTCAGGTACCGTTCGCCGCCGATACGACGATCGCCACGTTGATGGCGCGCGTGGGAGCCACTGTGGCAGTGCCAGACGCACTGGGTCCGCTGGCGCCCATCCTCGAGCGCGCTGCCGCTCCCGATCCAGAGGAGCGGACGGACGCCGGCCAGCTGGCGGTGGGCCTCGGTGAGCTCTCGTCCCAGCTGCCGCCGCCGGCGCCCCTTCCCCTCACGGCGCCCGGCAGCGTCGTCCACGACGACGTCGATCCGACCGATCTCGGCGACACCAACCTCGGGGCGGCCGGAGCGGCCGGCCCGCCGCCGACCGCCACCCCGAGCGCCCCACCGACAGCCCCACCGACCGTTCCGACGAGCGTCCCCGTCCCGCCGCCGATCGCCCCGCCAGCGGTACGGGCGCGGCCTCGTCGGCGCCGTCGGGTCTGGCCCGTCGTGGTGCTCGTCGTGATGGCCATCCTCGGGGGGGCGACCGCCGCCGCGCTGACCACGAACGTGCTCGGCGGAGGTCCGACGAGCCACGCCGTGCCGTCCCTGACCGGGGCGGACCAGCCGACGGCGACGCGCCTGTTGCGGCAGGCGGGACTCCAGGCGCGGTTCATCGGGACAGCCAGCGAGGACGTGCCCGCCGGCACGGTCGTCAGCTGGAGCCCGAGCCAGGGTCTGCAGCGACCGGGGACGGTCGTGTCGGTCGTGCTGTCGACCGGGCCCGCGCCCCGCGTGGTTCCCGATCTGACAGGCTCGTCCTACGACGACGCCGTGGCCAAGCTCCAAGGCCTGCGGCTGGTCCCGGCCCGGCAGAATGCCTTCAGTGACACGGTGGCCGAGGGCCAGGTGATCTCCACGACACCGGCCGCCGGCTCGTCCGTTGGCCGGGACAGCACCGTCACGCTGGTCGTTTCCGCCGGACCCGACATGGTCACCGTGCCCGACACCGTGGGTAGAGACGTGGCGGGTGCCACCAGCTCCCTGGAGCAGTCCGGGCTCAAGGTCGCCAACGTCTTCGGCTTTGCCAGTGGTCGGGTGTTTTTCACCAGCCCGTCACCGGGCAGTCGGGTCCACCGAGGCTCGAGCGTCAACCTCTACACCCTCTGACCCGCGCCCAGCTTGACCGCCCGCCGGGTGGCTGACAACGTGCGAGGGCGTCACGGCGGGCTGGGGCCAGCCACGCTCGCCGCTCGATGAAGGCAGAACTGAGGAAACGGCCGGCCCCGAGTCCGGCCCAAGGACAGGAGAAGGTGTCACATGGGTGCGCTCGACGGACGGGTGGCCATCATCACCGGCGCAGGCCGGGGCATCGGACGCGAGCACGCGCTGCTGTTCGCCCAGGAAGGAGCGAAGGTCGTCGTGAACGACCTCGGCGGTGCCATGGACGGCTCGGGCGACGACCGGAGCGCCGCCCAGCAGGTGGTGGACGAGATCAGGGCCTCTGGCGGTGAGGCGGTGGCCAACGCCGACAACGTGGCCGACTGGGACGGCGGGCGGCGGCTCATCGACACCGCGATCGAGGCCTTCGGCGACTTCAACGTGCTCATCAACAACGCCGGGATCCTCAGGGACCGAATGCTGGTGAGCATGGAGGAGGCGGAGTGGGACGCGGTCATCCACGTCCATCTGAAGGGCCATTTCGTGCCGACCCGCTGGGCCGCCAACCACTGGCGGGAGCAGTCGAAGGCGGGCAAGGACGTCGACGCGGCCATCGTCAACACCTCGTCCACCTCGGGGCTCATCGGGAACCCTGGTCAGTCGAACTACGGGGCGGCGAAGGCCGGCATCGCCGCCTTCACGATCATCACCGCTCAGGAGCTCCAGCGCTACGGCGTCCGCGTCAACGCCATCGCGCCGGCGGCCCGTACCCGCATGACGGAGGCGACCCCCGGTCTCAGCGACGTGGTGAAGGCCCCTACGGATTCGGGGAAGTTCGACGTGTGGGACCCCGCCAACGTCTCCCCTGTGGTCGCCTACCTGGCGTCGGAATCCTGTCCTGCCACGGGAAAGGTCTTCCTGGTGCAGGGCGGCAAGGTCCAGCTCTTCCAGCCCTGGACCCTCACGGACATGATCGACAAGAACGACCGCTGGACCGTGTCCGAGCTGCAGAAGGATATGGAGCAGCTGCTGGTTCCTGCGGGCGGCTGACGGCTCGTGGAGCTCGTCGAGAGGTCGTCTGGCGCGATCTGTTCGTCCGTTCTGTCCGCCTATCGTGGTACTAGTCAGTCGTGGCTACAGGCCATTTGGGCCTCGCACATCGAGCTGGCGGGCATATATGATTTAGTGGGCCCAGGGCCCTGGGGGGTGGCGTGCTGAGGCAGTGTTCCCCAGCCGCTGCCGGTGCCGCCGCCCCCCAGGACTCTGGGTCTTTCGCGTGACTGCGGGCATCAGGACCGACCGGGAAAGCTCGGCGCGGGGTGTGTCGCCTCGACACCGGTGGTGGGTGCTGTGGACGGTCCTCGCCGGTCTCTTCTCCATCGAGGTCACCTTCACAGTGTTCGTGGTGGCCTTCCCCAAGGTGGCGTCTGAGCTGCACACCACGGTCGGCACCCTGACCTGGGTGGTGACGGGGCCGCTGCTCGCCTTCGGGGTGATGGCGCCCTTGCTCGGCAAGGTGAGCGACCTGTGGGGGCACCGCCGCCTCTACCTGTGCGGGCTGGCCGGTGGCGTCGTGTGCGCTGCCCTGACGGCAGTCGCGCCCAACGTGGGGACGCTGATCGCGGTGAGGACCCTCGAAGGACTCGAGGGCGCGGCGTGCGGTGCGGCGTCGATGGCGCTCATCTTTCAGGTCTTCGATCGGGGCGACCGCGTCAAGGCCATGGGCTGGTGGTCGTTGGTCGGCGCTGGCGGACCGGTCGTCGGCGTCGCCCTGGGCGCTCCGATCATCGAGCACGTGGGCTGGCGCTGGCTCTTCGTGGGCCAGATCCCCCTCAGCCTGACAGCCCTCGCACTGGCTGCCGCTCTGCTGCCCTCGGGGCGGCGCGGCGGAGGACAGCGCCTCGACTGGCTCGGCGCCGCCACGCTGGCGCTGTCGGTGGGCGCGCTGCTCTTCGGGTTGAACCGGGGACCGGAGTGGGGTTGGACGAGTCCCGGTGTGCTCACCGCCTTCGTCATCGTCCCGGCGGCCGCCGCGGCCTTCGTCGCTGTCGAGCGTCGCGCCGCGGAACCACTCATCCCACTCGCTTACCTGCGTCGGCGGAACTTCGCCTTTCCGATCGGGGTCCAGGTGTTCGCCAACTTCGCCTACATGGGTGGCTTCATCCTGGCGCCGCTGCTCCTCGAACGGGTCTACCGCCTCAGCGAGTCGCACGTGGGCCTGGTCGTGATCGCCAGGCCCCTCGCCTTCTCCCTCAGCGCCCCGGTCGCCGGCTATCTGGCCGTACGTCTGGGCGAGCGCACGTCGGTCGTCGCCGGAGCCCTGGCCGTCGGAGCCTCGATGCTCGTCTTCGCCTCACTCGGGCCGCGGTCCGCCGACCTCGCCATCGTGGGGGCGCTCGTCCTCTCCGGCGTGGGCCTCGGCGTTGCCACGCCGTCGGTCGCCGCCAGTGTCGCCAACGCCGTCGACGACGAGGACCTCGGGGTGGCCAGCGCCGCCCAGCAGCTGATGGCCCAGGTCGGCATCGTCGCCGGGATCCAGGTGATGGCCACCATCCAGGTCTCGGCCGAGGCCAGCGTTGGGCTGGTGGGATCCTTTCGTCAGGCCTACCTCGTCGGCGCTCTCGTCTCGCTGGGAGCCGTGGTGTGCGGGGCTTTCGTCCGTCGCCACCAGCGCCAACAGACGAACCAGACGCTCGTCGGCGCCACCGCGGTTACTCGGTGATTTCCTTCCACTCCTGCGCGGAGGCGTCATGGACGAGCTCCGCTAAGCGGGCGGTCTTTCGCCAGGTTCGAGCCGACGAAGTCGCGGGGGACCACAGGTGACCTGGATGCGCAGCTAGCTTGCAGGTCGTATGTCACCGATGTTTGGCCACAAGGCGGAAGAGAACGACGAGGAGTTCGAGCAGTGGCGCCTGGCAACGCAGGCGGAGTTTGAGCGCCTGAGCGCGCTAGCGCTGATCGATTTGGCGACCGAGGTGATGACCAAGGGGTTCGGACCGGGAAGCCCTGGCGCCGACGAGGACGCCATCACGTTAGGACAGGCGAACTTCAATTCCGGTCCGACCGCCAATGACATTTCCTACCACTTTGCGCAGGACTGGGACTCACGGTCGCCTGTCCTGACGAACGAGGACTTGATCCTTCGGGGGCGGATCGCGAAGTTGATCGCCGAAGGCCTACAGGAGTTGGAGCACGCATCACTTGTTCGCTGCCAGCTGCACACGGATATGGGCTACCTGGACTGGGCAGCGACTCGACGGGGTCGGGCGGCGCTCGAGCGCGGCGAGGTCCAGAGCATCCTTCAGGCCTCTAGCCGATAGAGCACTATTGAAGACGATCTTCCCACGGGCCAGTTGAGTCGCCACTGCGAATTCCCATTGCGCCGCGCAGAGTCCGGGCGGACAGGGCGGCTCACACGCCCTCGGTCGACAGGACGTCGTGGGCAGCGCCGCCGCCGGACAGTGCGGGTCCGTCAGCGACCCTCAGTATCAGAATCTCCCCCTGCACTACTGCGGCCCGTACGCCCAGCAGTGGTGCAAGGATCACTCCGGTGCAACGCCTCTCGCAGGCTCGTGTGATGGCGTGCCTGGCTGGGCCGCTTTCCCCAGGGACTCTGGCGGCACCACCGCCCCCACTGCTGGGTCGCCACCGCCGTCCGCCGGGTCTACTCACAGTGGCGGCGTGACTACCACGACGGTCCGGCCGTACACGACGTCGACGACACGGCCCACGCAGGGCTGCTGCGGCGCAACGACGACCACGATCAGTGCAACGCACTATGGAGGAGGGAACGGCTACGTTCCCTAACCAACACTTCGCACAACAACGTCGCCAAGAATCGGCCAGCGAGGCGAGCGGAGAGTTACGCGGTGATTTCCTTGATGCGTCCTGCCAGCTCGAGCGTGCTGGGGTCGGGAGGCGTGGCCTGCATGGCCATGAGCTTGGTGACGTCCCCCTCGACCTTGATCTTGCCGGCCATGAAGGCCTGCATCCCCGCCTGGGGGTTGCCCTCGACGAAGATGGCCTTGGCCGTGGCGTAGTCGAGCGTCACCTGGAGATCGGGGCCGTCCAGGTGCCCGAGCTCCATCTCCAGCTCTCCGGTCGTGGTGTCCACGTGGGCGTTGATCGTCCCGTCGCCGAAGGGAACCTCGGTGATCACCTGGTTGAGGCGCATGACGTGCGCGGTCGGCGGGATCTTCCCGCGGTAGTCCTCGCGGAGGCTCTTGGCCGCCTCCACCCACTCGGGGCTGAGGAAGGGGTACTTGGCCACGGTCAGAAGCTCCTTCTCGACTTGTCACTCGCTGTCGGGGCACGATAGCCCGTGCTCGTCGCGGCGTCGCCGGCGGAGGCGAGCCCAGCGGGCCCGTGACCCCCGCCCGCCAGGGGGCGGTCCCGCCGTAGGATGGGCAGATGCCGGTGGCAAGCGGGCGCGTCGAGCGCCTCGAGACGCGCCAGCGCAACGCCAAGTGGAAGCACGTCCCCTATCGCATCGAGATGGCGGAGTGCATCAACTGCGACGCCTGCATCCGCCACTGCCCGCCTCAGTTCGGGGCGATCTTCAACCACGGGATCGACGTGATCATCGTGCCCGAGCTGTGCTCGGGCTGCGCCAAGTGCCTGGACCCTTGCCCCGTCAACTGCATCTACGAGGACCCCGACTGGCAGCCCGCACCGGAGGACTGGTGGGACGAGCCGCGTCACGACGACCCGTACGCATGATCTCGCTGGTATGACCGCGCCGATCCTGCCCGGGGCCGAGCCCTGGTCCGCCCCCGGAGGACCCGACGGAGCGCTGGTCCTGCACGGGTTCACCAGCAATCCACAGTCGATGCGCGGCGTGGCCCAGGCCCTCGCCGGTGCCGGGTTCACCGTCGAGCTCCCGTTGCTCCCCGGCCACGGGACCGCGCTCGAGGACATGGTGCCGACCCGCTGGGACGACTGGTCGAAGGCCGCCGAGGAGGTGTACGCCGAGCTCGCCGGCCGGTGCCGGCGAGTCGTCGTCGTCGGCTTGTCGATGGGCGGCAGCCTCGCCGTGTGGCTCACAACGCGCCATCCCGAGATCGCTGGTCTCGTCGCCATCAATCCCTTCGTCGAACCCCCGGCCGAGAGCTTCCTGGAGATCCTGCGGGGCGTCCTCGCAGGCGGCACCGAGACGATGCCCGGCGTCGGCTCCGACATCGCCCTAGAGGGTGTCGAGGAGCTCGCCTACGCCGGCTCGCCCGTCGCGCCCATGCTCTCGCTGATGGAGGCGACCGACGCCATCGCCGCTGACCTGGGCCGCATCCGGTGTCCGGTGCTGCTGCTGTCGAGCCGCCAGGACCACGTGGTGCCCTCCGCCTCGGGCGACTTCCTCGAGGCCGCGGTCGCCGGGCCGATCGAACGGGTCTGGCTCGAGCACAGCTACCACGTGGCGACCCTGGACCGTGATCGCGCCCTGCTCGAGACCCGTGTGGTCGAGTTCGCGACCAAGGTCGCGGCGGCCTGAGATACCGCCCCCAGGTCGGGTAGATCCCCTGGAATAGATCGAACAGTTCTTGCCAGGCCGGGCACTTCGTGCTCTGCTGTCGGACAGGGGGACAGAAGGGGGGAGTGATGCGGTTCATGCAGATCATCGAGCTGAAGACCACTCGACGTGACGAGGTCCAAGCCTTGATCGACGAGTGGAGGACGACGACGGCGGGCCGCCGAACTGCGCAGCGGGCTCTCACGGGTCGGGACCACGACCACAGCGACGTCTACGTCATGGTGGTCGAGTTCCCGTCGTACGAGGCCGCCATGACGAACTCCGACCTGCCCGAGACCCGCGAGCTGGCCGAGCGGCTGGCCAAGCTCTGCGACGCGCCGCCCACCTACCGCAACCTCGACATCATCCGCCAAGACGACCTCTAGCAGGACAGAGCCGGGCAGGAGTCTCGACCGGGAGTCCGCGGGGCCTGCCCTACGATGCCTGTATGGCCGGACGCATCTCTCGGGCCGACGTGCTCCACGTGGCCACGCTGGCCCGGCTGGAGCTGACCGAGGAGGAGCTGGACCGCTACGTCGACCAGCTCGGTGCTGTGCTGGACCACGCCGCCGACGTGGCCGCGCTCGACACCAGCGGCGTACCGCCGACCGCCCACCCCCTGCCCCTGGAGAACGTGCTGCGCGAGGACGTGGTCGGACCGAGCCTCGACCGTGACGAGGTCCTGCGTGAGGCGCCCGACAGCGACGGCGTCAGGTTTCGGGTGCCGCGCATCCTGGGCGAGGCGCCGTGACCGCGGACGGGGTGCTCGCGATCGCAGACGCCGTGCGTCGGGGCTCCCGCTCGGCACGACAGTTGGTCGAAGAGCACTTGGCCGCAGTCGCCGCGGCCGATGCTGAGGTCCACGCCTTCAACCTGGTCATGGCGGACGCGGCGCGCGCCGAGGCCGACGACATCGACCGGCGAGTGGCAGCTGGCCACGACGTCGGTCCGCTGGCGGGGGTGCCGGTCGCCCTGAAGGACAACATCTGCACGAGAGGCGTTCCCACCACATGCTCGTCTCGGATCCTCGAAGGTTGGCGGCCTCAGTACGACGCCACCGTCGTGGCTCGACTCCGGTCGGCGGGAGCAGTGGTCATCGGCAAGACGAACCTGGACGAGTTCGCCATGGGGTCGTCCACGGAGAACTCGGCCTTCGGACCCACCCGCAACCCGCGCGATCCCAGCAGG
The DNA here is from genome assembly GCA_051985455.1 of Acidimicrobiales bacterium. Classification (GTDB taxonomy): domain Bacteria; phylum Actinomycetota; class Acidimicrobiia; order Acidimicrobiales; family AC-9; genus AC-9. The sequence continues at coordinate 13,960 of JBPYEI010000006.1, forward strand.
GTGCCCGGCGGATCGAGTGGAGGGAGCGCGGCGGCGGTCGCCGCCGGCTTCGCCCCGCTGGCCCTCGGGTCCGACACCGGGGGGTCGATCCGCCAGCCGGCCGCCCTGACCGGCGTGGTCGGCGTCAAGCCGACGTACGGTGTCGTGTCCCGCTACGGCCTCGTCGCCTTCGCCAGCTCGCTCGATCAGATCGGACCCCTCGCCCGCAGTGTCGGCGACGCCGCCACCCTGCTCGAGGCCGTCGCCGGCCACGATCCCGCCGACTCCACGTCGCTTCCCGAGCCCGCCCCTGCTGTCACCCCGGTGCTCGGCGAAGGAGTCGACGGCATGCGTATAGGGGTGGTCTCCGAGCTGATGGACGGGGTGGCACCGGGTGTGGCCGGCCGGGTGCGACAGGCGGCCGACGCCCTGGCCGGCGCGGGCGCCCGCGTGGACGAGGCGACCGTTCCCGCCGCCGTCCACGGCCTGTCCGCCTACTACCTCATCGCCCCGGCCGAGGCGTCCTCCAACCTGGCCCGCTACGACGGCGTCCGGTACGGCCTTCGGGTCGACGCTCCCGACATCACGGCGATGTACACGGCCACCCGATCGGCGGGCTTCGGCGCCGAGGTCAAGCGGCGGATCATGCTCGGGACCTACGCCCTCTCGGCGGGCTACTACGACGCCTACTACGGCCAGGCGCAACGGGTGCGGACACTCATCATCCGGTCGTTCGACGCTGCCTACGCCCGGTTCGACGCCCTCATCGCCCCCACGACCCCGACCACGGCGTTCGCCCTTGGAGCCAAGACGGCGGACCCGCTCGCCATGTACCTCAGCGACGTGTGCACCGTTCCGTCGAGCCTCGCCGGTCACCCGGCCATGAGCGTGCCCTACGGCTCGGGCGACGACGGCCTGCCCGTCGGCGTCCAGGTCATGGCGCCGACTCGAGGCGAGGCCGTCATGTTCCGGGCGGCGGCGGCGCTGGAGGCGACGGCGCCGGACCCCACGGCGACGCCATCCCGCACGGAAGCGGTCCGATGAGCGGCGCGTGGGAGACAGTGGTGGGGCTCGAGGTCCACTCCGAGCTGGCGACGGCGACGAAGCTGTTCTGCTCGTGCCGCAATGCCTTCGGCGAGGAGCCCAACACCAACGTCTGCCCCGTGTGCCTCGGTCTGCCGGGCTCGCTTCCCGTGCTCAACGCCGCCGCGGTCGAGCTGGCGATGCGTGTCGGCGACGCCCTGCACTGTGAGATCCGGCGGTCGATCTTCCACCGCAAGAACTACTTCTATCCCGACATGCCGAAGGACTACCAGATCAGCCAGTACGACGAGCCCATCAACGTCAACGGCTGGCTGGAGCTCGCCGACGGCGCCCGCGTCGGCATCGAGCGGGCGCACATGGAGGAGGACACCGGCAAGACGACCCACGTGGGTCGGGGCGGGCGCATCCACGAGGCCAC
>JBPYEI010000007.1:0-3431 GCA_051985455.1 Acidimicrobiales bacterium
AACGGGGAGGTCGTGCTGGGCCAGGTGCCGCTGACGGCGGCAGCCCCGCCGGCCGAGTTCACCACGGTGCTCGGGTGGGCCGACGAGATCCGCCGCGGGCGCCTGGCTGTGCGCACCAACGCCGACACCGGGGCCGATGCCGCCAACGCCCGCAGTTTCGGCGCCGAGGGCATCGGGCTGTGCCGGACCGAGCACATGTTCCTGGGCGACGACCGGCTGCCGATCGTGCGCCGCATGATCCTGGCCGGCACCCCCGAGGAGGAGGCATCCGCCCTCGAGGAGCTCCGCGTGGCGCAGAAGGCCGACTTCGCCGCCATCCTCGAGGCCATGAACGGTCTCCCGGTGACCGTACGGCTGCTCGACCCACCGCTGCACGAGTTCCTGCCCAACACCGAGGACCTGATCGTGAAGGTGGCGACCGAGGGCCTCGAGGAGGACGAGCGCCTACTGTTCGACGCCGCCCTGGCGTGGAGAGAAGTCAACCCCATGCTCGGCACCCGCGGGGTGCGTCTTGGGGTCATCAAGCCCGGCCTGTACGCCATGCAGGTCCGCGCCCTGATGGAGGCCGCGGCCGAGCGGGCAGCGGCCGGAGGCGCGCCCATCGTCGAGATCATGATCCCGCTGACCGTTACCCGGGAAGAGCTGGCGCTGGCCCGCTCGTGGGTTACCAAGGCCGTGGCCGAGGTGGTGGGGGCGGCATCGCCCGGCAGGGGCGAGAGCTCCGGCGGGAACGGCGCCAGGGGCAGACGGCGTCGGCTGGAGGTGTCCATCGGCACCATGATCGAGACGCCCAGGGCCGCGCTGCGAGCGGACGAGATCGCCGAGGAGGCCGATTTCTTCTCGTTCGGGACCAACGATCTCACCCAGATGACATTCGGTTTCAGTCGCGACGACGTCGAGGGCCGCTTGATGAGCGCCTACCTGGAGAAGGGGCTGCTACCGCACAATCCCTTCGAGACCGTCGACGCCGGCGGCGTGGGCGAGCTGGTGGCGCTGGGTGTCCAGCGGGGGCGGCAGACCCGCCCCGACCTCAAGATCGGCGTATGCGGCGAGCACGGCGGCGACCCGGACTCGATCGCCATCTTCGCCCGGGCGGGTGTCGACTACGTCAGCTGCCCCCCCTTCCGGGTGCCCATCGCCCGTCTCGCCGCTGCCCAGGCTGTCCTGGCCGCCAACGGCCGCGCCTGAGGCCAGCGGAGCGGCGATGTTCGACGTCACCCAGGCGGCGGTGGAGGGCGCCCTCGCTGCGGGGGCCGCCTACGCCGACGCCCGGGTGGTCCTCGGTCGCACCGAGCTGATCACTGCTCGAGACGATGAGGTCGAGTCCCTGACTCAGAGTGAGTCCATCGGCGTGGGTGTCCGGGCGCTGATCGGCTCGTCATGGGGGTTCTTCGCCACGCCGGAGACGACGGGCGCCGCCGCGCGCCAGGCGGGGGAGCGAGCGGCCGAGATCGCCAAGGCCTCGGCGCTGGTCGCGGGGTCAGGCGGAGCCGGTCCGGCGCCAGGCGGGCTGGTCGACGTGGCGCCGACGGTCGCCCACTGGGAGTCCCCCTACGAGGAGCACCCCCTCGACGTGTCGCTGAGCGAGAAGGCCGACCTGCTCCTCGGCGTGACGGCCATCATGAGCTCCGTCGACGGTGTGTCCCTGGCCGAGGCGGACGCGACCGTGTGGGACACCGAGAAGTGGTACGTGTCGAGCGAGGGCCACCGCATCTCGCAGCGGTTGGTCGAGTGCGGGGCCTCGATGACGGCCACCGCCGTGGGAGACAGCGAGACCCAGCGCCGCTCCTACCCCGGCATCCGCGGCCAGTACGGGACGCGGGGCTGGGAGCTGGTGCGCGGTCTCGATCTGGGCGGAAATGCCGACCGCGTCGCCGAGGAAGCGGTGGCGCTCTTGCACGCCCCGCCCTGCCCGGCCGGCACCACCGACCTCATCCTCGGCAGCGAGCAGCTCGCCCTCCAGATCCACGAGTCGGTCGGTCACGCCATCGAGCTAGATCGCATCCTCGGCTGGGAGGCGGCCTTCGCCGGCACGTCCTTCTTGGACCTCTCACAGCTGGGACGCTTCCGCTATGGCTCCGAGCTCATGAACATCACGGCCGACGCCACTTTGCCGGGCGCCCTCGGGTCCTTCGGCTACGACGACGAGGGGACGCCCGCCCAGCGGGTCGACATCGTGCGCGAGGGGGCATGGGTCGGCGTGCTGTCCGGTCGCGACTCGGCCGGGCTGGCGGGTGTGCCTGCGGGAGGGATGGTGCGGGCCGACGGCTTCAACCGCCTCCCGATGGTGCGCATGACGAACGTCGGGCTGCTGCCCGGTGACTCGAATCTCGAGGAGATGATCGCCGAGACCGACGACGGCATCTTCATGGACACCAACCGCTCGTGGTCGATCGACGATCAGCGGCTGAACTTCCAATTTGGGTGCGAGATCGCCTGGGAGATCAAGGGTGGGGAACGCCGGCGGATGCTGCGCAACCCCACCTACACCGGGATCACGCCGGAGTTCTGGGGATCCATGGACCGGGTGGGCGGCCCGGCGGAGTGGGCGTTCTGGGGTACGCCCAACTGTGGCAAGGGTCAGCCCAGCCAGGTGGGGCACACCGGTCACCCGGCCGTCCCCGCCCGGTTCCGTGGCGTGCGGGTCGGAGTGGCGGGTTGACTGACGGCGAGCTTGGCGTCTGTGACCGGGTGCTCGAGATCGTCGGGCGGCGGGCGGAGGCCCAAGTGCGGGTGGCGACGGGTAGGCGGTCCCTCACCCGCTTCGCCAACTCTCTCATCCACCAGAACGTCGCCGAGGAGAAGAGCTCTGTCACCCTCACCCTCGTGACCGACGGACGCCTGGCGCGGGCGAGCACCAACCGTGTGGACGACGACGGCCTGGGGGCCCTGGTCGAGCGGACGCTGGAAGCGGCCCTCCTCCGGCCGCCCGATCGGGAGTGGCCCGGCCTGGCGCCTCCGGCGCCAGCGCCTCGTGTCGACCACTACGACAAGGCGACGGACGAGGCTTCGCCCCGCCAGCGGGCCGAGGTGGTGCGCGATTTCCTGGAGGCCGGACCGGGCATGGCCGGCGCCGGCTACTGCCAGACGACCAGCGAGGTCGCCGGCTTCGCCAACTCCGACGGCCAGCGGCTCACCGGGCGGTCCACCCAGGCCACGATCGACGGCATCCTGCGGTTCGAGGGCGCCGACGGCAGTGGCTCGCAGACAGCGGTCGACCTGGCGTCCCTGAACGGGGCCAGGGCGGGTGAGGGCGCCGCCGCACGGGCCCGGCTGGGCGCTGACTCGATCGATCTCGCGCCTGGGCACTACGAGGTGGTCCTGGAGCCGGCGTGTGTAGCCGACATCTCCCAGTTCCTGGTCGCCTACGGCTTCAACGCCAAGATGCACGCCGACGGACGATCGTTCGTGCATCCCGGCGAGGAGCAGCT
>JBPYEI010000008.1:0-29009 GCA_051985455.1 Acidimicrobiales bacterium
TCTGGCCCAAGCGGCTGATGCGACCCTCGAGGTTGGTGGTCGTGCCGGGGCGCTCGGCATAGGCGGCGGCGGGCAGGACGACGTCGGCCTGCCCCGAGGACTCGTTGAGGAACGTGTCGACGGCGACCACGAAGCTGGCCGCGGCCAGCCCTCGCTGCGCCAGCTGGCGGTCGGGGAAGTCCCGCAGTGGGTCGGCGCCGAGAAGGACCAGGGCGGTGATCCGCTGCTCGGCCGCCGCCGAGAGGATGCCGGCGCTGTCCAGCCCCCGCTCCTCGGGCACCGTCCCCCAGGCCGCCGCGTACCAGGCCCGGCCGTCGTCCAGCCCGACCCGGCCGGGCAGGATGCCGGGGGCCAGCCCCATGTCGAGGGCACCCTGCACGTTCGCCCGACGCAGGGCGGGCAGGAAGCGGGCCTCGGGCCAGGCACCGAAGAGCGCCGCGGCCGCCTCGTCGACCACGTCGTCTCCCTCGGCGACCGACGGACGCCCCAGGACCACGACGACGCCCGAGCCGTCGGCTCCGGGGCCCTTGCCGTCGCCCCTGTGCAGGATCCGGCGCGCCGCGTCCAGCGGGTCCCCGATGTCCTGGCCGCCGCCCTGGCCGGGTTTCACCAGGGCCCGAGCCAGCGTGGCCGCCTCGCCCGGCCGGTAGGTGAGCGAGACGGTGGCGTAGCGGGTCATGGCGGTCGGAACCGCGGTGAGCTCGATCACCGGCACCCCGCGCGCGACGGCTGCCTCCCGCAGGCGCAGGAACAGCACCGGCAGCTCCTCGCGGAGATCGGGTGCCAGCAGCACCAGGGCGTCGGCCGAGCAGGCCTGGTCGATCGTCGCCCGGGGCAGGCCGAGCACGACCTCGGCCGGCAGGCCGTCGCCCAGCTGGGCGTCGACCGAGTCGGTGCCGATGACGGCCTTGGCCAGCTTGGCCCAGGCGTAGGCGTCCTCGTTGGGCAGCCGGGCGCCGCCGATGACACCGACGGCGGAGGCGCCGCCGCGCGCCGTGGCGCCGGCCAGGCCTTGGGCCGCAGCCATCAGGGCCTCGTCCCAGGAAACCTCGACGAGCTCGTCTCCCCTCCGCACCAGGGGGTGGCCCACGCGGTCCTCGCTGTTGACGGCCTCGAAGTCGAAGCGGCCCTTGTCGCACAACCAGGTCTGGTTCACGGGGTCCGAATCCACGCCGAGATAGCGCGTGAGCCGGTTGGAGGACGACTGCGCCACGACCCGGCACCCGACGGCGCACGAGGTGCACGTGCTCTCGACCTGCTCGAGATCCCAGGGCCTCGCCCTGAACCGGTACGGCGTGGCGGTGAGGGCGCCCACGGGGCAGATCTGCACGGTGTTGCCGCTGAAGTACGAGGCGAAGGGATGGTCGGGATAGGTGTTGACCTCGATGTGGTCACCCCGGCCGATGAAGTTGATGAGCGGCTCCCCTGCATGCTCGTTGGCAAAGCGGGTGCAGCGGTCGCACTGGATGCAGCGCTCGCGATCCAGGTCCACCAGGCTGCTGATGGCGATCGGTTTGGCGAAATGGCGCTTCTCCTCGATGAAGCGGCTCTCCCCGGGACCGTAGGTGAGGGTCTGGTCCTGGAGGGGACACTCGCCGCCCTTGTCGCAGACGGGGCAGTCGAGGGGATGGTTGATGAGCAGGAACTCGAGCACCCCGTCCTGGGCCTTCTTGACCTTGTCGGAGGTGGTGCGCACCTCCATGCCGTCGGCCACGGCGATGAAGCACGCCGGCTGGAGCGCGTAGCCCCGGGGCCCCCTGATCTCGACCAGGCACATGCGGCACATCCCGACCGACCGCATCCGGGGGTGGTAGCAGAAGCGCGGGATGTACGTGCCGCCCCGCTCGGCGGCCGCGATCACCATCTCGCCCGGGCTCGCCTCCACCTCGTGGCCGTCGACCACGATGGTGAGCGTGTCCGTCGCGGTGTCAGCCATACGGGCAGGCGCCTTCCTTGATGTGCACCAGAAACTCGTCCCGGAACATGCGGATGGCCCACACGATCGACGACGGGATCGAGGGCCCCAGCACACAGATCGTTGTCTGCTGGGGGGGCCATGACAAACCGGGGGAGATGTTGTCGTTCATGTCGAGGAGGAGATCGAGGTCCTGCTCCCGGCCCGAGCCCTCCTCGATGCGGCGGACGATCTTCTCGATCCAGCCCGAACCCTCCCGGCAGGGAGTGCACTGCCCGCAGGACTCCCGCCAGAAGAAGCGCACGATGCGCCAGGCGGCGCGCACGACACAGGTCTGATCGTCCATGGCCACGACCGACCCGGAGCCCAGCATGGAGCCGGCCTTGCCCACCGCGTCCTGGTCGAGAGGCAGGTCGACCTGGTCGGGTCCGAACCAGGGCGCCGAGACTCCGCCGGGGATGAAGGCCTTGAGCTGGCGGCCGTGGCGGATGCCGCCGCCCAGCACGGGGGCGAAGATGAGATCGCGGAAGGTGGTCTTGGCCATCTCCACCTCGTAGTTGCCCGGGCGGCGGACGTGGCCCGACAGGGCGAACATCCTCGTGCCGGTGGAGCTGCCCTCGCCCAGGGAGGCGAAGGCCTTCCCGCCGTGCTGCACGATCCACGGGAGGTTGGCCATCGTCTCGGTGTTGTTGACGACGGTCGGCTGTCCGTAGAGACCGATGGCGGCGGGGAAGTTCGGGGGCTTGATGCGGGGGAAGGCCCGCTTGCCCTCGAGGCTCTCCAGCAGCCCGGTCTCCTCGCCGGCGATGTAGGCGCCGGCGCCGGGGTGCACGACCACATCGAGGGAGAAGCCCGATCCGAAGATGTCGCGGCCGACAGCTCCGTACCAGTACGCCTCGTTCAGCGCCGCCTGCATGCGTTCGATGCCGACGGCGAACTCCCCCCGAACGTAGATGAAGGCCTGGGCCACCTGGTTGGCGTAGGCGGCGATGAGCGTGCCTTCGATGATGGCGTGGGGGTCACGCTCGATGAGCAGGTGGTCCTTGAACGTCGCCGGCTCGCTCTCGTCGCAGTTGACGACCAGGTAGCGGACGGGTGCCTGGCGCATCATCGACCACTTGCGCCCGGCGGGGAAGCCGGCACCACCGCGGCCGAGCAGGCTGGCCGCGTTCACCTGCTCGGCGACCTGCTCCGGCTCCATGCCCAGCGCCTTTCGCAGCCCGTCGTAGCCGCCCGTGGCGAGATACCGCTCGAGGGTGTGCGAGTCCTGGTACCGCAGGCGCGCCGTGACGATCGGTGCCGCGTCGGTGAGCGCCATCAGGACCTCGGGGCCTCGGCCGCCGCGGCCCGCTCCGCCCGGGCCCGGTCCGCCTCCGCCCGCTCCGCCTGCACCTGGGCGGCGGGCACGGCGAGCCCTCCCTCGCGGCGCACCCGCGACAGCACCCCGTGGTGCGGCACCTCCTCGTCGAGGCGACCGGCGGCGAGGTCGTCGACCAGGCTGTCGAAGCTGTCGTCGTCGATCGGCCCGAAGAAGCGGTGGTTCACCTGGAGGCACGGCGCCTTGTCACAGAAGGCGATGCACTCGGCCTCCTCGAGGCTGAACGTCCCGTCCGGGGTCGTCCCCCCGACCGCGATGCCGAGGCGTTGCTCGGCGTGGTCGAGGAGCTCGTAGGCACCGGTCAGCAGGCAGGCGATGTTGGTGCACACCGACACCAGGTAGCGGCCGACCGCCTCGGTGCGCAGCATCTCGTAGAAGCTCGCCGTGCCCAGCACCTCCGCGGGAGTGATGTCCATGATCTCGGCGATGTGCTCCATGGCCTCGGGGCTCAGCCAGCCCACCTCGGCCTGGGCCAGGTGGCAGATGGGCACCAGCGCCGAACGGGACTCGGGATACAGCGACATCAGCTCGCGGGCCTGGGCGACGGTGTCGGCGCTGAGCTTCGCCATCAGCGGTCGACCTCGCCGAGGATCGGGTCGATGGATGAGATGATGGCCACCGCGTCGGCGATGAGGCCACCGCGGGCCATGGTCGCCAGGCTCTGCAGGTTGCTGAACGACGGCGCACGGATGTGCATGCGGTAGGGCTTGGGAGACCCGTCGGAGACGAGGTAGCAGCCGATCTCGCCGCGGGGCGACTCGATGCCGACGTACACCTCGCCCTCGGGCACTTTGAAGCCCTCGGTGAAGATCTTGAAGTGGTGGATGAGCGCTTCCATCGATTCGTCGATGCGCGCCCGGGGTGGCGGGGTGACCTTCTTGTCGAGCGTGCGGTAGTCCCCGGCCGGCATGCGCTCGGCGACCTGGCTGATGATCCGGAGCGACTCGCGGACCTCGTTCAGCCGCACGGCGTAGCGGTCGAAGGCGTCGCCGTAGGTCCCCACCACCACGTCGAAGTCGACCTGGTCGTAGAACAGGTACGGCATCGTGCGCCGTAGGTCCCAGGGCACACCGGTCGACCGCAGGATGGGCCCCGTCGCCGCGCTGGCGATGGCCTGCTCGGGGGTGATGCGCCCCACGCCCTCGGTGCGCTCCCGGAACACGGGCTGGCCGGTGAACAGGTCGTCGTACTCGGCCAGTCGAGGCGGGATGAGCTGGCAGATGGCATCGACGTCGTCCTGCCAGCCGTCGGGGAGGTCGGCCGCCACCCCTCCCGGTCGGATGTAGTTGTGGTTCATGCGCAGGCCGGAGACCTTCTCGAGGAAGTCGAGCACCACCTCGCGCTCGCGGAACCCGTAGATCATCATCGAGGTGGCCCCGAGGTCCATGCCGTTGGTCGCCAGCCACAGCAGGTGCGACGAGACCCTGTTCATCTCGCCGATGAGCATGCGGATCCACGTCGCCCGCTCTGGTATCTCCACGCCGAGCAGGGCTTCGGTGGCCAGAGCGAACACCATCTCGTTGTGGATCGGCGACAGGTAATCCATGCGGGTCACGTTGGTGCCGCCCTGGAGGTAGGTGAGGTCCTCTCCGGTCTTCTCCATGCCGGTGTGGAGGTAGCCGACGATCGGCTTGGCCCGCAGCACGGTCTCGCCGTCGAGCTCCATCATGATCCGGAGCACCCCATGGGTCGACGGGTGCTGCGGACCCATGTTGATGATCATGGTCTCGTCTTCGCCGACCTCGACGTCGATGTCGCCCGGATCGAAGGCCGGGGCGCCCTCGGGGCGACGGAGAATGAGGCCTTCCTCCCGCTCGCGCTCGGCCGGGGCCGTCCCCTCGCGAGGGAACATCTCCTGGGTGCCCTCCGAGGTCTCGGCGACCAGACGGGTCTCGTCTTCGGTGTTGCTCATAGACGCCTCAACTCTCTCGGCTCAACGCGGTCCAGGGGCTTCCTTGAACTGCACCGGCACCCGCCCGATCGCGTAGTCCTTGCGCAGCGGATGCCCCTCCCAGTCCTCGGGCATCAGGATCCGGCTCAGGTCGGGATGGCCGGTGAACCTGATCCCGTGCATGTCGAAGACCTCGCGCTCGGGAGCCTCGGCCCCGGGATAGAGATCGAACAGCGAGGCGATCGTCGGGTCGGACTCCGGCACCTGTACCCGGATGCGGATACGTCGGCGGTGCTCCAGCGAGACGAGGTTCACCACGACCTCGAAGCGCTCGGGACGCACCTCGGGCGGAAGAGTACGGCCGGGATGGGTCAGGTAGTCGACGGCGCAGACGTCGACGCACATCTCGAAGCCCTCGTCCTTCAGCCCGCCGACGACCTGGAGGTAGTCGTCACGCGTCGGATGGATCACGTCGCCCGTCGTGGCCGCCATCAACGCGGCGTCCCCACGTAGACCGGCGCGGGCTGGTCGAGCTGCAGCTCGGCGCCAGCGCCCGTGGCCTTCCGGCGGCGGGTGATCTCGCCGGTGCGGATCTTCTCGTGCAGGGTGAGGATCGAGTGCATGAGGGTCTCCGGCGTGGGCGGGCACCCGGGCGCGTAGACGTCGACCGGCACCACCTGGTCGACGCCCTGGACGATGGCGTAGTTGTTGAACATGCCGCCGGTGGAGGCGCACACACCCATCGACAGCACCCACTTCGGCTCGGCCATCTGGTCGTAGACCTGACGGAGCACGGGCGCCATCTTCTGCGAGACCCTGCCGGCGACGATCATGAGGTCGGCCTGGCGGGGCGAGGCCCGGAACACCTCCATGCCGAAGCGGGCCAGGTCGTAGTCCGCCGCCCCGGCAGACATCATCTCGATGGCGCAGCAGGCCAGGCCGAACGTAGCCGGCCACACGCTGCTGCGGCGAGCCCACTTCACCAGGTTCTCGAGGTTGCCGGTGAGGAAGTTGTGGTTGAGGCTTTCGAGCCCCATGGTCAGGCCGCCTCGCCGGTGTCCTGGGTGATGCGGCGGACCGTGGTGTCGGTCGTCCGCTGCGTGGTCGTGCCCGGCAGCGGGCGCAGGCGCCTGAAGGGGCCCCAGTCGAGGGCGCCGTTGGCGATGAGGTAGATGAACGACAGCAGGACGGCGACGGCGAACAGCACCATCTCGACCAGACCGAACGTGCTCAGCTGCCGGAAGATGACCGCCCAGGGGTACAGGAAGATGATCTCGATGTCGATCACGATGAAGACCATGGCCACGATGTAGAACCGCACGGGGAACCGTTCCGCCGGCTCCCGCTCGGGCACGATCCCGCACTCGTACGGAGCCGCCTTGGCGGTCGTCGATCGCCTGGGTGCCAGCATCCTGGACGCGGTGAACGAGCCCGCGGCGAACACGATCCCCAGGACGAACATGCAGACGATCGGCAGGTAGTTATCCATCGGCGGGCAGTCCCCCCTGGTGGCGAGGCCCGTATCGTCGAACCTCGCCGCCTTTGTACCACGGCCCCTCGAAGGCGGTCAGATCGGCGCCGCCCGCTTCGGCGCCCGGACCCAGGCCGTCCTAGAGTCGTCCCGTGAGCTCGTCGGTCGACCGCCGCCACGACGTCCTTGTCGTGGGCGCGGGTCCGTCAGGGTCCGTGTGCGCCTATTGGCTCGCGGACGCCGGCTACGACGTGATGCTGCTCGAGCGCAAGCGCTTCCCGAGGGAAAAGACGTGCGGCGACGGCCTCACCCCCCGCTCGGTGCGCCAGCTCGACGACATGGGCCTCGCCCCCGAGCTGGCCCGCTTCCATCGCTACGACGGGCTGCGGGCAATGGCCTTCGGACGCCAGCTCGAGCTGGCCTGGCCCGACCACCCCGACCTCCCCACTTACGGCTATGTGGTGACCCGGCGCGACCTCGATCATCTCGTCGCCGAGCGGGCCGTGAAGGCCGGCGCCACCCTTCGGCAGGGCACCGAGGCGACGGCGCCCGTCATCGAGGACGGCCGAGTGGGTGGAGCGGTGATTGCAGACCACGAAGGCGGCGCCACCGAGGAGATCAGGGCCCGGTACGTGATCGTCTCCGACGGCGCCAACTCGCGGTTCGGGCGGGCGCTGGGGGCCAGCAGGGATCGCTCCCTCGCGCTGGGCATGGCACTGCGCGGCTACTACCGCTCACCCCGCCACGACGAGCCCTGGATCGAGTCGCACCTCGACGTCAGGGACCGGAGCGGCCAGGTCCTGCCCGGCTACGGCTGGATCTTCCCCCTGGGCGACGGCCGCGTGAACGTGGGCGTCGGGCTGTTGTCGACCCCCGACCGCTGGGCGGCCGTCAACACCACCGAGCTGATGGCCGCGTTCGTCGACACCGCTCCGCGCTCGTGGGAGCTGTCGCCCGCCACCTCCTGCGGCGCGCCGACGGGTGGACGGCTGCCCATGGGACTGTCCGTCGGCCCCCGCGTCGGTCCGGGCTACCTCGTCGCGGGCGACGCCGCCGGCTCGATCAACCCGTTCAACGGTGAGGGCATCGCCTACGCCTACGAGACGGGGCGACTGGCCGCGGCAGCCGTGGGCCAAGCCCTGGCCACGGGCGAGGATGGCGCCCTCGACGAGTACGAGACGACGCTCCAGCGCCGCTACGGCCTCTACTACCGGGTGGCGCAGGCCTTCGTGCAGCTCATCGGCCGACCCCAGCTGATGCGGGTCTGTGTGGGAGCCGGCATGCACAGCCGCACCCTGATGGAGTGGGTGCTGCGCATCATGGCCAACCTGCTGCGGCCCGACGAGATCGGGCCGGCGGAAGCCGCCTACCGGGCGGTGGCTGCGCTGGCCCGCCGGGCGTAACCCGCGGGCCACCTCGGAGCTTCGGGGACTGCTCGGGTTCCACGTATCGTCGAAAGTGGGCGGGGCGGTCCGGCGCGCGGAGCCCTTTTCGACCAAACGTGGAACCGCGGGTCTATCGGCGCCGACCGCCGGCCAGCTCGGAGGCAGCAGCGGCCGCCGCCGCCAGCGTGTTCGACAAGTCCTCGTCGCTGTGGGCGAGGCTGGGAAAGATGGCTTCGTAGGGCCCGGGGGCGAGAGCGACCCCGCGGGCCAGGAGGGCGTGGAAGAACCGCGCGTAGTGTCCTCCCGCGGCCGCCGCCCGGGCGCCTTCGTAGTCGGTCACCGGATCGGCGGAGAAGAACAGCCCCATGAGTGGTCCCACCACAGGGACCTGGACGGCGACGCCGGCGTGGTCGAAGACCCGCTCCACGTCTGCCGCCAAGCGGGCAACCCGCGCCGAGAGCATCTCGTAGACGTCGGGCGTCAGCAGCTCGAGAGCGGCCAGGCCCGCCGCCGTGGCCAGCGGGTTCCCCGCCAGCGTCCCCGCCTGGTACACGGGACCGGTGGGGGCCAGCACCTCCATGGTCGAGCGACCGCCGCCGAAGGCTCCCACCGGCAGCCCGCCGCCGATCACCTTCCCGAAGCACCACAGATCGGGGACGACGCCGCTCGTCTCGGTCACGCCGCCACGCGCCACCCGAAAGCCGGTGATGACCTCGTCGAACACCAGGAGAGCCCCGGCGGCGTCGCACGCCTGCCGCAATCCCTCGAGGAACCCGGGGGCGGGAGGAACGAGCCCCATGTTGGCGGCCACGGGCTCGACGATCACGCAGGCCACGTCCGGCCCGAGCTCGGGGACCCGGTTGTAGGGCACGACGATGGTGTCGGCGACGGCAGCGGGCGGCACGCCGGCGGAGTCGGGCAGCCCCAGGGTGGCGACGCCACTGCCACCGCCGGCGAGCAGGCTGTCGCTGTGGCCGTGGTAGCAGCCGGCGAACTTGACGACCCGCGACCGCCCCGTGGCTCCCCGCGCCACCCGCACGGCGCTCATGGCCGCCTCGGTGCCGCTCGACGTCAGCCGGACGAGCTCACAACCCGGCACCCGGTCGCGGATTGCCTCGGCCAGGAAGACCTCTCCTTCCGTCGGCGCTCCGTACGACGTGCCGCGCGCCGCGGCCCGCTGCACGGCGTCGATGATCGCCGGATGGGCGTGGCCGAGGATGGACGCTCCGTACGACTGGACGTAGTCCACGTAGCGGCGACCCTCGACATCCCAGACGTAGGCACCCTCGGCGCGGTCGACGAAGTAGGGCTCGCCTCCGACCGCCTGGAACGCCCGCACCGGTGAGTCGACCCCCCCAGGGAGCACCCGGCACGCCCGGCGGTAGAGCTCGGCGTTGGTGACTGCTCGAGCCCGGGAGTCGAGCATCAGCTTCCGAGAGTCTCCGCCAGCTCGGAGGCGAAGTAGGTGAGGATCAGGTCCGCCCCCGCCCGCTTGATGGCGCCCACGTGCTCGAGGGCCACAGCGGCGGCGTCGATCCATCCCCGCTCGCCGGCCGCCTTGACCATGGCGTACTCGCCGCTCACGTTGTAGGCGGCCACGGGCACGTCGAACCTCTCCCGCACGGCGGCGATCACGTCGAGGTAGGCCAGGGCCGGCTTGACCATCACCATGTCGGCGCCCTCGGCGACGTCGAGGGCCACCTCGGCCAGTGCCTCGCGTCGGTTGGGCGGATCCTGCTGGTAGTCCCTGCGGTCGCCGCCATCGGCGATCGTCACGTCGACTGCCTCACGGAAGGGGCCGTAGAGGGCTGACGCGTACTTGGCCGCGTAGGCGAGTATGGCGACCCCGGCGCGGCCATCCTCGTCGAGCGCAGCGCGGATGGCGCCCACCTGACCATCCATCATCCCGCTCGGCGCCACCACGTCGGCGCCGGCCTCGGCCTGCGCTACGGCGACGCGCCCGTACAGCGAGAGCGTGGCGTCGTTGTCGACGGTGCCGGACGGGGTGAGGACGCCGCAGTGCCCGTGGTCGGTGTACTCGTCGAGGCACAGGTCGGCGACGAGCACCATGGCGTCGCCCAGATCGTGGCGCAGCTCCCGCAGCGCCACCTGGACGACGCCGTCGGGGTTCCACGCCTCCGAGCCGACCGCGTCCTTGGCCGCGGGCAGACCGAACAGGACGAGAGCGGGAACGCCGAGCGAGCTCAGACGGCGCGCCTCCTTCACCAGCGAGGCGGTGGTGTGCTGGACCACGCCCGGCAGCGACGAGATGGGCCGGGGCTCGTCGATGCCTTCGCGCACGAAGAGCGGAGCGACCAGGTCGTCGACGGATACCCGGCTCTCCGCAACCATGCGCCGCAGGGCCGGGTGCCTCCGCAGCCGCCGCAGTCGTCGTGCGGGAAAGCTCACCCCTTCAGCCTACGGTGATCGACCAGGGCGTCGACGAGGCCGTCGATCGTGTGGGTCTCGGCGACCACGTCGACCCGCAGTCCCAGCGACCGGGCGGTGTCGGCCGTGATCGGGCCGATGCAGGCGACGATCGGGGGCACGTCGGCGCGATCGACGACGTCGAGAAAGCCGGTGACCGTCGACGAGGACGTGAACGTGACGACCTGGGCCGTGCGCAGGCCCGCCAGAGCTTCTGGCGCCGGCCGGAGCCGCTCGGTGCGATAGGCCTCGACCACGTCGACCTCCCAGCCTTTGGCCGCGAGACCCTTGGGGAGGACGTCCCGGGCCTCGGCCGCCCGGGGAAGCAGGACCCGGCGCTTGTCTCGCGGGTCGGAGGACGACCGTTCGGGGAAGGCGTCGAGCAACCCCTCGGCCACGAACCGCCCGGGAACGAGATCGGCGACCACGCCGAAGCGGGCGAGGGCCTCCGCCGTGGCGGGGCCGATGGCAGCGAGGCGTGCCCCGCCGAAGTCGCGGGCGTCGCGCAAGTGGCACGTCAGGGCGTCGACGGCGTTGGCCGAGGTGAACACCACCCACCCGTACCGGTCGAGCCGGCTGGCGGCCGACCGCAACAACGCGCCCCCGTCGGCCGCCTCGGTCACCGAGATGACCGGGAGCTCGACGGTACCGGCGCCGACGTCCCGCAGACGGTCCACGAGGGCCGAGGCTTGGGAACGGGCTCGGGTCACGACCACGGTCCAGCCCAGGAGGGGCCGCCGCTCGAACCAGGCCAGGTCCAGCCGGGCGACAGGACCGATCACCATGGTGACCGGCGGCTCCAGCTCGGCCGCGGCCAGGTCGGCGAGCGTCGTGCGCACGCTGCGCTGCGCCAGTCGGGTGCCCCAGCTGGTGGCGACCACCGGCGTCGTGGGCGGGCGTCCTCCGTCGATGAGGCGCCGGGCGATCTCGTCCCGATGGGCGACGCCCATGAGGACGACGATCGTCCCCCCGACCTGGGCCAGCGCGTCCCAGTCGACGTCGGCGTCCAGGGCCTGGCGGCTGTGACCGGTCACGACGGTGAACGACGTCGAGAGTCCGCGGTGGGTGACGGGGACTCCCGCGTAGGCGGGCACGGCGACGGCGGCCGTGACACCGGGTACGACCTCGAAGTCGACGCCGGCGGCGACGAGGGCCTCGGCCTCCTCCCCGCCGCGGCCGAACACGAAAGGGTCGCCTCCTTTGAGCCGCACGATGCAGCGACCGGCACGGCCCTGCTCGACGAGGAGGGCGTTGATCTCTTCCTGGTGCACGGGACCACCGGGGCGCTTCCCGACGTCGACCCGCTCGGCGGTGGCGGGGGCGAGGTCGAGGAGCGAGCGCTCGGCCAGCCGGTCGTGGACGACGAGGTCGGCCCGGCCCAGCACCTCGGCGCCCCTGAGCGTCAGCAGGCCGGGGTCACCGGGGCCCGCTCCCACCAGATAGACGGTCACGGCGCGCCCACCCCGGCGAGGTCTTCGAGCAGCGCCTGCCCGCCGCAGTCGTCCAGGAGATGACGGGCCAGTGCCCGTCCCAGGGCGTCCGGCTCCGGTCCGACCATGGTCTGGCGGAGCATCACTGTTCCGTCGAGGCTCGCCACCATACCGGCCAGCTCGAGATCGTCACCGTCGACGAGGTGGGCGTGGGCACCCACGGGCAGCCCGCAGCCGCCGCCGAGCTCGGCCAGGAAGGCGCGCTCGGTTTCGACCGCCCGCCTCGACGGGGCGTGGTCGACCGACTCGAGGGCCGCTCGCGTGGCCTCGTCGTCGAGCCTGCACTCGACGGCGAGAGCACCCTGTCCGACCTGGGGCAGCATCACGGCCGGGTCGACGGCCTCGGCGACGCGGTCGGTCCGTCCCAGCCGGCGCAGGGCGGCGAGGGCCACCACGATGGCGTCGTAGGACGAGGCCTTGGCCAGACGGGTGGCGATGTTGCCCCGCAGGCCGGTGAAGGTGAGATCCGGTCGAGCCCATGCCAGCTGGGCGCGGCGGCGCACCGATCCGGTCGCCACCAGAGCGCCAGCCGGCAGCCCTTCGAGGGACGAGCCCACCAGCGCGTCACGGGGATCGTCCCGCTCCGGGAAGGCCGCCAGCGCCAGACCGGGGGTGGGAGCCGAGGGAAGATCCTTGGCCGAGTGGACGGCCACGTCCGCCCGGCCTTCCAGCACCGCCGCCTGGACCTCCTTGACGAAGACGCCCTGGCCCCCGATCTCCCAGATGGGCACGTCACTGCGGCGATCTCCGCCGGTCTCGACGACGACGACCTCGATCTCCCGCCCGAGCGCGTGACCGACATAGGCGGTCTGCCACCTGGCGAGCTCACTGCCCCTGGTCGCGGCCCGCAGCGGCGGACGGGCACCGCCCACGGCGCGCCTAGAGATCGAACAGGGCGCGCAGCGCGTCGCCCAGACGCTCCGCCCGAGGCGAGCCCGCCGACTCCTTCAGCTGCACGGTGGGCTCGTGCAGCAGCTTGCCCAGGATCCCCTTGGTCAGGGCCTCGACGGCCTCGCGCTCCTTGGGGTCGAGCCCGCTCAGGCGGGACCGGAAGCGCTGCAGCTCGGCGACCCTCACATCCTCGGCCCGAGCTCGCAGGGCGGCCACCAGCGGCGACACCCCGCGCGCCGCCGTGCTGTCCAGGTACCGCTCGACCTCCTCGTCGATGAGCGTCCGCACCCGGGCGACCTCGCGACGCCGACCGGCCATCCCCGCCTCGGCGAACGAGCGCAGGTCGTCCATGTCGAGCAGGGTCACGCCCTCGAGCTCGGCCACGCCGGGATCGACGTCTCGGGGCACGGCCACGTCCATCACCAGCAGCGGCCGGCCGCCACGGCGGCGGACGACGGGCGCCAGGTCGGACGCCTCGAGGAGGATGGCCGGCGAGCCGGTGGAGGTGAGCACGACGTCGACATCCACCAGCGCCTGGTCCAGGGCGGCCAGCTCGACCGTTTCACCGCCCACGCGCTCGGCCAGCTCGACGGCCCGGTCGCGGGTGCGGTTGGCGACCATCACCCGACGGGCGCCGGCCGAGGCGGACAGGGCTGCGGCCATCCCCTCGCCCACGTCGCCGGCGCCGACCATCAGCACGTCGTAGCCATCGAGCGAGCCGCCCAGCCGCTCCTGGACGAGAGCGACCGCCGCCTGCGACAGGGAGGTGATCCCTCTGGCGATCGCCGTCTCCGAACGGGACCGCTTGCCGACCTCGACGGCGTGTCGGAACAGGTGCGAGAGCGCCGGTCCTGCGGCCGATTCCTCCCAGGCCCGCTCCCAGGCGTGGCGCACCTGGCTCAGGACCTCGCCCTCGCCCAGCACGGGGGAGTCGATGCCGGCGGCCACCTCGAACAGGTGGGCGGCGGCGCCCTCCTCGAAGTAGCTGTACAGGTCGTCGGCGAAGTCTTCGGGCGGGGCGGAGCCCAGCCCGGCCAGGAAGCCGCGGATGTCGCTCACTCCCCCGTGGAAGCGCTCGACGACGGCGTAGACCTCCGTGCGCATGCACGTGGACAGGACGACGACCTCGGACAGATGGACGCGGTCCTGGAGGTCGCGCAGGGCCTTCGGGAGCTGGGCATCGCTCACGGTCATGCGCTCGAGCATGTCGAGCGCCACCGTGCGCTGATTGAGCCCTACGACGAGGACAGACACGCCTGCAGCCGCTCCCTCGCTCGATCGACCTGTCCGCTTCTGATGAGTTCGAGCATGTCGGAGTCGAGCGCCTTTTGCCAGTCGAGCCCCTCCGTCGAGCGGCCCGCCGCCTTGAGGCGGTCCCGCTCGGCGGACAGCAGCTCGCCCAGCACGCCGTACTCGGGGCCGAGCTGCTCGGCCAGCCGGGCCCCCAGCCACGCCGACAGGGCAGGGCTGCGCCCGCCGCTGGAGACCGTCACCATGACCGGCCCCTGCCGGATGACCGACGGCAGAGTGAAGGCGCACGAGGCCGGATCGTCGGAGCTGTTCACCCAGACGCCCTCCGCCTCACCGTCCTCGTAGACGGCCCGGTTGACGGAGGGGTCGTCGGTGGCGGCGATGACGAGCCGGTAGCCGGCGACATCACCGCGCGCGTAGGCCCGCTCCTCCCAGCTGACGCCCTCGAGGGCACGAACGTGGCTGCCGACCTGGGGCGCGACGACGCGGACCTTGGCGCCGCACGCCAACAGCCCCTGAGCCTTGCGGGCCGCGATCCGGCCCGCCCCCACCACGAGGCAGGGCTGGTCGTCCAGGATGAGGTTCACCGGGTACTGGGGTGTCTCGACGGCCATGGCACCGGCTCGATCTAGCCGGCCTCCTGTGTCGGCCTGTCGAGGTCGCCGACCATCTTCGCCCGGCGCATCGTCACCTCGAGCGGATGACGCTCGTAGAAGCTCAGGATCTGCAGCTCGATCGAGAGGTCGACCTGGCGCAGGAGGACGTGATCGGGCGTCGTCAGCACGGCGGGCGCGAAGTTGAGCAGTGAGGTCACGCCAGCGGCCACGAGGCGGTCGGCGACTCCCTGCGCGGCGCCCGCCGGCGTGGCGATGAGCCCGATGGCGAGGCCCTCGCCCTCCACCAGGTCGGGGAGATCCTCGACCGGGCTCACGACGAGGCCCCCCATGCGCTGGCCCACCTTGGCCGGATCGGCATCGACCAGGGCGGCCACCCGAAAGCCTCGCGACGAGAACCCTCGATAGTTGGCGAGGGCCCGGCCCAGGTTCCCCACCCCGACGATCACGACCGGCCAGTCCTCGTTGAGGCCGAGCTCGTGACCGATCTGGGCCGTGAGCATCTCCACGTCGTAGCCGGCGCCACGGGTGCCGTAGGAGCCCAGGTAGGACAGGTCCTTGCGCACCTTGGCGGCGTTCTCGCCCGCCATGTCGGCCAGGCCCTCGGACGAGACGGTGGGGATCCCGGCCTCGACCAGCTCGAGCAGCGCCCGCCAGTAGACCGGCAGGCGCGCCACCGTGGCCTCGGGAATGCGCCGCAACCGACCGTCGGCCATGATGAATCGTAGCGGCGCCCCGGGGGTACTACTGGAGCGCCCGGCGCAGCAGCTTGCCGGTGCGACCGTGGGGAAGCGACGAGGCGAAGGTGACCTCCGTGGGGCACTTGTAGCGGGCCAGGCGGTCGGCGCAGTAGTCGATCACCTCGGACGCGTCGAGGTGGGCGCCGGGCTCGAGGACGACGATCGCCTTGACGGTCTCGCCCGACGACGGGTGCGGCACGCCTACGACGGCGGCGTCGGCGATGGCGGGATGGGTCATCAGGGTCTCCTCGACCTCGGCCGGGTACACGTTGAAGCCGAGGACGATGATGAGATCCTTGGCCCGGTCGACGATGTGGAGGTATCCGTCCTCGTCGGCGACCGCCACGTCCCCGGTGCGTAGCCAGCCGTCGGGCGTCAGGACGCGGGCCGTGGCGGCCGGATCGTTCCAGTACCCGGCGAACACGTTCGGTCCCTTCACCCAGATCTCTCCCGCGTCGCCGAGCAGGGTCTCCTGGCCGTTGCTGTCGACCAGACGCAGCTCCATGCCCGGAAGCGGCGCTCCGATGGCGCCCGCCCGCGGGCGCCCGAGCAACAACGAGGAGGTCACGATCGGGCTCGCCTCCGTGAGCCCGTAGCCCTCCCACAGCGGCACGCCGAAACGATCCTGCATGGCCTGGCCCACGTCTGCCGGGAGAGGCGAGGCGCCGGAGACGGCCAGGCGCACCGACCGCAGCTCGTCACCGGTCGCACCCTCGATCGCCTCCCAGGCGGCGAACATGTGCGGGGTGCCGGCGACGATCGTCACGCCTCGTCGGGCCACCAGGGCCAGGGTGGCGGCGGCGTCGAACCGCTCGACGAGCACCAGGCTGGCGCCCGCCAGCAGGGCGAGGCCCAGCACGACGTTGAGCCCGAAGATGTGGAAGAACGGGATGATCGCCAGTCCGACGTCCTCGGGGTGCATGGCCTGACCGGCGAAGGCCTGCACCTGCTCCAGGTTCGCCAGCAGGTTCCCGTGGGTGAGCATGGCAGCCTTCGGGTCACCCCCGGTGCCCGCCGTGAACAGGAGGGCGGCGAGGTTGGCGTCGGCGCGGGCGACCGTGTCGGCTGTCGGGCCGTCGACGAGGTCCTGGTAGTCCACGGCGCCCTCGAGGTTGCTTTCCTCGGCTGCGATCACCGTCTCCAGCCCGACAGCTTGGCGGTCGAGACCGGCGAACGGGTCTGATCCAGTGCGGCCGACGACCGCCAGCCGGGGCCCGATGGCGCGCAGCTCGCGCTCGACAGCGCCGAGCGGGAGGGCGGGGTCGATCGGCACGGCGACGGCGCCGATGCCGAGGACGGCGAGGTAGGAAACGACGAAGGCGGGAGTGTTCGCGCACAGGATGGCGACCCGGTCACCCGGTTGCACTCCCAGGCGGACGAGCCCTCCCCGCAAACCGGCCACCTGACGACGCAGGTCCCCGTAGGTCGTCACCCGCTCGTCGCTCACCAGGGCGGGAGCGTCGTCGGGGTGGGGATCGATGATGGTGGCGAGGTTCACTCTGGGCTTGTACCCCCGTCCGCTCTGTCTCCGTGCCGACCTTCCGGGTCGGCCGTGCTCCGGTCGAGGACGACCTCGTCGCCGGCCGCCAGCCCCAGCTCGTCCGCCGCCGACCGGCGATCCAGGGCCACGGCGAGCATGCCCCAGGAGTCGACCACCAGTCCCACCTGACCCGGCCCGATGTCCGCGAAGGACGCCACCCGCCGGGCGACGACCTCGCGGCTCGGAAGGGTCAACCGCACGCGTTCGCCCAGGTCCGCGGCGTCCTCGGGCCCCGCCGCCAGCTGCGCGTTCCCGAACCGGTCGATCCACAGGACCTCGGTCGCCAGACCGGTCCCTTTCCGGACCGGTGACGGCCGGCGCCCGGGCACGAGGCTGTCGGGCTCGATGTGCGGGCCGAGGTCGTCGAGGTCGGCGCCCGTGCACAGCTGCGCCGCCGCCGGCGCGAACAGGTCCCGGCCGTCGAAGGTGGCGCCGGTCGCGCCTGTCCTCGGCTGGCGCAGGCGCTCACTCAGGACGACGGCCCGGCCTCTTCCGCCCAACGCGTCGAGCGCCGGCACCAGGAGCCCGTTGTCCGGGCCGACGAAGACCCGCCGTGGGTCGGACTCGACCTCCACGGCGACCGCGCGACGATCCGTGCCCACACCAGGGTCCACCACCGCGAGGACCACTCCCGGAACGAGGTACGGGACGGCGCGCTCGAGCGTCAGGGCACCAGTCCTGATGTCGTGCGGCGGCACCTGGTGCGTGATGTCGATCACGACAGCGTCGTGAGCGAGCCGGCGGAGCACGGACTTCACCACGCCGACGAACTCGTCGTCCGCGCCGTAGTCGGAGAGGAACGAGATCGTGTCCCGCCCGATGGGCCGCGCCGACACCCTGGCCGCCTGTCAGCCGGCGCCACCGCCGGCAGGGTCTCGAAGGATGGTGCGGTCAGCCAGCCTCGGTGTAGCGCTCGGCCAGGTACTTGTCCACGTCGTCCTCACGGAGCCGGTAGGACTTCCCGATGCGTACGGCCGGCAGCTCGCCGGCATTGATCAGCCGGTACACCGTCATACTGGAGACCCGTAGGAGATTGGCCACCTCGGCCACGGTGAGGAACCTGGCCGTCGCGTACTGTGCCTTGCTCAGCGGAATCACCCCTCTCCACCCGTGAGCGACTGTACGCCACGGGGCCCGATCGCTCCACCTGGTCAGTGTCGTCCGAGCTGGCGGGCCCGGTCGGTGGCGGCGGCGACCGCCTCCATGACCGCCCCCCGCACCGCTCGCGACTCGAGGACGGCGAGCCCGGCCGCCGTCGTCCCCCCCGGGGAGACCACGGCGCTGCGCAGTGATTCAGGGCGCTGGCCGGTCTCTTCCAGCATGCGGGCCGAGCCCAGTACCGTCTGGACGACGAGATCCCTGCTCAGGTCCCACGTCAGCCCGTTGAGGACGCCCGCTTCGACCAGCGCCTCCACGAGCAGGTACACGTAGGCGGGGCCCGACCCCGACAACCCAGTGACGGCGTCGAGGAGGTCCTCGGGTACCCGCACGACCTGCCCCACCGCCCCGAGGATGTGCTCGGCCCAGCTCAGGTCCGACTCGCCCGCCCTGTGACCGGCGGCGATCGCCGTGGCCCCCGCTCCCACGAGAGCCGGGGTGTTCGGGACCGCCCGCACCACGGCGGCGCCATCGCCCAGCCAACCCTCGATCCGTTCCACGGGCACACCGGTGACGATCGAGAGAAGCCGTTCGGGGCCCACCTGGGCCACCTGCCGGCACGCCGCCTCGGCGTCGTCGGGCTTCACCGCCACCACGGTGCCGTCGGCCGCGACGGGAGCCGGAGTGACGCTCACCCCAGGATGCCGATCGGCGAGGGCGGAACGAGCGTGCGGGAGCTTCTCGGACACGGCCAGCTCCGATGCCTGGGCCCAGCCCCTGGAGATGAGCCCGCCGAGCAGGGCTTCGCCCATCCGGCCTCCGCCGACGATCAGCAGACGCGGCCTCGACATCGGCCGGGAGGCTACAGCGAAACAGGCCCGAGGAACCTCACGACGACTCCCGCACTTCCCCGAACGAGAATCGTCGCTCCGCCCCTCGGGCCTGCGCCGTCGAAACGTAGTCCCGTCGTGCACACCGAGCAACCCTCACCTGCGACGCGGTCGCCGGTACCGGCTGGCGAACCCGATGGCCATGGCCGTGGGGAAGCACTCCTCGGTGTAGGCGTACGCCGACCCCGCCATGAGGTCCAGCGACGCCTCGCTCACCTGGTCGACCGGGATCTGACCCACGAGGTACACGGCGTCCTCGGCGCCGAGGGCGAACCGAGTGCCGATCAGGGCGCCGTTGCGGCGCAACAGGTACTCGTAGCAGGCCTCGACGTTCTCCTCGGGTGCCGGCATCACCTGGGTCTCGTGGTGCAGGCTGCGCTGACCCAGCGTGAGCCAGACGGTGATGACGGCCTTCTCCTCACCGCGCATGCGGGCGTACCACCGACGAGCTTCGGGATCGTGGTCGACGGCGACGAGCATTCCCCCCGCCCGCAGCTGCCGTTCGGCCCAGTCGCCGATGCAGGCGGAGACCGCGTCGAGCTCCCGCGCCGACGCCGCGCCAGCGCCCATCTAGCAGTCGACGAGCTGGCGGTCGGTGAGCTCGACGTAGAGGCTGCGGAGCCGGGCGGCGGCCCCCGACCAGGTGTAGACCCGGGCCCGGGCGGCGGCGCTAACGGCCATCTCGCCCGCCAGCCGGCGATCGTCCAGGAGATCGGTGACGTATGCGGCGAACGTCGCCGGATCGCGTCCCTCGACGAGGAAGCCGGTGCGGCCGTGGTCGACGAGCGTCCGCAGCCCGCCCACGGCCGAGGCGACCACAGGAGTGCCACAGGCGGCGGCTTCCAGGGCCACCAGGCCGAAGGACTCCGAGCGGCTGGGAACGAGACAGACGTCGGCCGACCGGTAGTAGGTGGACAGCATCTCGTGTCGTTGGGGCGGGACGAAGCGAACCCGATCTCCGAGATCCAGCTTTTCGACGAGGGCGTGCAGCCTCCTCAGCTCGTCATATCCTCGCGGGCCGCTTGGTCCTCCGACCACGACGAGCACGCCGCCGCGCCGGGACCCGAGGCGGGCCAGGGCCTCAACCGCGACGCTGGCTCCTTTCAGCGGCTGGATGCGACCGGCAAACAACAGGATGGCCCCGCCCTCGGGCAGGCCCAACGCCCGGCGGGCTTGGGGACGGTGGCCGGGCGAGAAGAAGGCGTGGTCCACCCCCGGAGCGACGATCTCGATCCGTGACGGCTCGCCGCCGTACAGCTCGGAGATCTGTGCTGCCTCGACCGAGCACGACGCCAGCACGGCATCCGAGCAACCGATGACGCGAGCCTCCGCCTCGGCTCGGCGGGCGGGCTCGGCGGCGCCGACGTCCTCGGGGCTGGCCTCCGCCCGTACCCGGTCGAGCGTGTGGAACGTGGACACCAGCGGCACCCCGAGCTCGTGCTTGAGGACGTGGCCGGCAATCCCCGAGAGCCAGTAGTTGGCGTGGATGGCGTCGGGGCAACCATCCCACCCGGCCTCCCACCCCGCCGAAGCGCCCTTCATACGGGCGAGCACACCATCGGTGAACTCCTCCACCACGCCGGGAAGGGCCTCCTTGGGCAAGTGGGCGAGCGGGCCGGCGGGGACGTGGTGGACCCGCAGGCCGGGTTCCACGCTGACCGTCGCCGGCAGCGCGTCCGACCAGGCCCGGGTGTACACGTCGCACTCGACGCCGGTCCGAGCCAGGGCAGCCGACAGCTCGCGCACGTACACGTTCATCCCGCCACCGTCTCCGGTGCCAGGCTGCGCCAAAGGCGACGTGTGCATGGAGAGGACGGCCAGGCTGCGCATCTCGACCGGTCACCCTAGCGGCGCGATGGCCTGGCACCCCGGCGGATGGGTCCGGCCCGCACGGTCGGCGCGTAGCGGTACACGGCCCTCCCCAGCACGGTTCGCCTGGGGACGGGCCCGAAGCTCCGGCTGTCGGTGCTGGCGGCGGGGTCGTCGCCCAGCACGGTCAGGCCGGTCTCGTCGACCCGCCCCACCCGCTTGACCAGGGTGCGGGCGGGCTGACGAGGATCGGCCAGCGCCACCAGGTCTCCAGGACGGATGCGACGGCCGGCCACGACGAGGAGGCGGTCGCCGGGCTCGAGCGTCGGGCGCATGCTGGCGCCGTTGACCTCCACCCGACGCACCCGGCGGATGACGACGGCACCGGCCGCTGTCGGCACCGCAATCCAGGCGAGCAGCTTCGCCCCTCTCACGTTGTTTTCCTCGACAGGAGCGGCGGTAGGGTAACGACGTGCGGAACCCGAGTCATCGAGTCCACCGAGTGTCTGCCCCAAGGAGCTTCCTCATGCCGATCGCTTCCCGTGTCCTGGCCCTCGTCGACCGCATCTCGGCCCCCGAGCCGGTCCATGCCCACTGCGACCTCCCCTGTGGCGTCTACGACCCGGCCCAGGCCCGCATCGAGGCCGACTCGGTGAAGGCGTGTATGGAGAAGTTCAACGCCTCCGACGACAACGTGTTCAAGACCCGCGCCGTGTTCATCAAGGAGCAACGGGCGGAGTTGGTCAAGCACCACCTCTGGGTCCTGTGGACCGACTACTTCAAGCCACCCCACCTCGAGAAGTACCCCCAGCTCCACGAGCTGTTCTGGAACGCGACCAAGGCGGCCGGTGCCTCCAAGGCGACCAACGACGTGAAGGTGGCCGACGACTTGCTCCGCCAGATCGCGGAGATCGACAGGATCTTCTGGGAGACCAAGAAGGGCTGAGCACCCCTCGGCCGGTCAGCCGGCTCCCCCCGACACGGGTGGGAGCACGGCGACCTCGTCAGTGGCCGTGAGCGGGCTGTCGTCGTCGCTGGCCGGCTGCCCGTTGACCCACACGCGGCTCCCCGCCAGCACCCGGGCGAAATCGTCCCCGAACCGCGTGCGGGCCTCGGCCAGCACCCCGGCGACGGTCGGCCCGGCCAGCTCGACGCGACCGGTGCCGGCTGCTTCTCTCGCCGCCGCGAACAGACGGAGGATGGCCATCAGCGTGGCGGCACGCCCCGCACCGTCAGCCCCTCAGGGGCCGACCTCGGCGCGGCCGTGGGTGATCACGCGGTCGCCGCGGCTCGTGGCCTCGAAGGCGTAGACCCGTCGGCCGTCAGTGGCACCCGCGTCGTACACCGTCGTGGTCACGTCCTCGCCTGGGAACACGTTGCCGGCGAACCGCACCGCGAGCCGTCGCACACGACTCGGATCTCCGTCGGCTCCCAGCCTGACTATGGCCTGGCTCGACATCGCCATCGTGCACAGCCCGTGCGCAATGATGCCCGGCAGCCCCACGCTCTTGGCGAAGGCGTCGTCGACGTGGATCGGCATCGTGTCGCCCGACGCGTCCCGGTACCGGAACGTCTGGTCGTCGTCCACGTGCACGGTGTGGTCACCCACCGGCGCCGACCGTGCCTCGCGGGGGAAGGTGTGGTCGGGCTTGTCGGGACCGCCGCTCTCCCCGTCGGTCATGCCACGAACGAACATGGTGACGTACTGCTCGAGCACCGGCTCTCCACTGGATGCGGCGGTGCTCACCACCTTGATCGTGTAGCGCGTCCCCGTCTTGACGACGCGGATGCTGTAGGCCTCCGCCCGGCTGGTGATATCCAGGCCTGGCACGAGCGGCTGATGGAAATGCATGTCCTGCTCGCCGTGCACGACCATCATGATGGCTTCGGTGGGGATGATGGTCGCCGCCTGCCCCATGGCATCCCAGGTGGGCACCACGCCGAAGATCGGCGGGGCGAACTTGGCCGCGGTGTAGGCCGGATTGTCGTCGTTGGTCGCCGCCGCGTACGCCTTCGCCCGCTCCGCGTCGACGACCGCGGTGCGCTCTTCGAAGACGGTCCCCAGCTTGTCCAGCGGCACGGCCATCGTCGTCCTCCCGTCGCTCGAGTGCTTGCGTGCAGGCTAGTGCCGCGTCGCCGTCTGCATCGCCCCCGCCCCGCCGTTGGGCAGGATAGGTTCCCCATCGTGGAGGTCGAGGTCATCCGCAGCCCCCGGCGTCGGCGAACCGTCCAGGCCCGCCAGGTTGGTGACGTGCTGCGGGTGTCGATCCCGTCCACCATGACCAAGGCCGAGGAAGAGCGTTGGGTGGCGGAGATGGTCGGTCGGATGGGGCGCAAGGCCGCGGCGGAGAGCGTCGACCTCCAGCGTCGGGCCCAGACTCTGGCCGCCCGATACCGGCTGCCGCCCGCCCGCAGCGTCCGCTGGGTGGAGAACCAACAGTGGCGGTGGGGGTCGTGCACACCGGCCGACGGCTCGGTCCGCATCTCGAACCGCCTGGCGGCACTGCCGGGGTGGGTGCTCGACTACGTCATCGTCCACGAGCTCGCCCATCTCGACATCCCGCGGCACAATCGCGACTTCTGGGCCATCGTGAGCCGCTACCCCCGCTCCGAGCGGGCGCGGGGCTATCTCATGGCCAAGGGGATGGACGACGTCGACGCCCCGGGCGAGATCGATCCCCCTGTTCCGACGCAGTCACCCCGTCGCCGGCGACGGTCCGATCCGGGTCCGGCGCAGCCCGAGCTGCCGTGGGACGAGGTGAACGGCTGGTAGTCCAGCTACGAGGGTGCCGACGGGCGCCCGACTTCGCGCTCGGCCAGGGACTGGTCGTCGAGGCACAGCCGAGCTTCGGGCTTCGCCGCCAGCCGCGAGTCGTCGATGGGATGGCCGCAGGCCTCACACGTCCCGTAGGTGCCGTCGTCCAGGCGACGGAGGGCGAGCTCCACATCGGCCAGCTCGGCCTCCACCTGCTCCAGGATCGACACATCGCGCTCGCGGTCGAAGGTCTCGGTCCCGATGTCTGCCTGGTGCTGGGCGGACGACGAGAGCTCGGCAAGGCTGTCCTCCTCCGACTGCGACGTGAGGCCGCCCTCGATGAACTCGTCCCGCAGGGCCCGAAGCCGATCCTGCTCGGCACCGAGCTGGCCCCGAACCGACTCCATGTCCATCACCGGGATGGTAACCCGACGCCATGGAGCCTGCGGCGAGGGTCGGTGAATGTCCGAGCGGCGCATGGCAGGCCTCGGTAGTCTGATTGAGGAGTCGCACAGGTGGAGGTGCGTTAGCCCCGTTAGTGGGAGACTGGACTTCCGCGTCGCGCCGTGCCCAATGCGAAGGGCCGCCATGGCATCAGCAATCGTGCCAGGAGTGCAGGGGCCATCCTGCCTGCCCGGAGCTGGTGCCGACGCAACCCGGCCGGAGGTTCCTGGTGGTCGCTGAGGGCGCGACCAGGCCCATTCGGCTGCTGATCGTGAGCAATCGGGACATCGTGCGCGCCGGGGTGGCGGCGGTGCTTCGACCCTACCGGGGGCGGGTCACAATGGCCGGTGAGGCGACCGACGTGGCCGACGCCGTGACCGAGCAGGCCAGCTCGAGCGCCGACGTGATGATCTTCGACGCTCGCCTGGCCGGCGGTGACGGGCTCGACCAGGTGGACCAGCTCACCGAGGCGTGGGGAGACCACAGCGTCGTGGTGCTGGCCGGTCCGGACGAGGCACGGTTCACCCAGCCGGTCCTCGAGCGGGGCGCCGCCGGCTTCCTGCTCATCACCATCGGCGGCGAGGAGCTGGTGGAGGTGCTCGAGCGGGTACGCGACGATGCCGTCGTCGTGGACGCCAGCCTGGCCGGAGCCCAGGGATACCTCGATCACCTCGACCCCGGGCCGCTCTGGCCCGGCGCTCAGCTCGGCCTCACCGAGCAGCAGAGCAAGGTGCTCGAGCTGGTGGCGCGGGGTGAACGCACGACGGCAGTCGCCGACCACCTTGGCATGAGCGAGATGGAGGTCAAGAGCCACCTGCGCTCGGCCTACCGGCGCCTCGACGTGCCCGACCGACCGCACGCGCTGGCCCGCCTGGCACAAGAGGGTGTGTTCCGATGACCGAGGTCAACCCGAGCTTTACGGGTGGCCGGCCCGTTCGCGTCGTCCTGGTCAACGAGGACGAGATCATCGTCGAAGGGCTGGAGGGCATGCTGGCTCCTCACCGTGAGCAGGTGGAGGTGGTCGGGGGCGTCCTGCTCACAGACGACGTGAGCGCGCAGGCGAAGGCCCTCGACGCCGACGTGGTGCTGCTCGACCTCGATGTCCACGGAAAGAACGGGCTCGGCGCGGCAGCCGAGCTGGTGTCCGACAAGCCTCCATTCCAGGTCGTGATCTTCACCGACGACGCCGAGGAGCGCCGGCTCTTCGACGCCCTTCGCCTCGGCATCGCCGGCTACCTGCTCAAGTCGATGAGCGCCGTCCAGCTCGTGGACCATCTGGTGCGGGTGCGCAACGGCGAAGTGGTCGTCGACCCCACCATGGCGACCAGGATCGCCCTGCGGGCCGCCAACCTCGGCGGGGGCCGCAGCTGGCCGGGGAGCCAGCTGGGCCTGTCCCAGCGCGAGAGTGAAGTGATGAGCCTGTTGGTCGACGGTCTCAGCAACCGCATGATCGCCGCCCAGCTGGTCGTCGGCGAGGAGACGGTCAAGACCCACCTCCGCTCCATCTACCGCAAGCTCGGGGTGAGCGACCGGGCCCAGGCCATCGCCACCGCCTTGCGCATGGGCATATTCACCTGACGAGAGCGGCAGAGCGGCCGGCCGGGCTCAGGCCAGCTCGAACCACACCGCCTTGCCGTGCCCCTCGGGAGAGACGCCCCAGGACGTGGCGACCGCCTCCACCAGCTTAAGCCCTCGACCGCCTGCCAGCTCGTCGCTGTCCCCTCGACTTCTCGGTTGCTCGGTGCTCTCGTCGAGCACATACACCCGCAGGCTGCTGCCCAGCTGGTGCACGGTGACAGCCACCTGGGTGCGGGCGTGCAGGATGGCATTGGTCACCAACTCGCTGGTCAGCAAGACGGCAGCCTCGGTCCGCTCCGGGCGCCCCCACCGGAGCAGCGTGTCGGCGACGAACTCTCGGGCCGCTCGTGCGCTCGTGGGGTGGGGGCTCAATCGTATGCTGGCTTCCATGGCGCTCCCCCATTGAGCACTCCAACCGGTCTTATCCCCCAAATGGGGGGAGTTCCTAACCTGACGGCCGGCCAAGGGAGGCGCTCGGTGTGAGGAAAGTCAAGCCCGCGATCGAGATCTAACTCGGCCGCCGTGGGCACCACGGGTTGGCGGGCACACCGGCGCAGGGGTTCGGCATGCTCGTCAGATTGGGTGGCAGCGGGTGCATCACCACCTGTGTGCGCCGCGGATACTTGGCACCGGGCGGACAGGCCGTACCGCTGGGGACAGGGCCGAGCGCGGCCGACTGCGAATCGCAGGCGACCTCGTCGACGAACGGCGCATTGAGGTCGGGCGGAACCGTCTGCTCGGTGCAGCTCGGGTACAAGCTCTGCGCCATCGGGGGGCTGGTGCTGGCGGGACCGCCACCCTTCTCGGTGTTGCCGCTGAAGCAGTCCGTCGGTCCCGGCTCCAAGTTGGCGGCGGCGATGTCACCATTGGTCGGATTGCCGAAGAACCCGTTGTGGGCGTAGGTGTTGCCGACGACCGCATCGCCGTACTCGTCGAAGATGCAGGCGGCCGGCGTGAGCGTGCCACCCGTGCACGGAGGGCCGTTGTCGGGATAGGGGACCAGGATCGTTCCCCAGGCGCCGTTGTTGGCGAACAGGTTCCCCATGACCGTGTCGTTCCGGGCCCCGGAGATCGACATGCCGGTGCCGACGGGACCCTGAGCCGCAGTGCCAGCGCCCGGGACGTCACGGTTGTTGTTGTCATGCACGTCGTTGTGCATGAAGACCCAGCAGGAGTGCGTCTTGGTGATGGGACTGACGCCTCCGTTGGGGCAGGCGCCGTCTTGTGGCGGAGGGTTGTCGCCGTTCTGGCTGTTCGTGTCGAAGCCGTCCTGGTTGTGATCGAACTGCGAGTTCTCGACGACCAGCTGACCGCCGGAGTTCGAGCCGGAATAGCCGAGGACGTTGTACTCGGACCAGGCGTGGTCGACCGTCTGGTCGCAGACGTTCTGACACGCCCCGATGTAGAACCCCGAGTCGTTGAAGTTGCTGGCGTAGGTCTGGTCCCAGGTGCCACCGCTCCAGTTGCTGGAGAAGATCCCGTACTGGGCGGCGGTCGTCTCGCCGCCGAAGAACGTGCTGGTCGCCGTCAGGTACGAGCCGCCATACCCTCGACCTCCCACCTTGGCGCTGTTGGCTCCTCCGTTCCACCAGATCTCGTTGCCGGACTGGCCCTTGGGGCCGGCGAGGAAGTTGCAGGCCGTCAGGTTCTGCACCCAGACGTTGTCAGCCTTCCAGACCATGACGCCGTTGAGACCCTTGTTGCCCCCGGAGCCGGGCGGGCCGAAGTTCTGGTCGGCGGGCCGGTTGCTGCACGAAGGCGAACCGGGCTTGGTGCCGTCGACGACCACGCCGTTGCGGTCCATGCCCCGTATCCAAAGCCCGGGCGTCTGCACCAGCACCCCGGCGGGTGTGTCGGCGGAGCCCTGCGGCGCGCTGTTCGATGCCGTCTTGTAGTCACCGGGCCCGACGAGGATCCAGTCGCCAGGGTGCGCCGCGTTCACGGCGGCCTGGATGCTGGCGAAAGTGCCGGGGATCCCGTGCCAGGACCCGACGCGCAGCACCCGGGGTGGCCGAGCGGTGGCGGCGCTCGATGCCGGCGCGACGGCGACGGCGCGCAGGCCCAGCCCCAGCGCTCCCGCCAAAGCGACAACGGACCTCTTCCTCCCACTCAACAGCCGCATCCCCAGTTCCTCGTCTCCCCCGACCAGGGGGCTACTTCTTCGAGTGGACGGACGACTCCTGCCGACGTTCAGAACTGGACGGCGTGGCGGCCCTTCGGCACGGCGACGGTGGCGGCGCCGTCAGCGCCGACCGTTCCTGCTCCGGCGCCGTCGAGCCGCACGGTCATACCCGGCTCCAGGCTCCGGAGGGTGATGGACGTCGTACCCCTTGCCGACGAGCAACCCGGCGAGATGCCGGCCGTCCTGGCCGGTGATCCCGGTGATCAGGGCGCGGGGCACAGGCGCGCATGCTACCGGCGCCCGACCGGGCGCCGGGCAGTCAACGAACCGCCGGTCGCTGCCAGAGATAGAGGACGCCATCGCCAGCCGCCCCGAGGTAGCGGAAGCCGGGCGGTGGCGTCGGAGGCGCCAGTCCAGCGCCGTACACGGCCACGACGGCGGGCTCCCGACCGGTGGCGACCTTGGTGCCGAAGATGCGCGCCGACTGCGCGGGAAACGTCGGATGCAGGCGACGCTGGTCGAGCTGGTCCGCCAGCCCGACGGCGACAGGCCAGCTGGCGGGGGAGCGGATGTCGACCTGCACCGAGGCGTCACCAGACCGGAGCTGCGGTGCGACGAGGTGCCACGCCTGTCCGACGTCGGCCGTCGACAGGGTGGAGATCGGCGGAAGCTGGGTTGCCCTGAGGCCGAGCACCGCGGCCACGGCAGCTGCCCCCAGGCCCAGGGCGACCGCCACGCTGGTTCTTCCCGTCACACCAGCCCAAGGTGTCCGGGCGCGATCCTTGGTGAGCTCTCGCACATCACCCACGACCACCACGCCCAGTCCGATGGCGGCCACCACGGGCAAGGCCACCTCCCACAGCACGAGGTACCCGTAGATGGGACCGACGACCCTGGTGACGGCGGCAATCGCCACGAGCTGGCCCAGCAAGCTGGCCACCCCCAGCGCCAGACCGAAGCGGTGCCGCCGCCACAGTGCCAACGCCACCGTGGCCGCGGCGAGCAGCAGTGCAGCCACCACGGCGAGGTGATGAGACCCCGACAGCACGCCGCTGTCGACGCTTCGGAACCCGAGCACCGAGTCGGTCGCCCCGACAGCATTCACAGCCGCGCCGACACTGTGGTGCGGATGGCCCGCAGTGAAGAAGCGCCACAGGAGCGTGAGGTTGCCGGGGTGCCCGCTCGCCTGCTGGATCAGGGGCGGCACCCACATCACCATCAGGGTGGCGGCCCCCACGCCGGCCAGGACGACGGCCAGCCCTGGCGGCCAAGGCCTGGGGGCCGTTCGGTCCATTCCAGTACGGCCGGCGATGACGCACG
>JBPYEI010000009.1:0-6768 GCA_051985455.1 Acidimicrobiales bacterium
ACCCACCGAAATGATCGCCACGTACGGTCGAACCGGATGCCCACCACTCGACCGGTCACCGGGCCGGCGTCGGGACCGGGATCGGCGTGATCTACGGGCGGGGGCGCGGTCGGATCCAGGATCGTGACGCGTGCCATGCGATCTCCCCCTTTGTCTGGTTCATTCGTTCACTCGAAGCCCGGGAACGACAGCCCGGCGGTCATGCCCCCCTCGATGAGGAACTCCGACCCCGTCGAGTACGAGGCGTCGTCCGAGGCCAGGAAGGCGACGAGCCGAGCAACCTCTTCGGGCTGGCCGATGCGGGCGATGGGCTGGTGGCGGTAGGCGGCGTCCTTGTTGGCCGGATCCACCTGGTCCAGCGCCAGCATCGGGGTGTCGCAGCCGCCGGGGTGGACGGAGTTCACCCTGATGCCAAAGCGCCCCAGCTCCAGAGCGGCCGACTTGGTCATGCCCCGCACGGCGAACTTGCTCGCCGAGTAGGCGCACGCTCCCGCCATGCCCTCGAGTCCCTGCGTCGACGAGATGTTCACGATGGCGCCACCGCCGGCCGCCTTGAGAGCCGGAATGGCGGCCTTCATGCCAAGGAAGCAGCCGAACTGGTTGACCTCGATCACCGACTTGTACTCCTCGAACGAGGTCCTCTCGATCGAGCCGAACCGCAGGATCCCGGCGTTGTTCACCAACACGTCCAGCTTTCCGAAGCGCGTCGTCGCCGTGTCGACAGCCGCCTTCCAGTCCTCCGGCCGAGTGACGTCGAGGTGGCGGTAGACGGCAGCCTCTCCGATGTCGAGGGCGACCTTCTCGCCCAGGTCGTCGAGCACGTCGCCCAGCACGACCTTGGCTCCCTCGGCCACGAAGAGCCGGGACTCGGCCTCGCCCTGGCCCCGGGCCGCCCCGGAGATCAGCGCCACCTTGCCGTCGAGTCTGCCCACGACAGTCCTTCCCTCTCGCCACCAGGCCGGCCCTCACAGTCGCCCATACCTGACGGGGCGTCAATCCGGGCCGTGCCTCGTCCAGGCGCCTGAAGCGCCACCGATAAGGTCACCGGCGTGAGCGACGGGCCTCTCGCCGACATCCGGGTCATCGACTGCTCCGGGCTCATCGCCGCGCCAGGATGTGCCCGCTACCTGGCCGACTTCGGTGCCGACGTCATCAAGGTGGAACGGCCCGACGGCGGCGACGCCGCGCGCGACCTCGGCTGGCGCGACACCAGGGACGGGGTCTCGCTGTGGTGGAAGCTCGAAGGCCGCAACAAGCGATGCGTGACGCTCGACCTCAAGTCGGCGACTGGCCGAGAGGCCCTGCTGGACCTGTGCGACGACGCCCACGTCCTGATCGAGAACTTCCGGCCCGGCACCCTCGAGCGGCTGGGACTGGGACCGGACGTGCTGCTGGAGCGCAATCCCCGCCTGGTCGTCACCCGCATCACCGGGTTCGGTCAAGACGGCCCCTACGCCGGGCGTCCCGGCTTCGCCACCCTGGCCGAGGCCATGTCCGGCTTCGCCGCCATCAACGGCGAGCCCGACGGCGCTCCGCTCCTCCCGCCCGTCGCCCTCACCGACGAGGTGACGGCCCTGGTCGGTGCCTTCGCCACCATGGTCGCCCTGCACTCCGGGGTCGGACAGGTCGTGGACGCCAACCTCCTCGAGTCCATGCTCCAGGTCATGGGTCCCCTCCCCGCCGCCCACGGGGTGCTCGGCTACGAGCAGCCCCGCCTGGGATCGGGCATCCCGTACAGCGTGCCTCGCAGCACCTACCGGTGCGCCGACGGATCGTGGGTGGCGATCAGCACGTCCTCGGAGCCCGTGGCCCGGCGGCTTCTCGACCTCGTCGGGCTGGGGGAGGACGACCGGCTGCGCACCAACGCCGGGCGGGCCGCCCACCGCGAGGAGGTCGACCGGGCCGTGGGCGACTGGATCGGTGGCCGGACCACGCCCGACGTTCTCGAGACGCTGACGGCGGCCGACGTCGCCGTGGCTCCGGTCATGGGGATGGCCGACATCCTCGGTGATCCCCACGTGCTGGCGCGCGAAGCGGTGTGCGACGTGGACGGCACCCCGATGCAGGGCGTCGTCGCCCGCCTGTCGGCCACACCCGGCCGCATCCGGTGGTCGGGCCGTCCGCTGGGCGCCGACAACGAGGAGGTGCTGGGCAGGACCGGCGACTCCGACGCCGGGCCCTAGACGTCCAGGAAGCGCCGCACTCCGAGGGCCGACCCGCTCGCTCCGACGACGACCCCCACGCCGATGACGAAGAGCTCGGTGATGAACAGGTCGTGACCCGACACGACGATCGACTGGAACAGCGTCACGTCGTAGTGCTGCACCGAGTACCGCAACAGAAAGCTGATGGCACCGACGACGGCCGCCGC
The DNA here is from genome assembly GCA_051985455.1 of Acidimicrobiales bacterium. Classification (GTDB taxonomy): domain Bacteria; phylum Actinomycetota; class Acidimicrobiia; order Acidimicrobiales; family AC-9; genus AC-9. Next base: position 2,372 of record JBPYEI010000009.1, read on the forward strand.
CACGACCGCCCCGCCCAGCCCTTGGACCACGCCTTCGAGCATGTAGGGCACGCGAATGAACCAGTTGGTGGCGCCGACGAGCTTCATCACCGCCACCTCTCGTCGCCGGGCGAAGATCGCCATCCGGATGGCGTTGAGGATCAGCACGGCGGCGGCGACGAGCAGGATCACAGCCACACTGAAGATGACCGCCTGGGCGATCCCGGTCACCTTCAGCAGGGTGTCGACCGATTGCTTGGCGTACACGACGTTCCGGACGCCGGCGAAGGGCTTGAGCGTCGACCCGATCTGTTCGACCTGGTTGGCGTCGCGTGCCACGATGCGGTACGAGGGCGGCAGGTCGACGGCCGTTGCGCTCTGAACCAGGTCGGGCTGGTTGGCGAACATCGTGCGGAACTCCTTGTAGGAGCACGACTGATCGCAGAACGTGGCCCGCTTGACGTCCTGCATCGACGCCAGCTTGGTTCCAACGGCTTGCGCCTGGTCGGCGGGGACCTGCGGCTGCATGAACACGGCCAGCTGGACGCCGCCCTTCCACCTCGTGGTCGCGGTGGACACGCCCTGCTTGAGCAGCAGCGCCGCACCGACCAGCGAGAGCGAGACGGCGACGGTCAGAACGGCAGCCAGCGTCATCAACCGGTTGCGCCACAGGTTGCGACCCGTCTCGCGGGTGACATAGTCGAGAGACAGTCCCACTCAGCGCAACCCTTCGACCCCCGCCGACATGGGCTCGGCGGACGCGCCCACGATCTGGTGAACGTCCTCGAGGGGAGCGGCGGGGGCGTCGTAGGCTCCCTCGTCCTCGTCGCGAACGACGACGCCGCCGTCGAGCTCGATCACTCGCCGGCGCATGCTGTTCACGATGGCGTCGTTGTGGGTCGCCATGAGAACCGTCGTGCCCGTGCGGCTGATGCGGTCGAGCAGGCGGGTGACGTCGGCCGAGGTGCCCGGGTCGATGTTGCCGGTGGGCTCGTCGGCGAGGAGGATGAGCGGTCGGTTGACGAAGGCGCGGGCGATCGCCACCCGCTGCTGCTCACCGCCCGACAGCTCACTGGGCATGCAGTGCCACTTCTCCCGCAGACCCACGAGGTCCAACGCCTGGGGGACCTGCGCCAGCACCGTCGACTTCGGCCGACCGATGACCTCGAGGGCGAAGGCGACGTTGGCGAACACCGACTTGGTCGGCAACAGCCGGAAGTCCTGGAAGACACAGCCGATGTTGCGTCTGAGATAGGGCACCTTCCAGTGCCTGAGTCGGCCGATGTTCCACCCGGCCACCCAGATCTGGCCCCGGTCGGGAGTCTCCTCCCGCAGGATCAGGCGGAGGAAGGTCGACTTGCCGGCCCCGGACGGACCGACGAGGAAGACGAACTCACCTCTCCCGATCTCGACCGAGCAGTCGCGGAGAGCGGGAACCGAGCCCTTGTAGGTTTTGCTGACGTTGTCCAGTCGGATCATGGGTATCCACGGAGCAGCGCCCTCCCGCCGAGCGAACGTCGGCCAACTATTGGACGGGGACAGTAGCACCCGCCAAGGGGCGCGCCGCCAATCGGCGGGCTTCGCCGCTAACGCGCCGGCACCCGCTTCTGGACGCTGTGTCTTCGGGCCGGCCTCCCGGGCCGGCCTCGCCTAGGCGTCCTCTTGGGCCCGCCGCCAACGCAGGTACGACTCCATGAACCCGTCGAGATCACCGTCCAGCACGGCCTCGACGTTCCCCGTCTCCTCGTTGGTCCGCAGGTCCTTGACCAACTGGTACGGCGCCAGAACATACGACCGGATCTGGTTGCCCCAGGCCACCTCGGTCTGCGGTCCCGAGATGGCGTCCAGCTCGGCCTGGCGCTCGGCCCGCTGGCGCTCGGCCAGCTTGGCTCCCAGGATCTGGAGCGCCTTGGCCTTGTTCTGGTGCTGGCTGCGCTCGTTCTGGACCGAGACGACGATCCCCGTCGGGATGTGGGTGACACGGACGGCCGAGTCGGTGACGTTGACGTGCTGGCCGCCGGCGCCCGACGACCGGTACGTGTCGACCCGGAGGTCCTTTTCGTCGATGTCGACCTCGGCCGACACGTCGTCGAGGAAGGGTGTCGCATCGAAAGAGGCGAAGCTGGTCTGGCGACGTTTCTGGGCGTCGAACGGCGACATGCGCACCAGGCGGTGCACGCCACGCTCGGCGGCCAACAGCCCGTAGGCATAGCGACCGCGCACGATGAACGTGGCCGACAGGATGCCGGCCTCCTGTCCCGGCGACACCTCGTCGATCTCGACTGAGAAGCCGCGACGCTCGGCCCAGCGCAGGTACATGCGCAACATCATCTCGGCCCAGTCCTGGGCGTCGGTGCCGCCCGCCCCGGCGTGGATCTCGGCGACGGCGTCCCGGTCGTCGTGCTCACCTGAGAACAACGAGCGGAGCTCGAGGGCGTCCAGCTGGCGCGCGAGATCGGCGACCGCCTCGGCCAGCTCGGGCTCGACCGACTCGTCGCCTTCCTCGACGGCCAGCTCGTACAGCGTCTCGGCGTCGGTCAGGCGGGCGTCGAGACCGGTGAGCAGCTCGATGTCGCTGCTCACCCTGCCGTAGGCGGTGGTGGTGGCGCGAGCCACCTCGGGATCGTCCCAGAGGTCGGGCCGCCCGACCTCGGTCTCGAGCGCCGAGAGGCGGGCCTGGAGCCCGGCCAGATCCAGGTAGGTCTTGGCCTCCTCCAGCCGCTTGCGCAGGGTGGCCAGGTCGTCAGCGAAATCCCGCACCGGCTACTCCCCGCCGCCGGATTCGTGCGTCCGGCTTCAGCGGCCGTGGCACAGCTTGTACTTTTTGTTGCTCCCACACCAGCAGGGATCGTTGCGCCCGATCTTGTCGCGATCGGACTTGACCGTGGGAGCCTGGGTGACGAGGCCGTCGGGCACCGCGCCTGCTCCGGCGCCGGCGGGCTCGGGGGCCCCCTCCGCCTGGGCGTCCGTCAGCTGCGCCAGCGCCGCCTGCGCCTGCTCCTGGGCCTGCTGGGCCTGCGCCGCGGCCAGGGCAATGCTCGCCGGCCCCTGGACGGGGTCGTCGGCCGCGCTGTAGCTGGCCTGGGCCAGGTCGGGCTCGGCGGTCGGCTCCGTCAGCACCTCGACGTGGAGCACGTAGCGCAGGTAGTCGTCGTCGACCGCGTCCATGAGCTGGCCGAACATGTTGAATCCCTCGCGCTGCCAGGCCACCAGCGGATCCTGCTGGCCCATGGCCCGCAGGTTGATGCCCTCGCGCAGGTAGTCCATCTCGGCCAGGTGTTCACGCCAGCGCTGATCGATGATCTGGAGCATGATCTCGCGCTCGAGAGACCGGGCCATGTCGGGCCCACCGGGGATGGAGTTCTCCCGCTCGGCGTAGTACTCGACCGCTTCGGCCCGGATGCTCTCGTAGAGCTGGTCGGACGAGTCGGCCTGCCGGAGGTCGTCCGCGGTGAACTTGGTCGGGTAGTACTGACCGACCTCGGCGACGAGAGCAGGGAGATCCCAGTCCTCGGCATAGCCCTCGCTGGTCGACATGACGACCTGGTCGAGAGCCTCGTCGAGCAGCTCCTCGGTGCGCTCGCGCAGGTCCTCGCCGTCCAGCACCTGCATGCGGCGCTGGTAGATGACCTTGCGCTGCTCGTTCATGACCTCGTCGTACTTGAGGACGTCCTTGCGGATCTCGGCGTTGCGGGCCTCGACGGTGTTCTGTGCCCGCTCGATGGCGCGGGTGACCATCCTGGCCTCGATGGGGACGTCCTCGGGGAGGGCCTTGCCCATCACCCAGTTCATGGCGCCGGTGGCGAACAGCCGCATGAGCTCGTCCTCGAGGGACAGAAAGAACCGGCTCTCCCCCGGGTCTCCCTGGCGCCCCGACCGACCACGAAGCTGGTTGTCGATGCGCCGGCTCTCATGACGCTCGCTGCCGAGCACGTACAGCCCGCCGAGGGCGCGGATCTTGTCGCCATCCTCCCTGCACTGCGTCTCGAACTTGGCCCGCAGGTCGGCGCGTGCGGCGCGGCCCTCGTCGCTCTCCGGGTCGAGCCCCTGGGCCAGGACCTCCTGGGTCGCCAGCCCCTCGGGGTTCCCGCCGAGGATGATGTCCACTCCGCGGCCGGCCATGTTGGTGGCGACCGTGATGGCGTGGAGCCGGCCCGCCTGAGCCACGATCATGGCTTCTCGGGCGTGCTGCTTGGCGTTCAGCACGTTGTGGGGGATGCCCCTGATGTCGAGGAGCCTCGAAAGGACCTCCGACTTGGCGACCGAGGCCGTGCCCACCAGCACGGGCTGGCCCCGCTCGTAGCGCTCGACCAGGTCCTCGACCACGGCGTCGAACTTGGCCTGCTCGGTCTTGTAGACCAGGTCCGGATGGTCGGCCCGGATCATGGGGAGGTTGGTCGGGATCGGCACCACCGGCA
>JBPYEI010000010.1:0-3079 GCA_051985455.1 Acidimicrobiales bacterium
CGCCGGCCGCCGGAGGGTAGTGACCGGCGGTCAGAGCGGGCAACTACCCCGGTTCCACGTTTGGTCGAAAACGGTCCTCGGGAGCCCTCGTTTTCGACGGCATATGGAACCACGCACCCGCTCGAGAGGCCCGGAAGCCGCTCCGGTGGAGGATCAGCCGGTTCGCCGCGGTCCTTGCCGGTCGCTCCGGTTCTACATGCGGTCGAAAGTGGGCGCTGCGCCGGCAGCCGCGGCGCCCTTTTCGACCAAACGTGAAACCAGAGGAGTCTGCCGACCGCGTCCGGCTGGCGCCGACGCTGGGTCCGATCCGGTAGTAGAAGAATGTCGCCCTATGCCCGCGCCGACCGTGACCCGTGTCCTCGTGGTGTCGTCCCGCCTGACCGAGCGCCGCCGCCAGGCCCTGGGGGCGGTCGCGGCGGGAGCCGACGTCGTGGCGGCGGGCCCCGATGTCCCGGCGCCCGAAGGATACGGCGCCGTCGTGGTGGACGGCGGGACTGGGGGCGTGGAGCCGACCTGGCTGGAGGCGCTGGACCGCCACGTCGAGGCCGGCGCGTCCCTGCTGCTCGTCGGCGGGGAACGGGAGGCCATCGGCGCCGGACGCCTCGGCGAGTGGTTCGCCAAGGTGGCGTCCACGACGAGCGTGCTGACCCAGCGGGTGCCGGCGGAGTTTCGCATCAGAGACCGGCTCGAGCGGCCGACCCTGTCTCCGGCGGCCCAGGTCTGCGTGACGGTGAGCGTGGTCTACGAGGATGTGCCGGTGGTGGCCGAGAGGGCGGTGGGCGACGGGCGCATGGTGACATCGGGCCTCGGCAACACCGACGAGGCGCTCGAGAACGGCGAGCTGGCCAGGATCCTGCGGCGGGCCCTCTGGCGCCGTGATGGCGCGCCGCCGAGGAGGGGGCCCATCGGGCTGGCCGTGGTGGGCTACGGCCCCTACGGGGGCATGGGCTACCACCACGGGTCCGCCGCCCAGGCCACACCCGGGCTCGAGCTGGTGGCGGCCTGCGACGAGAGTGCCGAACGCCGCAAGGTGGCCGAGACCGAGTTCCCCGGTGTCCGCACCTACTCGACGGTGGCGGAGCTGGTGCGAGACGACGACGTCGAGGTCGTCGTCGTCGCCACCCCTCCGGTGTCGCACGCCGGCATCACGCTCGAGCTGCTCCGGGCGGGCAAGCACGTGGCCTGCGAGAAGCCCTTGTGCTTCACCGTCGAGGAGGCCGACCACGTACTGAAGACGGCGCGAGCACACGAGCGCACTCTCACGGTCAACCAGAGCAGGCGGTGGGACGCCGACTTCGTCGCCATACGCCGGGCGGTGGGCTCCGGGCTGTTGGGCGAGCTGTTCAACGTGGAGACGTTCGTGGGGGGTTTCGAGCACCCGTGTCGAGCGTGGCACTCCGAGGAATCGGTCTCGGGCGGAGCAGTCTTCGACTGGGGGTCGCACCACCTCGACTGGATCCTCCTCCTGATGGGCGACACGCCATCAGTAGTCGAGGCCAACGGCCACAAGCGGGTGTGGCACGACGTCACCAACCTCGACCAGCTCCGGGTCCGTCTCCGCTGGAGCGACGGTCGGGAGGCCGAGTTCGTCGACAGCTCGGTGGCCGGCGTCAGGCGGCCCAAGTTCTATCTGCAGGGAACCGAGGGCACGCTCGCCGGCTGGTACCGACCGCTCGTCTTCGAGCGCCTCGAGCCCGGGGTGGGCTACGTGGCCGAACGGGCGCACCACGCCGAGGTGCCGGCCGAGCTCACCCTGGCCCGGTACGAGGGTGGCAGCGGTGTGAGCGAGACCCACCTCCCGGTGGCCGCTCCGGAAGCCTTCGCCTTCCATCGCAACCTCGCCGACCACCTCGCCCTCGGTGAGCCGCTGGCCGTCACGCCAGTGGCCATCCGTCGGGTCGTGGTCCTCCTCGAGATCGCTCACCGGTCGGCGCAGGAGGGCGGTGAGCCGATGCCAGTACCGGCGTGCTGAGGGTGCCGAGGGCACCGGTGCCGGAATGGCCGGTCCGGCAGCCATGTTGGCCAGAAGCGTGACCCGTCTGCTCACCATCATGGGCTCGGGAGAGACCAGTCCCACCATGGTGAAGATGCACCGCCAGCTGCTGGGGCGCCTGGGCCCTGCTCCCGTTCCCGCCGTGCTGCTGAGCACGCCGTTCGGGTTCCAGATGAACGCGGCGGACGTGGCGGCCAAGGCGGTCGAGTACTTCCGGGAGAGCGTGAACGCCGAGATCCAGGTGGCCGACATCCGCTCGTCGGCCGAGGTCGACACCGTCCGCAACGAGACGATGCTGGCCCGCCTGGGGGACGCTCGCTACGTCTTCGCCGGACCCGGGAGCCCCAGCTACGCCCTGCGCCAGTGGACCGGAACGGTCGTCCCGCAGCTGCTGGCGGACAAGCTCGCGCTCGGTGGGGCGGTGACCTTCGCCAGCGCCGCCGCCCTCACGCTCAGCGTGGCGACGGTTCCCGTCTACGAGATCTACAAAGTGGGTGCCGACCCCTACTGGCTGGAGGGACTCGACCTCCTGGCCGCGACCGGGCTGCGGGCCGCCGTCATCCCCCACTACAACAACGCCGAGGGCGGGAACCACGACACCCGCTACTGCTACCTCGGTGAGCAGCGGCTGGCGGCCATGGAGCGCCAGCTGCCTCCGGATGCCTTCGTCCTCGGGGTCGACGAGCACACCGCCGTGGTGATCGACCTCGAAGCCGGCGACGCCACGGTCGCCGGGTTGGGCGTGCTCACCGTGCGGGCCCAGGGGCGGTCGACGGAGATTCCCGCCGGGACGACCGTCACCATCTCCGAGATCACCGATCTGGCCTCGGGCCGGGGGGCCCGACTGCAGCAGAAAGCGGAACGGGACCGCACCGAGGGGGACCGGCCGGTACCGGCCAGAGACGCCGAATCGCGACCGGCAGGGTCGCCACTCATGGATGCCGTGCGCGCCCACCAGGAGGCCTTCGCCACCGCCGTGGCGGAGCGCAACGTGGAGTCCGCTGTGAGAGCCATCCTCGAGCTCGACGACGAGCTGCAGGCGTGGTCTCGCGACACGCTCCAGTCGGACGAGCTGGACCGGGGGCG
>JBPYEI010000011.1:0-5257 GCA_051985455.1 Acidimicrobiales bacterium
CGGTCACCGAGGCTGAGATGCCGGAGTACTACCGCATCGTGCGGGAGCTGACCCAGCGCATGGACATGCCCATGCCCAGGCTCTACCTGACCCCCGAGATGCAGCCCAATGCCTTCGCCACGGGCCGTAGCCCCAAGCACGCCGCCGTCGCCGTGACGAGGGGCATTCTCCAGATCCTCGACTGGGAGGAGCTGCGAGGGGTCCTGGCCCACGAGCTCAGCCACGTGGGCAACCGCGACATCCTCATCGGCTCCGTGGCTGCCGCCCTTGCCATGGGCATCACGTTCATCACCCGGATCGCCCTGTGGACCACCATCTTCACCGGGGGCGATGGGGAGGGCGACGACAACATCTTCGTGCTGCTCGCCCTCGTGATCCTGGCCCCCCTGGCCGCGGGACTGCTGCAGCTCGCTCTCACCCGCACCCGCGAGTACGGGGCCGACCGTTCCGGGGCGCGCCTGCTCGGCGACGGCGAGCCACTGGCCCGGGCGCTGGCCAAGATCGAGGCCGGCGTGAGGGCCGTGCCGATGAACGTGGCCCCCGCCGAGGCCTCGATGTTCATCGTCAACCCGCTGTCGGGCCGGAGGGTCAACTTCGCCAACCTCTTCCAGACCCACCCGCCGACCGAGCAGCGCATCGCCCGGCTGCGCTCGGGCGAGTGGCGGCGCTGACGCCACCGCCGGACACGGTCAGTCCCTGAAGTTGCCGAACTGCAGGGGGATGCCGAAGTCCTCTGCTTTCACGGCGGCGATCACGGCCTGGAGGTCGTCCCGCTTCTTGCCTGAGACCCGGAGCTGATCGCCCTGGGTCTGGCTGGAGACGCCCTTGAGCTTCATGTCCTTGACGAACTTGTTGAGCTTGCGGGCGTGATCGGCCGAGATCCCGGCGTTGATGGAGATGGACTGCCGGACGGTCCCCTTGGCCGCCTCCTCCACCTTGCCTGAATCCAGAGCCTTGAGCGACACCTGCCGCCGCACCAGCTTCTCCTCGAGCACCTGATGGAGGGCGCGGAGGCGGTCCTCGGTGGACGAGTGCAGCCGGAGCTCGCGGTCGGCCAGCTCGACCCTGGACTCGGTGTTCTTGAAATCGAAGCGGGTCGAAGCCTCCCGGTTGGCCTGGTCGACGGCGTTGCGGACCTCCTGGAAGTCGACCTCGGACACGATGTCGAACGTGGGCATGCTCGAAACGCTATATCGGTGGACCACAGACGCTGCAGTATCGTGCGCAACGCGGGTCGGTGCCCGAGTGGCCAAAGGGAGCAGACTGTAAATCTGCCGGCGTATGCCTTCGGAGGTTCAAATCCTCCCCGGCCCACCGTCATGCGAAGGACTGTCAATGTCGAGGGCCTGTGGCGCCTGCCCGCGTTCCCGCACGCGACCGTCGCCGGTGACCACGTCTACGTGTCGGGGTCTCTGGGCACCGTCGACGAGTCGGGCGGCCTCGCTCCCGGCGGCACCGGCCCGGAGACCGTCCAGGCCCTGCGCAACATCGAGCGGATCCTGGCCGCGTGCGAGGCCACGCTCGACGACGTGGTCAAGGTGAGCGTGTTCCTCGCCGACATCTCGACCGGTTCGGAGATGAGCGAGGCCTACCTCTCGTTCTTCTCCGAGGACCAGCCCTCGCGCATCACGGTCGGCGGCGTGACCTTGGCACTGGGCGCCGCAGTCGAGATCGACTGCGTCGCCCATCGGGGCTGAGCGAGAGGTCTACCTGCTGGTAGATCCTTCGGACTAGTTCCGATCTGCTTGCCTGTCCCTCGGCCGAGTGAAATCTCGGTACGAAGGTGAAGACTGGGGCGGAACGCGAGGAAAAGCGACGAGAGCGGCGAAGTGCTCCGCATGTTCTCCGCGCGTCGTGCCACCATCCCGACCCTGTTCACCGTGCTGCCTCTCATGGCAGCGTTCGTCGCCGCGTCACCAGCAGGACCCGCCGCCGCCGGCGCCTCGACACCGGCCAAGTCCCACCGCCTCATCATTCCCTTCGGAGCGAACAAGTCCAACAACTGGTCCGGCTACAACCAGGGGACGCTGGAGCAGGGGACCAAGCTGTTCAACCAGATCTCGGGCACCTGGACGGTTCCCACTGCGACGCAGCACAAGGCAGGTGAGGCCGAGAACTCCTCCAGCTGGATCGGCATCGGAGGTGGCTGCATCGACGCCAACTGCACGGCGACCGACGCCACCCTGATCCAGACGGGGACCGAGCAGGACGTCGCCACCAACGGCACGGCGAGCTACTCGGCCTGGTGGGAGATCATCCCAGCGCCGAGCCTGACCATCAGCACCATGACCGTCAGCCCCGGTGACACCATGCACGCCAACATCGCCGAGATCGTTCCGCTCAGCGACGTCTGGACGATCACCCTGCAGGACCTCACCAAGGGCGAGACCTTCACCCAGACGGTCCCGTATCCCTCGAGCCACCTGACGGCCGAGTGGATCACCGAGACGCCGACGCTGATCAGCACGAGCGGCACCAGCCTGGCTGCCATGCCGAACCTCACGGGGGCGAGCTTCTCGGCGGCCAAGACCAACTCGGCCAGCGCCGGCCTGAAGGCCTCAGAGGAGATCCAGCTAGTGAACACGAGCGGCCAGGTGCTGGCCACGCCCTCGGCGCCCAACGCCACGGCCGACGGCTTCACCGTCTGCACCTACGCCGCCACCTGCTGAGGATCGGCGCCCTGGGCGCTGACGCGCCTGCGGGTCAGCCATCGGGCCGGCCTCCCGGGCCGACCCACGGCGCCGATCCGCAGCTCTCCAACCGTCCGTCTCCGTGGGCCCGGTCTTCCGACCGGGCCCACAACTTTTCTGGTCTTGCCACGTTGGCCCGGCGGGGCTGGGGTAACGTAACCTAACCGTAATGCGGGCGTCGGCCCTCGGCCGGGGCCAGCGAAGGCCGGAAGTGGGCCTGGCTTGAGCTGACGGAGCGAGGGCGATGCGAGTGCTGTGGGCTGATCCTGGGCGGCGGGCGCGACCAGCCGACCCGGGGGCGCGACCGGAGGTCGATCCCGACAGGCTGACCCCCTCGCTCGCCCGCCCGGCGATCCTCGGGTTCCTCGCCACCACCGCCATCACCATCGGCGCGTCCCAGCCGGCGTCGCCGTTCAGCCTCAAGCAGCCCGACGCCTGGTTCTTCGGCATCCCGGACCCCGGAACCCACGCCGAGGGGCTGCTGCTCAGCCTGGTGCTGGTCTTCGCCGGCATGTTGGTGCTCTCCCGCGTCTGGTTCGACCTGGCGCGGGCGCTGGGCCGCCACCACGGCGTGCCGGTGGCCCGCCTGGCCGTGGTCTTCGCCGTGTGGGTGCTGCCGCTGCTGGTGGCGCCTCCCCTCTTCAGCCGCGACGTGTACAGCTACGCGGCCCAGGGCGAGATGGTGACCCACGGGATCACCCCCTATCAGTACGGCCCCAGCACCCTGGGCGCCGGCCCCTTCGTCACCAACGTGGACCCGCTGTGGGGCAACGCCCCCGCGCCTTACGGACCGGTCTTCCTCCGGGTCGACGGCCTGCTCGTCACCCTCACCGGTCACAACCCGTTGGCGACGGTCGTCGGGCTTCGCCTGCTGGCCCTCGTCGGCGTCGTCCTGCTGGCGGTGTTCGTGCCCAAGCTGGCCGAGGCCTGTGGTCGCGATCCGGCCAGCGCCTTCGCCCTGGCGGTGCTCAACCCCATCACTCTTCTGCATCTCATCGGTGGCGCCCACAACGACGCCCTGATGCTCGGGATCCTCGTTGCCGGAGTGGCCGTGGCCAAACGGGGCAGACCGGTGCTCGGCATCGTGATCTGCACGCTGGCCGCCGCCATCAAGGTGCCCGCCGCCGTCGGCATCCTGTACATCGGCTGGGACTGGCTCGGGACGGAGGTGCCCTGGCGAGAACGGGTCCGACCACTGTTGACCGCCTGTCTGATCGCGGGCGGGGTGATGGCGGTGTTCGCCAGCGTCACCGGTATGGGATGGGGCTGGGTCACCTCCCTCGGCACCCCCGACGCCGTCCGCTCCATGATCGCCCCCACGACCTTCATGGGGACCTGGGGGGGTCACCTGTTCCACTGGTTGGGCGTCGGGCCCAGCCCCCACTCGGTCCTGTCGATGGCGCGCGGCCTCGGGCTGGCCGCCGCCGGCGTCGCCGGGATCCTGCTGTTCGTCCGCAGCCGGCGCATCGGCAGCGTGCAGGCGCTCGCCCTGACCCTGCTCGCCATCGTCCTGCTGGGGCCGGTGGTCCAGCCGTGGTACGTCGCCTGGGGGCTGATCGTTCTCGCCCCCGTCGCCGCCGGGCGGCTGTGGGGCGTGCTCGTCGGGCTGTCGATCGGCGTCTCCTTCCTGGAGGTGCCGGGCGCCCGCCTCCTGCTGGACGAGCTCAGCCGCAACAACGTCGCCTATGTCCTGCTGGCGATCGCCGCCCTGCTCGTGACCCTCGCCGTGACCACGCCCTTCGGAGCTGCGGTCCGCAGGGGATGGCGTCTCCTACTCGAGCGAACGCAATCGCCCACCCCCGTACCCCAGCCGCCTCAGAGCATCCGCTGAAGCACGGCGACGTCGAGCCACCGGCCCAGCTTGCGCCCCACCTCGCGCTCCACGCCCACCAGCTCGAAGCCGCACGAGCGGTGGAGGGCGATGGAGGCCTCGTTGTCGCCCACGACCCTCCCGACGACGGTGTGGAACCCGTGCGCGGTGGCCAGACGGGTGAGATCGGCCAGCAGGGCGCGGCCCACACCCTGAGCCCGGTGGTCGTTGTCCACGTACACCGAGTCCTCCACGGTGGTGGCGTACGCCGGCCGGCCGCGGTAACGGGACAGCGACCCGAAACCGAGCAGCGAGCTCCCCGACACGGCCACGACGGCCGGGTACGCACCCGAGTGCTCGGCCAGCCAGCTCCGTTGCTCCTCGCGGTTGCGAGGGACGATGTCGAAGGTCGCCGTGGAGAGGACTTCGTGGTTGTAGATGCTGCGAATGGCCTCGGCGTCGGCCAGCGTGGCCAACCGGATCAACATCGCCCGACGTTAGCGGGAGGCCCGGCCGGCCTCCCGGGCCGGTCTCGCCGGCCAGAGTTCCGCACCTGGCCCCGGGACTATCATTGGGCTGCGGCCGGCCAGGGCCGCTCGGCCCCCTTAGCTCAGTCGGCAGAGCACAGCCATGGTAAGGCTGGTGTCGTCGGTTCGATTCCGACAGGGGGCTCACCCTGGCGGCGTAGCTCAGTTGGTTAGAGCACACGGCTCATAATCGTGGGGTCGTCGGTTCGAGTCCGACCGCCGCTACAGCT
>JBPYEI010000012.1:0-4602 GCA_051985455.1 Acidimicrobiales bacterium
GGTTCACCACCAGGTCGATCTCGTCCGGCGCCAGCAGCTCGGCCAGGCCCTTGGCCTGGTGCACCGTCCTCGGGAAGCCGTCGAGCACGAACCCCCGGGCCTTGGTGTCGTCGAGCCCCAGCCGCTCGGCCACCAGCCCCATGACGACCTCGTCGGGAACGAGCTCGCCGGTATCCATGAACTCCTTTGCCTTCTCACCCAGCTCCGAGCGCGACTTCACCGCCGCCCGGAACATGTCGCCCGTGGAGATGTGCGGCACGACGTAGTGGCGGGAGAGCCGCACGCACTGCGTCCCCTTTCCGGCGCCCTGCTTGCCGAGGATGATCAGCCGGGCGCCTGGTACCACCGGTGCTCCTGGGCACGTAATGAGGCCACTATCTGAGGAAGCCCTCGTAGTTCCGCATCATGAGCTGGCTGTCGATCTGTTTCATCGTCTCCAGGGCCACCCCGACGGCGATGAGCAGGGTCGTCCCGGCAAACGGATACCGGGTGATGCCCCAGACGGCCAGGGCGATCGACGGGAGCAGGGCCACGAAGGCCAGGAACAGCGAGCCAGGCAGCGTGATGCGATTGAGGATGCCGGCGAGATACCGCTCGGTGGGGTAGCCGGGTCGGATGCCAGGGATGTAGCCGCCCTGTTTTCGGATGACGTCCGCTTGCTGGTGCGGATCGAACGTGATGGTGACGTAGAAGTAGGTGAACAGGATGATGAGCACCCCGTACAGGCCGATGTAGTAGAAGCTCGTCGGCTGCACCAGGTGGTTGTTGATGAAGTTGCGCAGCGATCCCGACGGGATGACGTTGGACAGGAGCACGGGGAAGTAGAGCACCGAGCTGGCGAAGATGATCGGTATGACCCCCGCCTGGTTGACCTTCAGGGGGATGTAGGTGCTCTGACCCCCGTACATGCGCCGCCCCGTGACCCGTTTGGCGAAGGTCACCGGGATGCGTCGTTGGCCCTGCTCCACGAAGACGATGGCCACGAGCAGGACGATGGTGAGCGCCAGCACGATGCCGAACTTGAGCCGACCCCCCTCGGCCAGGATCACCGAACCACCGGCCGGGATGCTGGCCACCACGTTGGCGAAGATCAGGATCGACATGCCCTGGCCGATGCCCCGCTGGGTGATCAGCTCGGCCAGCCACATGACGAAGGCCGTGCCGGCGGTGAGGGTCAGCACGATGAACAGCACCCTCGGGACGGTGAACTTCGGGATGAGGTCGATGTTCTGCCCGTTGCCCAGCAGGCCGCCGCCCCCACCGTGGAACACGAAGGCGAGCCCGGTGGACTGCATCAGGGCCAAGGCCACGGTGAGGTAGCGGGTGACCTGGGTCAGCTTGCGCTGGCCGACCGCCCCCTGCTCGCGCCATTCCTCCAGCTTGGGGATCACCGTCACCAGCAGCTGGATGATGATCGAGCTGGTGATGTAGGGCATGATCCCCAGCCCGAAGACGGCGAACCGGGTGAGCGCACCCCCCGAGAACAGGTTGAGGAAGCCGAGGATGCCGCCCGCCTTGGCCTGGCTCTCCAGCTGGCGCACGGCGTTGAAGTCGATGCCCGGCACCGGCACGTTCGCCCCGAACTGGTACAGCGAGATGATGAGCAGGGTGAAGAGGATCTTGTTCCGCAGGTCGGGGACCTTGAACATGTTCTTGAGGCTGGAGAGCATGAGGCTCCTCGTCCTGCGAACTGCTCAGCGGTTGGTCAGGGCGTTGCCCTTCGCCGGCGGGCGACCGCCACCGAACGGCGGTGGAATGACCCTCACCGTACCCCCTGCCGCCGTGATGGCCGCCTCGGCCGACGCCGAGAAGGCGTGCGCCTGCACCCGCAGGGCCCGATGGACCTCGCCCCGGCCCAGGATCTTCACCAGGCCTCGCTTGTGGACCAACCCGGCGGCGCGGAGCGTCTCGGGCGTGACCTCGTCGCCCTCGGCGGAGTCCAGCGCGTCGAGGTTGACCACGTTGTACTCGACCCGGAACGGGTTCTTGAACCCCTTGAGCTTGGGGACCCTCTGGGTCAGCGGCAGCTGACCTCCCTCGAAGCCCACCTTCATCGTGTCCCGGGCCTTCGAGCCCTTCATGCCCCGGCCGGCCGTCTTGCCGCGCCTGCCGCCGATGCCCCGGCCGACCCGCCGTCGGGGGCGGGTGGCGCCGGGCGCCGGCTTGAGGTCGTGCAGCTTCATCGCCGGGCTCCTTCGTGCGCCGTGTCCGCGTCCTCCGTGGTGGCGGGGGCGACCGACACCAGGTGAGGTACCCGGGCGATCATCCCCCGGATCTCGGGCCGATCGGGCAGCACGGAGTGGTGGCCGATACGACGCAGCCCCAGCGCCCGCAGGGTGCCGCGGTGCTTGGGCTTGCTCCCGATGGCCGACCGCACCTGGGTGACGACCAGGTGGGTGGGCTCTGTGTGCTGGCGTCCGCGCCGTGCCACGGCTATGCCACCTCGGTGGGCTCGTGGGTGCCGCGCTGGCGCTCCTGATAGGCCTTGAGCACACCCGAGGGACTGACCTCTTCGGGCGACAGCCCCCGCAGCCGGGCGACCTCGTCGGGCCGCTTCAGCGACTTCAGGCCGGCGATGGTGGCGTGGGCCACGTTGATCCCGTTCGACGAGCCCAGCGACTTGGCCAGGATGTCGTGGATGCCGGCCATCTCGAGGATGGCCCGGGCCGCTCCGCCGGCGATCACCCCGGTGCCGGGCGCCGCCGGCTTCAGGAGCACCCGTCCCGCTCCGCTCTGGCCGAGCACGGGATGGGTGATGGTGGACCCGGCCAGGGGCACGTCGAAGAGGTTCTTCCGCGCTTCGTCGATGCCTTTCTGCACGGCCAGGCCGGCTTCTTTGGCCTTGCCGTAGCCCAGGCCGACCTTGCCGTTGGCGTCGCCGATGACCATAAGCGCGGTGAACGAGAACCGCCGGCCGCCCTTCACCACTTTGGCGACGCGGTTCACCTTGATGGTCCGCTCCTCGTACTGGGACTCGGGCATCGCGCTACAGCTCCAATCCGGTCTGTCGAGCGGCCTCGGCGACGGCCGCCACCCTTCCGTGGTACAGAAAGCCGCCGCGGTCGAAGACCACGCGGGTCACGCCGGCTGCCTTGGCCCTGCTCCCGAGCAGCTGGCCGACCGCCGTGGCGGCGGTGATGTTGGTGGTGGGCTGGCTCCGCAGCTCGGGCTCGAGGGTCGAGGCGGCGGCCAGGGTCCGGCCGTGAAGATCGTCGATGATCTGGGCGGAGGTGTGCCGGTTCGAACGGAACACGGCGAGACGGGGCCGCTCGGGGGTGCCGCTCACCTTCCTGCGGACCCGGCGGTGCCGGCGCTGTCGCAGATCGCCGCGGTAGCCGGTGCCGTCCATCACTTGGCCGCCTTTCCGGCCTTGCGGACGACACGCTCACCGCGATAGCGCACACCCTTGCCCTTGTAGGGCTCGGGCTTGCGGATCATACGGATGGTGGCCGCCACCTGGCCGACGAGCTCCTTGTCGATCCCCCGCACCGTGATCCGGGTGGGAGCAGGAACCTCAAAGGAGATCCCCTCGGGCGCGTCCACCCGCACGGGATGGCTGAAGCCCAGGGCCAGCTCCAGCTCGTTCGGTCCTCTCGCATTGGCCCGGTAGCCGACGCCGACGATCTCGAGCTCCTTGGTGAAGCCGGTGGTCACGCCGGCGACCATGTTGTTGACCAGCGAGCGGGTGAGGCCGTGGAGGGCTCGGTTGTGGCGCTCGTCGTCCGGGCGCTCCACGAGCAGTGTGGAGTTCTCCTGACGGAGGGTGATGTCACCCGGGAGGGTGCGCGCCAGCTCACCCTGGGGTCCGGTGACCCTCACCTCGCGGCCGCGCACCGTCACCTCGACTCCATCGGGGACGGAAATGGGGGCGCGTCCGACTCTCGACATCAGCCCCCCCTCGCCCTCGCCGTCGCCATCACATCACCACACATAGCAGAGCACCTCGCCGCCGACCCGGCGCTGGCGCGCCTCGCGGTCGGTCATCAGCCCCTGGCTGGTCGACAGCACGGCGACGCCGAGACCACCGAGGACCCGCGGCAGCTTGTCGGCCCGCGTGTAGACGCGCAGGCCGGGCTTCGACACCCGGCGGAGCCCGGAGATGGTCCGGTCGCGCTCGGGCGTGTACTTCATCGTGATCTCGAGGAGGCGCCCCGGTCGGTCGGGATTGTCGCCCGCCTCGAATCCGGCGATGTAGCCCTCCCGCTGGAGGATGGCGGCGAGCGACTCCTTCAGCTTCGAGCCCGGCATCTGCACCGTGTCGTGCATGGCGACGTTGGCGTTGCGGATGCGCGTCAGCATGTCGGCGATGGGGTCCACCATGGTCACGGCCGCTGCCCTCCTCTCACCAGCTCGCCTTGGTCACGCCGGGAACCTCGCCGTTGTGCACCATCTCCCGAAGACAGATGCGGCACAGCCCGAACTTTCGGAGCACGGCCTTGGGTCGACCGCACTTGCGGCACCGGGTGTAGGCCCTGACCTTGAACTTGGGCTTGCGCTGCTGCTTCTCGATGAGTGCCTTCTTGGCCATGATGTTCGTTACTGCCCCTCGCGTCTGAACGGGAAGCCGAAGGCCGCCAGCAGGGCGAGCCCCTCGGCATCGGA
>JBPYEI010000013.1:0-37064 GCA_051985455.1 Acidimicrobiales bacterium
AGGCCAACACGGTCAGCATCGCCGGGCTCCCTCTTTCCCGCATCCCTGACGCCCTGCGCCACGACGGCGCTCCCCCGCTGTACTACGTGCTGCTCCACGGGTGGATCCGGCTGTTCGGCACCAGCGATCTCGCCGTCCGCAGCCTGGGGGGCGTCATCGCCGTGGCGACCTTCCCGTTCATGTGGTTCGCCGGGCGGCGCGTCGGTGGACGGGCTGGGGCGTGGGTGGCGCTACTGCTCCTGGCCAGCTCTCCGTTCGCCGTGCGCTATGCCACCGAGGCCCGAATGTACTCGCTGGTCATCTTTCTGGTCGTGTGCGGCTTCCTCGCCCTGGCCCGGGTGCTCGAGCGCGCCCGGCCGCGTCCGCTCGACCTTGCCGCAGTGACCGTAATCACAGCACTGCTGTTGTACACCCAGTACTGGTCGATCTATCTGCTGGTGGTCGTCGCCGCCCTCCTGGCCTGGCGCGTCCGGGTCAGACCCAACGACCGCACCGCACCTCTCTGGGGGCTGGGCGCCATCGCTGGAGGGTGCGTCCTCTTCCTGCCCTGGGTGCCGATCCTGCTGACGCAGCTGCGCCACACGGGGACGCCGTGGGCCGAGCCGGCCAGCTTCAGCGCCATGGTGAACGCCATCAGCGAGTTCGCCGGCGGCAAGTCCAGCGTCGGACGGGGCCTGGGCCTCACGTTCTTCGCCCTGACCTTCCTGGCGCTGTTCGGCATGGCGCTCGACGGTCACCGGATCGAGCTCGACCTGCGCACCCGACCGCGCAGCCGGAATCTCGCCATCGTCACGGCGGGGACGCTCGCCCTCGCCATCACCGTGGGCTACGTCACGAGGAGCGCGTTCCAGGGTCGGTACGCAGCGATCGTCCTGCCGATCTTCCTGCTGCTCGTTGTCCTCGGTATGGCCACGCTCGCCGACCGTCGGGTGTGGTCCGGAGTACTCGCCGTCGCTGTCGCGCTCGGCCTCGCCGCTGCGGCGAGCAACGTGACGACGGATCGCACCCAGGCGGGACAGGTCGCCGCGGCCATCAGGGCGTCAGCCAAGCCGGGAGACGTCGTCGGCTACTGCCCCGACCAGCTGGGACCGTCGGTCAGCCGTCTGCTGCCGTCCGACCTGGTCCAGCTCACCTTCCCGGCCGATCTGCCACCCCAGCGGGTGGACTGGTACGACTACGCGGCCAGGAACGCAGCGGGGCAGCCGGCGGCCTACGCCCAGACGCTCGTCGCCAAGGCAGGACCGGGACACAACATCTGGCTGGTCTGGCTCAGCGGCTATCGCACCCTCGGCTACCAGTGCGAGAACGTGACCAACCAGCTGTCGAGCATGCGCCCGGGGGCGACCCAGGTGGTCCGGCCCAATATCAACGGCCACGACGACCTCACGGGCGTCTATGAGCAGCAGGCCCTCCTCCGCTTCCCGGCGACGCCGTAGTCCCACCACCATGCTGCACCGACACCAGGCCCGACGAGCCGGGCCGGCGACGCTGAACACCCCGTCCGCCCCCGCCCGAGGCGGCGTGTCGGCCCGGCTGCGATCGGCGTGGGCCGGCCCCTCCGACGGCTCGGGCGGGATCCGGGCCGACGTGATGGCGGCCCTGCCGGGATGGATCACCGCCCGCCTCGTCGTGCTCGCGGCCCTGGCCCTGGCGCACTTCCTCGTGAACCACCTCCACCCGACGGCGCCGGACGTGTCGTTCCGGGTCGGCCAGGGGCTGCTGGGCTGGGACGCCGGCTTCTACCGGTTCATCGCCTCGCACGGCTACGCCCAGCTGATCCACCTCGGCGGCGCCCGGTTCTGGCCGCTCTACCCGCTGGTGGCGCGGTACCTCGCCCTGGGCATCGCCGGCGGTACGGGGACCACCCTGCTGATCATCGCCAACGCCTCCGCCCTGGCCCTCGGGGCCCTGCTGCACCGCCTGGTGCTGGTCGAGACGGGTGACGGGGCCCTGGCCCGCAGGGCGGCGTGGCTGATCGCCGTGGTGCCGCCGGCCTTCGTGCTGGTGATGGGCTACGCCGAAGCCAGCGCCATCGCCCTGGCGGTGGGCGCCTTCCTGGCCCTCCGCACGCGCCGGTGGGAGTGGGCGGCCGCCGCCGGCCTGCTGGCCGGCCTGACCAGGCCGCTCGGCGTGCTGCTCGTCGTGCCGGCGGCGATCGAGGTGGCGCGGACCTGGCCCGGGATCTCCCGACGAGAGGCGGTCTCTCGCGTGGGGGCGGTGGTGGCGCCGGCGGTGGGCACAGCCATCTACCTCGGCTGGTCGTGGCTGGCACTCGGCGATCCCCTCGTCCCGGTGCGCGCCCAGCAGGCGTCCGGACAGCGCGGAGGCTTCGTCGACCCGATCACCTCGCTCGGCCACGAGGCCCGCCTCTTCGTCCACGGCCACATCGGCAGCGGGCTGCACGACCCGTGGGCCATCGGCCTGGTGCTCCTCCTGGTCGTCTGCGCGTTCCGCTGGCCCGCCTCCTACACCGCCTTCGCCGCCGTCACCCTGCTCCTCGCCCTCTCATCACGCAACCTCGACTCGCTCGAGCGCTACGCCCTGAGTGCCTTCCCGCTCGTCCTGACGGGCGCCACGCTGACCGCCAGCGGACGGGTGGAGCGGGGCGTGCTCGCCCTGAGCGCGGCAGGCATGGCCGGTTACGCCACGGTCGCCTTCCTCAACGCCTACGTCCCGTGACGCCCACCGACAGCCCGGACAGGTCGCTGGCCAGGGAGGACAGGAAAGCTATCGTGGGACGGCCGTCCCAGTGCTGCCCGGGGTGGGCACGCGGCCCGCTCGAGCCAGGACAGGAGGACATGGACGCGGTCATCATCGGCGCCGGCCCGGCGGGGCTCACCGCCGCCTACCAACTGGCGAAGTCGGGGCGCGCCTCCACCGTGCTGGAGGCCGACTCCGTGGTGGGCGGCATCAGCCGGACCACCGAGCGCGACGGCTGGCGGTTCGACATGGGCGGGCACCGCTTCTTCACCAAGGTGCCGGCCGTCGAACGGTTGTGGCACGAGATCCTGCCCGAAGGAGACTTCCTCCTCCGTCCCCGCAAGAGCCGCATCTTCTACGACGGCAAGTACTTCGACTACCCGATCCGAGGCGGCAACGCCCTGCGCAACCTCGGCCCCATCGAGGCGACCCGCTGTGTCGGGTCCTACGTCTGGGCTCGGGTGAACCCGCCCAAGGACCAGAACAACTACGAGGGTTGGCTCGTGGCCCGCTTCGGGTGGCGCCTGTACCGGACGTTCTTCAAGACCTACACCGAGAAGGTGTGGGGCATCCCCGTGAGCCAGATGCCGGCGGATTGGGCCGCACAGCGCGTCAAGAGCCTGTCGCTGGGCAAGGCGATCGTGAACTCCCTCACCCCGAAGCGCAACCAGAAGGACATCACGTCGCTCATCGAGGAGTTCCAGTACCCGAAGTACGGGCCGGGAATGATGTGGGAGGTGTGTCGCGAGAAGGTCGAGTCGCAGGGGTCGAAGATCATCTTCGAGACCAAGGTGACGCGCATCCGACGGGATGGTGATCGCGCCGTCGAGGTGGAAGCGACCACGACCGGCGGTGGGACGACCACCTACCCCGTCACCGAGCTCATCTCGTCCATGCCGTTCGGGGCTCTGGTCGAGGCCATGGACCCTCCTGCGCCGGACGAGGTCCGCCGGGCGGCGGCGAGCCTCGGGTACCGGGACTTTCTCACCGTCGCCCTGGTCGTGCCCGCCGACCGGGTGGCCTGGGACGACAACTGGATCTACATCCACGCTCCTGACGTGCGCACGATGCGCATCCAGAACTTCGGGTCCTGGTCGCCGTACCTCGTCAAGGACAGCCGCAACGTGCTGGGCC
The DNA here is from genome assembly GCA_051985455.1 of Acidimicrobiales bacterium. Classification (GTDB taxonomy): domain Bacteria; phylum Actinomycetota; class Acidimicrobiia; order Acidimicrobiales; family AC-9; genus AC-9. The sequence goes on from JBPYEI010000013.1 coordinate 3,835, forward strand.
TCGAGTACACCGTGTTCGAGGGCGACGAGTCGTGGACGGCGAGTGACAACGAGCTGATCGAACGGGGCAGGCAGGAGCTGGAGCGACTCGGCCTCATGAAGGCCAGCGACGTCGAGGCGGGCTACGTGGTGCGGATGCCCAAGGCCTACCCGATCTACGACGAGCACTACCGGGCCAACGTCGAAGTGCTGCGGGGATGGCTGGACGAGCACGCCGTCAACGTCCATCCCGTGGGACGCAACGGCATGCACCGCTACAACAACCAGGACCACTCCATGTACACGGCCATGCTCACTGTCGAGAACATCCTCGGGGCCGACCACGACATCTGGAACGTCAACGTGGAGGCCGACTACCACGAGGAGAAGACGACGGACGGCACCAGCCAGGGTGGTTCGGGAACCGGCCGTGACGCCCCTGTGCTACCCCGCCAGGCGATCGAGAGCGCCCGCCGCTGAGCGTCCAGCCTCAGACGGCGAAGGGCGAGGGCTGTCGGTTCAGCTCACCGCGGTACCACGCGATCGTCTCTTCGAGTCCCTCCACCAGCGACCACCGCGGGCGGTAGCCGAGCTCCTCGCGGGCCTTGGTGCTGTCGCTGCGCATATGCCAGATCTCGGTCGGACGATCCGGCAGGGCGCCGATCTCAGCGACGATGGGATTGCCCATGAGGTCGAGGATGATCGGAGCAAGGTCGCGCATGGCGACTTCCTCGCCACCCCCGATGTTGAACACCTTGCCCTCGACTCCGGGTGCCGTGGCCGCCCGCAGGAACCCCTCGACGAGATCGCCGACGAAGTTGAACTCGCGGGTCTGACGACCCTGCGTCATAGCCAGCCGCTCCTTGCGGAGTGCCTTCACGATGATCTCGGGGATCACCCGGTCGGGGCTCTGGGCGGGACCGTAAGCGTTGAAGGGCCGCACGACGACGATGGGCCAGCCCCGTCCCCGTTGCAGCATGAGGCAGAACCGTTCACCGGCGTACTTGCTCACCGAGTAGGGGGAGAGAGGATTGACGGAGGAATCCTCACGAAAGGGGACCGCTACGTCACCATAGACCTCACTCGTGCTCGTGTAGACGAAGCGCCGACACTCGTCTCGAGCCAGCGCCTGCAGGAGATTGACGGTCCCATGGACGTTGGTCTGGATGCACTCGTCGAGCCGGTTCCACGACTTCCCCACGTGCGTGTACGCCCCGAGATGGAAGACGATCGACGGCTTCGCCCGCTCGACGACCGACGCCATGGCACTCGGGTCCGTGAGGTTGCCGCCGTGGAGGACGACCCGATCCCGGATCTCCAGCAGGCGAACGGGATAGACCGAGGAGACGGTGCTCGTCAGGACGTGGACGTCGGCACCATCGGCTACCAGGCGACGGGCTAGATGTGAGCCGATGAACCCTGTTGCACCTGTGACGAGGACCCTGACGCCGGCGAGATCGTCCACGGGGCACCTCCTTCCCGGCACAGGGCACTCAGCTCGAGCGCGTCCTTGTAGGTGTCCATCGAACGCCAGAACCCGGAGTGACGGTAGGCGTAGAGCTCGCCGGCGTCCGCCAGGACCGGCAGGACCTCCCTCTCCAGGTCCTCACCTCGCCAGTGGTCGAACGCCCGCTCGTCCATCACGAAGAAGCCGGCGTTGATCCAGTGGTCGTCGAGCCGAGGCTTCTCGATGAACCGCTTCACCCGCCCGCGGTCGTCCCACTCGAGCGTGCCGTAGGGAGATGGCAGCGGTACCGTCGTGACGGTCGCCGCGCCCTGGTGCGACGAGTGGTAGTCGAGGACGCCCGCCAGGTCGATCGCCCCCAGGCCATCGCCATAGGTGGCGAAGAACGTCCCACCCAGTCGCCCCCGACAGCGCCTGATCCGCTCGCCTGTACCGGCGTCCTCTCCCGTGTTCACCACCTCCACATTCCACTGGCGGGGAAGGTCGGCGGCGAAGTCCTCGATGAGATCGCGGCGGAACCCGGCGGCGAGCACGAAGTCCTCGAATCCCTGTCGGGCGTAGATGTTCATGAGGTGGAGAAGGATCGGGACGTTACCCACCTCGAGCAGCGGCTTGGGAAGATCGAGGGTATGTGGATAGGCCCGTGTCCCCTTTCCACCGCAAAGGATGACGGTCCTCATCTGAGCTCGCGCGAGGCCGAGAGCGTCTCGGTGTCGGCCGGGCTCGGAGCGGCGCCGCGACGGACGTTCTGGCGGGCGGCGGACAGCTCGCGGACCGACGGAACGAGCACCTGACGGATGGACAGTCGCGAGTTCGGCCGGTTGATCCAGTCGATGCCGACCTCGCTCACGCGGTAGCCCAGGCCCTCCGCCATCGCCAGCACCTCGGCGTCGAAGACCCAGCCGCTGACGACGACGCGTTCGAAGACGGCCCGAGCCGCTTCAGCCCGCCAGAGCTTGAAGCCGCAGTACACGTCGCGGGTCAGCCGACCCACGATCAGCCGGGTCAGGATGAGGAAGCCCAATCCGACGAAGCGCCGGCGCAGAGGCTGCTGATGGCCGACGTGGGCGCCCGGGGCGATGCGAGACCCGGCGACGACGTCGGCATCCTCGGCGGCGGCGATCAGACGCGGGAGCGATGCGAGCGAGGGAACGCAGTCGGCATCGCACATGAGCCGAAGATCGCCCTTCGCCTCCAACATCCCTCGGCGGACCGAGAACCCCTTGCCGCGGTTGACGTCGTTGCGAAGGAGGCGCACACGCGTCCCGTCCAGGAAGGGAAGGAGGCGGTCGCACGTCCCATCCGTGCTGGCGTTGTCGACCACGATGACCTCGCCCTCGCCGCCCCGCTCCTCCAGGAAGGCGAGGGCGGCCGTGAGGATGGCCACGATCCCGTCCTCCTCGTTCAGGACGGGGATGATGATCGACAGCGACCTGGGCGACATCGGCGGCAGTTTAGGTGAGCCCGGTTCCGTCACGCTGACATAGCATGGCGACCGAGACGCCGGCTGGCAGGCGCCACCCGCGGCCGATCACGGCCGCCTCGAGCCGCAGCGGGAGCTCGAGGGTGGAGTTGAGCGCAGCCGGGGTGCGGCCGATGTCGGTCCGGCCACTGCGGGGTAGCAGCCGCGAGGCGAGGCGGGCGGCGGCCACGACGGGCAGCAGGACGGTGTTGAAGTACGTGAAGTAGACGGGTCGCCAGCCGGCGGTGACGACGCGGTCTCGCAGGCGTCGCATGGTGTAGCGCCGGAGGTGGTGCAGCTCGTCGTCGTGCTCGCTCCACATCCACTCGTAGGCGGGAGCGGTGATGACGAGAGAGGCCCGAGGCGTTGCGACCCGGCTCAGCTCCCGCAGCGCGCCACGATCGTCCTCCACGTGCTCGAGCACGTCGCTCGCCAGGAGGAGATCGAACTCGCCGGCCTCGAACGGCAGCGCCTCCAGTCCGCCGAGGCGGACGCCGTCGAGCCCGCGCCGATGGCAGAAGGCGACCGCGTCCGGGGAGGGGTCCACTCCGGAAGCGCCACCGAGCGAGCCGAACTCCAACAGGTTCCGACCGGTGCCACAACCGGCGTCGAGCACACGTGGCTTGTCCGGTAGGTCAGCCTGGCGGACCAGGGCCCAGATCACGCCCCGCTTTCCCCGGAACCACCAGTGGCGATCCTCCTGCTCGAAGTGCTCGGCGTACGCCGCCTCTTCCACCGGCCCGTGACTCTAGCCCACAGCCATGCGCCGGTAGGCTGACTCAGCCATGCGCCGGAGTGTCCGAGCGGGCCCCCTCAACTGGCTACGAGCCCGCCCGGCGCTCGCCGCTCTCCTTCTCTACGGGGTGCTGTCGGTCGCCTTCTTCTCTCCGGGGCTCCTTCCGGGTCACACCACCACGGGTGCGGACTACCTGTGGTCCACGGCACCGTGGAACACGTCGAAGCCCGCCGGGGTGCCCACCAAGTTCAGCCGTAGCTGTCAATGCACGCTCTCGGCGTCCAACCCCGAGCTCGTCGACCCGACCACCGTCTTCGAGCCCTTCCTCCAGCACACGGGGAACCATTTCCCGGACGTGCCGCTCTGGGACCCGCAGATCATGGGGGGTCGCCCGTACCTGGCCAACATGCAGTCGGCCGTCTACTCCCCCTTCAGCCTCCCGGCCTACGTCCTGCCGTTCTGGCGCTCGTTGACGGTGATCGACATCCTCAAGGTCCTCGTGGCGGCGATGGGCGCCTACCTGCTTGGCCGGGCGCTCAGGATGGGCTTCGCCGGGGCCTTCCTGACCGGCGCCGTGTACGGCTTCGGGCTCTTCCTCGTCGTCTGGCTCCCCTGGCCCCTGGCCAACGTGTTCCCGTTCATCCCGTGGCTGCTGCTGGCGACCGAGCGGCTCGTCCGGCGACCGGACGGGCTGTCGGCCGCCGCCCTGGCGGCGATCGTCGCCCTCCAGTTCCTCGGCGGTCACCCCGAGAGCAGCTTCCACGCCCTGTTCGCCACGGTCGCGTTCTTCGTGCTGCGCGTGCTCCAGGGTCCACAGGGCGGCGTGGCGATGGTGGCGGCTGCGGGACGCGAAGGGACCTCCCGCGTCGTGGCGCTGGGCCGGTCCACCAGTCGGCCGGTCACCGCCTTCGTCCTCGCCCTCGTCGCCGGTACCGCGCTGGCGGCCGTCGTGCTCGTACCCTTCCTGGAGCTCCTGAACCACTCGTCGGACCTGGCGTCGCGCCCTCGCGGCGCCGTCCTGGTGCAGCCGAAATACTTCCTGGCCGTACAGCTTCCCGACTACTGGGGCCGGCCGACGCAGACCACGCTCGGGAACGGGTTCGAGGTGGAGCGCGCCTTCTACGCCGGTGCCCTCCCGATCATGCTGGCCCCGATCGCCCTCATCCTCCGGCCGCGGGTGGAGCGGGTCGCCGTCGCCGTGTTCGGCGCCGTGGCGATCTTCGTCGTGCTGGGCCTGCAACCGTTCTTCGGGATCGCCCAACGGCTCCCCGGCTTCACCTCCACCTACAACACGCGGCTCACGATCCTGTTCCTGTTGTGCGTGGCGCTGTTGGCCGGCTGGGGGCTGGACGACCTGATCCGCCGGCGACCGCACGGTCGTCGACTCGTCGCGGCCCTCGCCGTCGCCGGCACCCTGCTCGTCCTGCCCGTGCTCATCGTGGCGGCGACCGGCGGCACCTCGTTGCGGTTCTTCAGCCGCGCCCTCCACGTGGCGTGGGGCTTCGCCCAGCCGCCCGGCTCCCTGTCGGCCGACGCGGCGCCGATCATCCACCTGGCATCCCTGATCGTGTGGATCACCCTGGCCTCGGCCGCTGTGGCCCTGCTGGTCGCCCGCATGTGGCGTGGACTGGCCGCCGGTGTCTTCGCCGGCCTGGTGGTGCTCCTCGTGGTAGGCGATCTGTTCCGGGCCGGCGTCGGTCAGAACCCTGCTGTCACCGTGGCCCACGCCAACCAACCGGTGACACCGGCGATCCGCTACCTGCAGGCCCAGCAGCCGGCGCGCTACGTCGGGCTCGCCCCGAATGTGGGGGTCATCTCCTTCCCCACCGACGTGAACCTGCGCTATGGGACGATCGACGACCTGCGCGGGTACGACTTCCCGGTCGAAGCGCGCTTCGGCCGCCTGTGGGTGCGGGACATGCACGGGCCGACTCCTCTCCTGCCGTTGGACACCACCAAGGTCGACCTGAGCCCGCAGTCTCTGCGCATACTGTCGCTGTTCGGCGTGCGCGACCTCCTCCAGCAGCAGGGAGAGCCGCCGCCGGGCCTGCCCGGGCTGCGTCAGGTCTACGACGGGTCCGACGCGACGATCTACGCCAACGACGGGGCCCTACCCCGGACGTGGCTGGCGGCCGGCCAACAGGTCGTCAGAGGCGAGAACCAGGCGCTCGACGCCATCTCGTCGTCGGCGTTCGACCCCCGGCGCGTCGTGGTCACCGAGCAGCCGCTGCCACAGCTCGCACAGGGCGACCCCGGAGGCGCCCCACCGGGAACCGCCGCTATCACGCGGTACGGGAGCAGCCAGGTCGGCATCGCCGCACACGCCGATCGGACCTCCGAGCTCGTGCTCTCGGACACCTCCTACCCCGGCTGGCAGGCAACCGTCGACGGCCGGCCGACGCGCCTCGATCGCGTCGACTACCTGCTCCGGGGAGTGCCCCTCCCACCCGGGAACCACCGCGTCGAGCTCTCGTACCATCCCAACAGTTGGCGCATCGGCTGGATCGTCAGCCTCGTGGCGCTGGTCACCGTCGCCGGAGCAGCCCTCGTCGGCCTCCGAGGCCGACGACGCGGGCATCCCGGCGGAGCTCGGTCCGTTCCTCCGCCGGGTACCCCGACTCAGTAGTCTTGGCCCCGTGAGCGAGCCCGTTGCGGCGCCCGGGGCACCGCGGCACGGTAGGCGTCGGTGACCACCCTCGGGGGGCGCGACGCGCAGACCGAGGCCCTGTGGAGTCCGGCGCGAGCACCGGACGGGCGATCGGCGGTCGCCGTGGTCATACCGTGCCACAACGAGGAGCACGCCATAGCTTCGGTCGTCCACGACTTCCGCCACGCGCTACCCGAGGCGGACGTCTTCGTGTACGACAATCGGTCGACCGACGCGACACGCGATCGCGCCACCACGGCCGGCGCCATCGTGCGCAGGGAGCCGCGGCTCGGTAAAGGCAACGTGGTGCGACGGATGTTCGCAGACGTCGACGCAGACATCTACGTGATGGTGGACGGAGACGGCACCTACGATGCCCCGACCGCCCGGCGCATGGTGGACATGCTGGTCGACGATCAGCTCGACATGGTCGTCGGACGTCGCGAGCGCGTGGCGGACGACGACCGGGCGTACAGGAGGGGTCACTCCACCGGCAACGCCGTCTTCGCCCGGGTGTTCCGCCTGCTCTACGGCTCGGACTTCACGGACGCCTTCTCGGGTTACCGGGTCATGTCGCGTCGCTTCGTGAAGTCCTTTCCCGGCACGTCCTCGGGCTTCGAGATCGAGACCGAGCTCAGCGCGCACGCTGCCACCGTCTCGGCATTGTGCGCCGAGGTCCCGACCCCCTACCGCAGCCGCAACGAGAACTCCAACAGCAAGCTGCGAACCTATCGGGACGGCCTCCGGATCCTTGGTGTCTCCCTCCAACAGTTCAAGGAGCTGCGCCCCCTCCAGTTCTTCGGGATCCTGTTCCTGCTGCTGACCGCCATCGCACTGGGATTCGGGATACCCGTCATCACCGAGTACGCCCACTCGGGTCTGGTGCCCCGCTTCCCGACGGCCATCCTGGCGGCAGCCATCCAGACAGTCGCCTTCATCTGCCTGACGTGCGGTCTGGTGCTGCAGAGCGTCGGCCGGGCCCGGCAGGAGGTGCGAAGGCTGGCCTACCTGCAGATCGAGTCGCCGGGCGGGTGCCGCCGGCGCCCTTGAGTCGCGCCCGGGGGCGGACATGACCGGACAGGCCCCGCCGGTGGCCGAGCAGATTCCTCCCATCGGGACCGCGCACCGGGATGCGACCGCCGACGCCGCGCCGCCGTCCCTCGTGCGGGCGTCCTGGCGATCTCTCGCCGTGCTGGCAGGCCTCTTTGCGCTGTCCCGCGTCGCCTTCTTCCTGGCCGGCGTTCGCTTCGACATCTCCGGCCTTCAGGGGGGCTACGGCGGGTCGCAGTGGCAGCTCCTGGACGTCCGCGTTCTGAGGGACCACCTTCTCCAGAGCGTCTGGCATCTGCACAGCCAGCCGCCGCTCTACAACCTCTTCGTCGGGACGCTGGCCAAGCTGCCCTACGGGATGCAGCGACCGCTGGCCATCGCCTGCTACCTGGTGATGGGCCTGGCCCTGGTGCTGGCCACGTACCTCCTTCTGGTCGATCTCCGCGTCCCCCGCTGGGCGGCCATGACCATTGCCATCGTCGTGGTGGCCGATCCGCGGTTCGTCCTCTACGAGAACTATCTCTTCTACGCCTATCCGACGGCGACGCTGGTCACCCTCTCCGCCTTGTGCTGCGTCCGGTACCTGCGCACGAGCTCCTGGGGCTGGGGGCTGGGCTTGTTCGCGTCTGGCGCCGGGCTGGTCCTGCTCAACAGCACCTGGCAGTGGGTGTGGCTGGCAGGGGTGCTGGCCATCGTGTTGTGGACGTTCCGGCGGCGATGGCGGGCCGGGGTCGCCGTGGCGGCGGTGCCCCTGCTGGTGGTGGTCGGGTGGTACGTCAAGAACGGCGTCATGTTCGGGACGTACACGACGAGCAGCTGGCTGGGCATGAACCTTCGCAGCGTCACGCTCGATGTGGCTGACCCGGGCCAGGTCGGCGACATGGTCCGGCGGGGGCAGCTCACGCCGATCGCGAAGGTGCACGCCTTCAGCCCCGTGGCCACCTACGTGCCCAGGTTCGCGCAGCCGCACCGGACCGGAGTCCCAGCCCTCGACGAGCAGACCAAGGGGACGGGGCAGGTCAATTACAACAACCTCGTCTACGTATCGGTGTCGAAGCAGTACCTGCACGATGACCTGTCCTACATCAGAGCCGAGCCGGGGGCCTACCTCGGTCACGTCGCCGAAGCAGGGAGCGCGTGGTTCGTGCCCGCCGACACGAGCCCGTTCGTCAACAACAACGAGACGCACATCGCTCCGTACAGTCGGGTCTTCGACCGCGCCGTGCTGTGGCAACCGACGAGCCCACCCTGGTACGCCGTTCTGCACTGGGTCCAGGGGACCGGTCCCTCGGCGGCCCAGCTTTCCTACCTGACCCTCGTCGCCTTCGCCTTGGCCGTTGTCGGCATACCCCTCGTGGTGTGGCGGAGGCGCGACGACCCGGCGCTGTCCGGGACGCTCGCGTTCCTGTGGCTGACCCTGGTCTACGGGTTCCTCACGACATCGCTGATCGATCTGGGCGAGAACCCGCGGTTCGGCTTCGAGCTCGGGCCGCTGTCTCTGGTCGCCGCCGTGGCGGTCGCCACCTCCCTGGCACCGATGCTGCGGTGGAGACGATCACGTCAGTGAGCCTGGAGCACCGGACCGGTCATGGTCACCGCCGATCGCCGTAGCGTTCCGACAGCTGGCGTCCCGGCTCGTACCCGATCACCGGCCAGGAGGTGGACGAGGTGGTGCCTCCTGTTCGGCCTTCTCTGCGCGGTGATCGGCTCCTGGTCACTGGCCAGCCCGCTCTTCGCCTACCCCGACGAGGCGGCCCACGTGATCAAGGCCGAGGCCGTGGTGCGTGGACAGTTGCTCGGTCGTGACGTGAGCACCCGTCGAGGATGGTACGTCCTGCCGTTTCGCGCCGTCGAGGTTCCCGGCATTCTCAGCAACGCCGGCGTTACCCAGGTCTGCTATGCGGTCAACCCGCGCCAGCCCGCCAGTTGCGCCGCACCATTGCGGGGGCCACCCAAACAGGTGACTCTGGTAACGCACGTCGGGACCTATCCTCCCTTGTACTACCTGTTGGTCGGGTTGCCCACCCTTGCCGCGCCGGGAACCACCGGGATCTACCTCATGCGCCTCTTGAGCGGCGCCTTGAGCGCGGCGTTTCTCGCTACTGCGTTCGTGACCTCCCTCGCCCGCCGGCGGCCGCGCCCGAGAGGCCTCGCCGTATTCGTCGTGACCACGCCGCTCGTCCTCTATTTCGCCGGCGCGGTCAACCCGTCGGGTCTGGAGATCACGTCGGCGATCTGCCTGTGGGCCTCGGGCCTGGCCCTGACCGGCGGCGCCAGGGAGGACCGTCGTCTGCTGATCTGGCAGGCCGGCATCTCGTCGGTGGTGCTGGTGTGCATGCGAGGCCTCTCGCCGCTGTGGCTGGTGCTGATCGCGCTCGCCGTTCTCGCGGTCGCCGACCAGCCGACCCTTCGGGACCTCGCTCGCCGCCGCGATGTGCGGTGGTGGGGTTTGGTTACCGGCGTCTTCCTTGCCGTGGCGTCTGTGTGGGTCGTCGGCGCCGGTGCCAATCGACTGGCCGGGTACATCTACCCGTCGTCGACGTCCACCGGCTACCTCTGGGGCCAGGCGGTCGGGAGCACCTGGATGTGGCTCAAGGGATTGATCGGAACAGTCGGTCTGCTCCCGAGCAGCAGCCTGATCGACGTCCATACCACCGTCCCGGCGTTCACGCTCACGGTCTGGCTGCTCGCTGTCGCGGGGCTGGTCGTGGCGGCGGTCGTGGTGGCGTGGCCCGCCGGCTCACGCCGGCAACGGTCACGCCGGCAACGGTCACGCCGGCAACGGCAGGTCCTGGCGGCTCTGATCACCGCCTATTTGGTGCTCCCGGTCGTGCTGACGGTCGCCGAGGATCGCAGCATCGGGCCGGTCTGGCAGAGCCGGTACATCCTTCCCGTCGTGGCCGGCGTCCCCCTGATCGCCGCCTCGATGATCGCCGACCGGGACCCGTACGGGCGCCCATGGCTCGACCGCGCTGCCCTGGTGGCGGTCGGACTCCTGGGATCGGGAGAGATCCTCATGTTCCTCGCCAATCTCCGGCGCTTCATGGTCGGCGTCGCGGGGCCCATCGACTTCCTCCACGGCTCCTGGCAGCCTCCCGTGCCGGCCGGGCTGCTCGCCGTCGTGGGCGTGGTAGCGGAGTTGTCGCTGATCGCCGTGCTCGGTGCCATGACTTCAGGCCGGACGAGCGAACTCGTCGCGACTAGGTCGCCCCAGCCCGGGCCGCTGCCGCAGCGGCGGCCGACGTGATGCAGCTCGGCACCGCTTGGGGGTTTCCGCTGCGCCACAACTGGTCAGTCGTGCACGCCGAGAAGCCCTCGGTCGGCAGTCGCAGTGCTGGGGCCGGAGACTGGGCCGCGCTCCAGACCCAGGCGTCGTCGCGGAACTCCGGCGGGCGACCGAGCGCGGCGGTGAAAACGCCGAGCGCCCACCCGGTGGCCCTCCCCTGCTCGTAGCTCGGTAGGGCCGCAGGGTCGGGGACGACGACCGTCGTCACGCCCCAGCCGGCGATGGCCTGTCGCACGGCGACGATCGTCGCCGCCGTGCCCGGTGGCGGCCCCGGCAACGACAACGACGCCGCCGTGAGCACCTCGACACCCGCTCGCTCCCTGCCGGCGCGAACCGGGAGGGCCGCGGGTCCGGCACCTCCGGCCAGGGCGAAGTGCATCGAGTCCATGGCCTGCCACAGCATCGGCACGCCGCCGGCGTACGGCGGAGGGTACGCCAGGACGACCTGACCGGGCGGGAGATGCGGGGCGACGTTGGCGAACCACGCCGGGAGCTTGGCCTGCTGAACGGTGAGCGGGACCTTGCCGACCACGGCGGTGGCCCACGGCACGGTGCCCACGGCAGCCACGCCCAGGGCAGCCAGCGCGGCGAGGGCGCCGGTCATCGACGGACCCCGCTCCGCCCACCGACCGGCGACGGAGGGCCGGGCTCGATCGTCGACCGCACCGTGCACTCGGTCCACGACGATCGCCAGCATCACAGCGGCGCACAGGGTCGTCACGGCGATGAACCGCGCCGGCAGCGCGTTCTGGATGGCGGGAATGTGAGCGAGAACCTGCCAGGGGACCCAGCTCCCGCTGTTCACCCCGAGCGACAACAGCACGCTTATCCCCCCCAGCGCCCCGAAGAACCACAGGCGACGATCGCGTCGCCAGAGGACGAGGCCGCCGACGAGCACCACCAGCAGCCCGAGGCCGAGGTACTCCGGCAGAGGCAGGGCCGGACCCGAGTAACCGCTCAGGAGCCGGACCAGGCCGGCGTCCTGAAAGGTCAGCTTCCAGAGGCCGTTGGGTGAGATCCCGACGCCGCCAGGAGTCAGCGTGGGCCACACCAGCCCCGACAGGTGGGCGGGACCGGCGAAGGTGAACCACAGCGGATAGGCCAGGAGGACCAATGCAACGACGGCCCCGACCCCGAGGCCGCGACCGGCGTGAGGGAGGCGACGGACGAGGTCCTGTCGGTCGGTCGCCAAGGCGTAGGCCCCGAGCATCACCAGCGCCAGGACACCGAAGATGGCGGCGATGGCGACCACCTCGGTGCTCACGAAGAACTCCGCCGTCACGAGGAGCCCCAGAGCAACGCCGACGGGCACGGGTCGGCGCCGCTGACGCACGAGCAGCTCGTCGAGGCAGGCGACGATGAGCGGCAGCAGGGCGAGGAAGGCCGTCATGAGGTGGGCGATGGACAGGCTGGTGAGCATGTAGGGCGAGAACCCATAGACGAGCCCGCCCACGAACGCGGCCGGCGTCCAGCGCACCCAACGGCGCAACAGCCAGAACATGGCCAGGGCCGACAGGGCGGGCGAGAGCGTCAGGGCCACGTTGAGCGTCGCAACCGGCCCGAACAGGATGGTCACCGGGGCGAGCGGAACGCCGATGAGGAGCTCGCTCGTGTTCGACAGCATGTTCACCCCGGTGGGGTGGAACAGGAGGGTCGAGAAGAAGAGGTTGTGGCCGTGCGAGAGCGCGTACGCCGGCCAGGCCAGGAACCAGATGAAGAAGGCCGGGTCGTCGCACCCGCAGGTCGCCACTCCCGTCGGGTGCGTGGACCACGCCTGCCACCACAGTCCGATCGACACCAGCAGGTAGACGGCGAACGCGATCCCAAGCACCGCCAGGGGACGGAGGCTGCGTGGGCGCAGTGAGCCGGGGACCCGATGTGTTCCGCCGGTCCTGGTCCCCGTCGCGACACCCGTGCGAGGAAGAGCTGTCGTCATCGCTCGAGGCTCACGACGGGGACCGCGAGGCAGCGACGATGCAGTCAGGTATCGCCAGTCGGGACCCCGCCTGGACCAACCCGCCGGCGCTGCATCGGGCGAACTCGGGCGGGGACAAGGACAGCGCCGCCCCCGGAGACTGGACACCGGACCAGACCCAGGCGTCGTCGCGGTACTCCGGCGGCCGGCCGATGGCGGCGGTGAGCAGACCGAGCGCCGTCTCGGGGCTGGTCCCTCGCTCGTAGCGAGGCAACCCCGCCGGGTCGGGGACGACCGCGGTGGTCACCCCCCAACCGGCGAGCGCCTGCCGGACGGCAAGGACATTGCTGCTCGTTCCCTGAGGCGGCCCCGAGACCGAGAACGACGCCGCGCTGAGCACCTCCTGGCCGGGTCGTTCCCTCCCCGCCCGGCCCACCACGCCACCCGGCCCACCGCCACCGACGATGGCGAAATGCAACGAGTCGACCGCCGGCCACGCCATCGGCGCCTGGATGCCTGACGGGATGAACGGGTAGGTCAGGACCACCTGGCCCGGCGGGAGACGCGGGGCGGCGTCCGCGAACCAAAGTGGCAGTCTCACCGTCTGCACCGTCAGAGGCACCTTCCCGATCAAGCCGGTGGCCAGGGGCACGGTGGCCACCGCGGCAACTCCGAGGCCAACCAGCGACCCCAGCGCGCCCGCCAAGGCTGGACCGAGGCGCGCCGACCACCGACCAGCGGCCCCTCGCACCACGTCGCCGGCGGACTGGCGGGCGCGGTCAACGATGATCGCCAGCATGACGGCAACGCACAGCGTGGTCACCAACATGAACCGGCTGGGAAGGATGTTCTGGATCAGTGGAACATGAGCCAGGACGCGCCAGGGCACCCAGTAGGTGCGATCCACCCCGAGCGAGAGCACGACGGTGATCGCCCCCAGCGCCCCGAACAGCCACAGGCGACGATCGCGCCGCCACACGAGAAGGCCGAGACCGAGCACCACCAGGAGACCAAGCCCGAGGTACTCGGATGTCGGCAATGGCGGACCGAGGTACCCGCCAAGGACATGAAACGCGCGCGTGTCGGCTGTCGAGTAGTGCACGTGCCAGATGGCGCTCGGTGTCAACCCACCGGTACCTGGAGTCAACGTGGGCCACACCAGGCCGGACAGGTGGGCGGGACCGGCGAAGGTGAACCACAGCGGGTAGGCGAGGAGGACCAGGGCGACGACCGCGCCCGCCCCGAGACCGCGCGTCGCATGAGGGAGCCGGCGGATCAGATCCTGTCGGTCACTGAGGAACGCGTAGCCAACGAGCAGCAGCAGCGCCACCAAGCCGATGAGCACCATGATGGCGAGCACCTCGGTGCTCACGAGGTACTGAGCGGTCACGAGGACGCCCAGGGCCGCGCCCACCGCGATGGGACGGCGCCGTTGACGCACGATGAGCTCGTCGACACACCCGACGATCAGCGGCGGCAGGGCGAGGAAGGCGAGCATGAGGTGGTCGGTGGCCACGGCGGTGACCATGAAGGGGGAGAACCCGTAGACGAGGCCGCCGATGAAGGCGGCCGGTGTCCATCGCACCCAGCGGCGCAGCAGCCAGAACATGGCCAGGGCCGACAGGGCGGGCGCCAGCGTCGAGGCGGTGTTCAGCGTTGCGATGGGACCGAACAGCAGCGTCACGGGGGCGAGCGGAACGCCGAGCAGGAGCTCGCTCGTGTTCGACAGCATGTTGACCCCGTTGGGGTGGAACAGCAGGGTCGAGTAGAACAGATTCTGTCCGTGGGAGAGAGCATGGGCAGGCCAGGCCAGGAACCAGAGGAAGAAGGCCGGGTCGCCGCAGCCGCACGTGGTCACCGTCGTGGGGTGCGTCGACCACACGTGCCACCAGAGCCCGATGGACATCAGCAGGTAGACGACGAAGGCAAGGCTCAACACGGCCAGAGCCCGGCGACGGCCGGTGCGACGATCGTCGTCGCCGATGAGGGGCGAGGCTCCAGTGCCGGCTGCCGTATTCGCCGCGAGCACGCCAGCCTCGGTCGCCCCCACTCCGTCTGCCACAGGCACGTTGGTCATGGTCCCCGAGGGCGGCCCTATCCGGGTGCGGCCGTGGCCCATTGCTGTCGAAGTGTAAGCGGGGCGGGCGACGCCGGTCCTGAAGGGGAACCGCTCGCCTCGGCGGGCTCCTGTTCGAACGGACCGCCCCTGCGTCGCCGCCGCCACGGGGTGTAGATGGCCGCCAGGGCGACCGAGGCCAGCACGACCAGGACCGGCTCCGCTTCCACCCGGAAGCGGACCCGACCGTAGGAGACCACGGTGCTCAGGATGACGATGATCGCTGGCACGAGCAGCGGCCAGACCGATGCGCGACGGCGCCACAGCACGACGGCGCCGCCGATGGCCAGCACGAGCAGCGGGTAGTAGACGGCCAGCCCCCACTCGGTGACCCACCAGGGACGGCCCTCGGTCTCGGAAACAGCGTCCTGGGGACGGAACAGGCTCCAGTCCCTTCCGACGCGAGCGGCGAGGACGACAGGCAGCCGTTGGGGGTGCGCGCCCATGTACGTGAACGCCTTGTCGCGATAGACCCTGGAGACGGCCGAATCGTCACCGGGAGGAGGGTTGAGCGGAAGGCACTGCCCGGGCGCGAGGCTGGTGTCGCCTATCATGTTGCCGTAGTAGGCGACGTGGCAGTTCGAGCCGAGTAGGGCGATGCCGTCGTTGGTCGAGACGAACGTCGTGTCCTGGAAGCGAGCCAGGTTGTAGCCGAACCACGGTCCGATCACCAAGCCCGAAGCCACCAGCACCACGGCCGCCGAGGTCACTCGGGAACGCCACGTGGCGAGGCGCTTCGAGAAGAGCAGCCACCCGGCCAGCAAAGGGGCCAACAACACGACCTCGGCGCGGGCGAGGGTCGCCAGCCCGCACACAGCCCCGAGTCCGGCCGCCGTGAGCAGACGCGGCCGCTTCACGAGCTTGTAGGAGAGCAGGAGCGCGCCGACGACCGTCAGGGCCGTCACCGTCTCGGACATGATGAGCCCGTCGTTGACCCACAGGAACGGGTACACGGCGGCGATGCCGGCGGCGAGAAGCCCCACTCCCTCCCCCGCGATCTCCCGCGCCAGCAGGCCCACGAGCACGACGGTGGCGGCCCCGAGCACGACCATGGTGAAGCGCATGGCAAGCGGGTTCCCGTTGGTCGCCCACGCCACCGGGCTGAGCACGAACACTGTCAGCGGCGGGTGCTGGGCCGACGGCATGCGGGGCCCGTGGGGGTGGGTGAGGGGCAGGAACGGGTCGTTGAACCCGCCCCCGAACGCCACCGTGTTGGACTCGAGCTGGTAGTAGGCGGCATCGTAGAAGTGGCGATCGTGCTGAGCGACGACCAGCACGAAAGCCGTACGAAGGGCCAGGGCGGCGGCGACGATCAGCAGCAGCGTCAGGAAGAAGCGCCGGCGACCGGAGACGAGCGCCACGAGCCGGCAGCCTACGCGCTGGCGCCGCTTCATGGCGTTTCATGGCCTTCCTCCTGCCGCCCCAAGTCTCCGGCATGAACGAAGAACGCAGCCACGCACGGCCTCGCCGTCCACGGCTCGTGGACCCGGAGCTCGACGTACAAGACCCTCCCGGGAGCTGTCCCGACGACCATCCCTAGTGCTCGCTGGCAGCCGACGACCCGAGGCGGTCTGTCAACGATCGAGTTCTGCCGTTCGTTAGCATGACCCAAATGGCGTGGCAGAAGGCCGAGCGCGGCGGCCCCGTGACGAAGCCCTCACGCAGCGGCGCCGCGGGTCTTCCTCTGGTGGGAAGCTCGTCCAGCTCGGCAGGGGCGCCTCGCATGGCGACGACGAGCCTGCAGGACCGCCCCTCCGTCGTCGCCCTGCGTCGGGCGGGTCCTCTCGCCTTCGCCGGAGTGGCGGCCAACGCCGCCAACGTGATCGTCACGGTGACGATCGCTCACCTGCTGTCCTCACGCGACTACGGCTCGCTCGGCCAGCTCCTGGTGCTGTTCCTGGTGCTCTCCATGCCCGGCTCGGCGCTGCTCGTCGCCGTGGTGCGTCGGGTCACGGCCTGGTCGATGTCAGGCCAGGCCTACCGGATCAAGCCCTGGGCGACCACGGTACGACGATGGGGCTTCGCCGGCCTCGTCGTTCTCGCCGTGGCGGCGTGGCTGAGCCGCTCCTGGCTGGCCAGCGTGCTCTCGCTGCCTGGTCCCGACGGCGTGGCCGAGTTCCTGATCGCGGGAGGAGCCTGGGGCCTGCTCTCCTTCGAGCGAGGGCTGATCCAGGCCGATCGCAACTACACCGGCCTGGCGTGGAACCTGGGCGTCGAGGCTGCGGTCCGCACCTCGTTGACCGTGCTCCTGGTCGCCGCCGGTCTCGCCGTCGAGGGCGCCGGGCTCGCGCTCATGGCAGCCATGGGCGCCGCCATCGGGCACGCCCGGTGGGCCGAGGCCCGCGCCCGTCCGGCCCCCGCGCCGCCGGCAGACGAGGAGGTGGAGCTGGAGGACGAGGCGGGCCCTGGTGTCGCACCATCTCCGGTTCTCCCGGTCGAGGACGAGCCCCGCCCGCCTGCCTGGGCCGAGGCCGACGGCGACCGCCGCCCGTCGACCGCAGCGCTCTCGGCTCACCACGACTCCGGAGCGGGGCGCCGGAACCTCGCCCTCGACCTCGTGGCGGCCCTCATTGCGTTGTTCTTCCTCGCCGCCCTCCAGGGCCTCGACGTCGAGATCGTGGGGCGCGACGCGCCCGGCGCTGTGGGCTCGTACAACGCCATCTCGGTCGCCTGCAAGGCCGTGGTCTTTCTCGCCATCGTGCTCAGCGGCTACCTGCTGCCCGAGGCGGTGGTGCGGTGGCGCCGAGGAGGCAACGCCCTGCGCCAGCTCGGGGTGGCCCTCGGTCTCGTGGCGGTGCCGGTCGTCGTCCTGGCCATCCTTGCCGCAGCCGTCCCCGACGAGATGCTGCGCATCCTTTTCGGGCCAGACAAGGTGCACGCCGCTCCCGCCTTCGCCACGCTGGCCCTGGCCATGGGCTGTCTGGCCGCCAGCACGCTGTTCACCTATTACCTGTTGGGCATCGGGCGCCGATGGATACCGGGCATCCTGGCTCTGGCGACCGTCGTCACCGTGGTGCTGGTGAACGCCGCTCACGGGCACGCCGTGTCGACCGCCCGAGCCGAGCTGGCGTGCCAGGGGGTCCTGGCCCTCATCCTCGGCGGGCTGGTGGTGTCAGCTCCCAGGCGGGTCCGATCCGGTAGCCTGACTCGTCCGTGACACGGCCGCCTGCCAGGGGGCACAGCCCGGTCGCGAGACCGTGACGAGGAGCATGAGGCAAATGGATGGCGAGGCGGGTTCGACCCCGCCCGGAGCCGGCTCCCGACGAGACGCCGAGGCGGCACCCGACGCCGGGGCATCCGGCGCCGAGCCCCCTGCCGCGGCGCCGACCACGCCTGACGACATCGCTGCCATCGCCAGCCGGGCCGGCCTGCATCGCATCCACGTCCTGGCGTGGCGGGACCTCGACGATCCCGAGGCGGGTGGATCCGAGCTCCACGCCTCGACGATCGCCCGCATCTGGGCTCAGGCTGGCCTCGACGTCACCATGCGCAGCTCGGCGGCGGCCGGGCATCCCGCGTACGCCCGGCGGGACGGGTACCGGGTCGTGCGCAAGTCGGGCCGGTACGCCGTGTTCCCCCGGACTGCCCTGAGCGGGCTCGTGGGTCGCACGGGCGCGCGCGACGCGCTGGTCGAGGTCTGGAACGGCATGCCCTTCTTCTCGCCCGCGTGGGCCCGGTGCCCGCGCGTCGTGTTCCTCCACCACGTGCACGCCGAGATGTGGCGCATGGTGCTCAAGCCGGAGATACTCGCCCGCCTGGGCGAGATGGTCGAGTTCACCGTGGCGCCTCCCGTCTACCGCCGCAGCCGCATCGTCACGCTGTCGTCGTCCTCGAGGCAGGAGATCGTCGAGATGCTCGGCCTTCCCGAGCGCAACATCTCCGTGGTCTCCCCGGGCGTGGATCCCCGCTTCTCGCCGGGCGGCACCCGCTCGCCGCACCCGCTCGTCGTGGCCGCCGGGCGGCTCGTGCCGGTGAAGCGCTTCGACATGCTCATCGACACGCTGGTGGAGCTGCGGGGACGTCACCCTGGCCTCGAAGCAGTCATCGTCGGCGAGGGCTACGAGCGACCCGCCCTCGAGGCGCGCATCCGCGCCGCGGGTGCCGGCGGCTGGCTGTCACTGCCCGGCCACCTCAGCGACGACGACCTCTTGGCGCTGTACCGGAGCGCATGGGTACTCGCCAGCACCTCTCTGCGCGAGGGGTGGGGCATGACGGTCACCGAGGCCGCCGCGTGTGGTACGCCCTCGGTCGTGACTCGCATCGCCGGTCATCTGGATGCGGTGGAGCAGGGCGCCAGCGGCTTCCTCGCCGACGGGCCCGAGCTGACCGATCATCTTGACCTCGTGCTCCGCGACGAGGCCCTCCGCCGCCGGCTCGGAAAGGGCGCCATCGAGCTCGCCTCGCGGTTCACGTGGCACGCGACGGCTCGCGGCACCCTCGAGGTGCTGGCCTCGACCGCCGAAGCGCGTCGTCGTCGATGAGCGTGTTGCGCACGGCGCCCGCCGCCCGGGCGCCCAGCTCCCCGGCCGAGCCGACGCGGGGCCGGTCGACAGGGCTTCAGCGTTGGGGCCTGCCCGCGCTGCTGGCGGCGGTCGCCTACATCCCGCTGCTGGCGTCCAAGCCGGGAATGGTCGAGGCCGACACCAAGCAGTACCTCTACATCAATCCGGGAAAGCTGCTCGCCGGCGCATCGAGCCTGTGGGACCCGAACGTGGGCATGGGGACGGTGACCCACCAAACCATCGGCTACCTGTTCCCGATGGGTCCGTTCTTCTGGGTCTTCAACGCCATCGGCGTGCCCGTGTGGGTGGCCCAGCGCCTGTGGATCGGAACACTGCTGTTCGCCGCCGGGATAGGGATGCTCTTCCTGGTGCGCACGCTGGCGGCCGAGGGGTCCAGCGGCGGCTCGGTCGCGGGCACGCGTGGCGGCACGTGGAGATCGGCGGTCGGTGTCGGCGCCAGCTGGGGTACGCCGGCAGTCGCCGTGGCCGCGCTGGCCTTCATGCTCAGTCCCTACGTGCTCCAGTACGAGGCCCGCATCTCGGCGCTGCTCATGCCCTGGGCCGCGCTGCCTTGGCTGGTGGCCTTCGTCGTCCGGGCGCTGCGAGTCGGAGGCTGGCGCTACCCGGCGCTGTTCGCCCTCGTCACTGCCACCACCGGCGCTGTCAACGCCACGAGCATCGTCTACGTCCTCATCGGCCCGGTGCTGTGGTTTCCCTACGCGGTATGGATCCTGCGCGAGGTGTCGCTGCGGCGAGCCGTCGTCACCCTGGCCCGCATGGCGGTCCTCACGGCGCTGCTGTCGCTGTGGTGGCTGGCCGGTCTCGCCACCCAGGGCGGCTATGGCCTCGACGTCCTCCGCTACAGCGAGACGGTGCAAGCGGTGGCGTCTGCATCACTCAGCTACGACATCCTGCGCGGCCTCGGGTTCTGGTACTTCTACGGGCAGGACGGCATCGGTCCGTGGATCCAGGCGTCGGTCGACTTCACCCGCTGGCCGTGGCTGATCCTCGTCAGCTACGCCGTGCCGGCCGTGGCGTTCCTCGCCGCCGTGGTCGTCCGGTGGCGCCACCGGTTGTACTTCGTCGCCCTGATCGGTATCGCCGTCGCCATCGCCGTCGGCGTCTATCCGTACGACCACCCCGGCTCGCCGCTCGGATCGCTGCTCAAGTCCTTCGCCACCGGCTCCACGGCGGGGCTGGCTCTACGCAACGCCGCCCGAGCCATCCCGCTCCTCGCCCTGGGCCTCGCCATGCTCCTGGCCGCGGGGGTCGAAGCGCTCTCGGCCTGGTGGAGCCGGCTCGGCGTCATCGCCGCCGTCGCCATCGGCGGACTGGTGGCAGCAGACATAGCGCCACTGTGGGCCGGGCAGTTCGTCGACGCCAACCTCTCCCGGCCCAGTCAGATACCGAGCTACTACCAGTCCGCGGCCAACTACCTGGACGCACAGGGAAACGCCACCCGGGTGATGGCGCTGCCCGGTATCGATTTCGCCGCCTACCGGTGGGGCAACAACCTGGTCGACCCGGTGGAGCCGGGCATCCTGTCACGACCCTTCGTGGCGCGTGAGCAGGTCCCGTGGGGCTCGCCGCCGTCCGCCGACCTGCTCATGGCCCTCGACGACCGGCTCCAGCAGGGAACGTTCGACCCCAACTCGCTGGCTCCGCTGGCCCGTCTGATGGGCGTCGGCGACGTCGAGCTGCGCTCGGACCTGCAGTACGAGCGCTACCTGACCGCCAGGACGCTGCCGACGGCGGCGCAGTTCAACGGACCGCCACCTGGCCTCAGCCAGCCGGTCGGGTTCGGTCCGCCGGCGAGCCTGCAGACTTCGGTGCCGCTCGTGGACGAGCAGACGCTGGGGCCGTCGGCCACCACACCTGATCCGAGGGACCTCGAGGTCTACGGGGTCACCGATCGTCGCAACATCCTCCGCGCCGAGCCCGCCCAGCAGCCGCTCGTCGTCGCCGGCAATGGTGACGCCCTCGTCAACGGGGCCTCCGCTGGTCTGCTGAACGGTGACGAGACCGTGCTCTGCCAAGGCGATCTCGACACCAACGCCGCGGCCGAGCGCCAGGCCCTCAGCGCCGGTGCCGACCTCGTGCTCACCGACACCAACCGCCGGCGGGCCGAGCGTTGGGACACGATCACCCAGAACACCGGCTACACCGAGCAGGCGGGCGAGGTGACGCCGGAGCCCGATCCCAACGACAATCCCCTTCCGCTGTTCCCCGGGACGAACGACAGCTCCCGCACCGTCACCCAGCAAGGCGGTGTCGCCTCCGTCCAGGCGTCGAGCTACGGCAACCCCGTCTCCTACACACCCGCCAACCGTCCCGATCTGGCCATGGATGGCGACCTCTCCACTGCGTGGGAGGTGCAGGCCTTCAGCAAGGTGGACCACCAGGGCCAGTACCTGCGCATCAACATGACGCACCCGGTCACGACCGACCACATCAACCTCGTCCAGCCCCAGAACGGCCCACGCGACCGCTTCATCACCGGGGTCACCCTCCGCTTCGACCACGGACCGGACGTCTCTGCATCGCTCGGACCCAGCTCGCTCACGCCTGGCGGTCAGACCATCACGTTCCCGACCCGTACCTTCGGCCGCGTCGACGTCGTCATCGACACCACCAACTTCGGCGTGCGCTCCAACTACAAGACGGCCAGTGGCGTCGGGTTCGCCGAGGTGCGCGTCGGCGGCGGTCCCAACGGCGGACCGGTGCCGCCGGTCGACGAGGTGACCCGCCTCCCCACCGATCTCCTGTCCCAGGCCGGCGCGGCGTCGATCAACCATCGCCTCGTCATCCTGATGACCCGGCTGCGCGCCGATCCGTCCCAGCCGATCAAGTCGCCACCCGTGAACGCCGACGAGGAACGGGCGATGGCGCGCACGTTCTCGTTGCCGACGGCGCGGACGTTCTCGCTGTCGGGCACGGCACGGGTCTCGGCCCAGGCGTCCGACGACACCATCGATCATCTGCTGGGCCGGCCGACGTCCGGTCCGGGATCAGACATCGTCGTCACGTCGTCGAGCCGTCTCCCGGGTGATCTGTCGAACCGGGGCGAGAGCGCCTTCGACGGCGATCCGACGACGTTCTGGAGCCCCGGCTTCGGCGATCAGATCGGCCAGTGGCTGCAGGTCCAACAGCCCCGTCCGGTGACCGTCGACCACTTGAACCTCTCGGTGGTGGCAGACGGGCACCACTCGGTCCCGACCCGGCTCGGCATCCAGGCCGACGGGCAGGCTCCGGTCATCGTCGACGTGCCTCCGGTCGCCGACGTGCCCCGTACGAACGCCACGGTCCAGGTCCCCGTGAGCTTCCCGGCCGTGAGCGGCAGCACGATCCGAGTGACCATCGAGGGTGTCCGGCAGGAGAGCACCGTCGACTTCCTGAGCGGCCTGCCGAGCATTCTGCCCGTCGGCATCGCCGAGCTCGGCATCCCGGGCGTGACGCTGCCCCCCGCCGGTCCCACGGTGCCGGACAGCTGTCGGACCGATCTCATGACGGTGGACGGGAACCCCGTCGGTCTGCGGGTGGTCGGCTCCACCGCCGACGCCACGGCGCAGCGGGGTCTGGAGGTGCAGCCCTGCGGACCGGGATCGGCGGGGCTGTCGCTCGGCGCCGGCAACCACGTGATCCGCACCGCCCAGGGTGCGGCCACCGGCATCGATCTCGACCAGCTGGGACTCGGATCCGAGCAAGGAGGAGCAGCGCTCGGCACCGGGCCGTCGGGCCAGGTCGTCCCGGCCACCGTGACCGCCGCCGCGCCGACGCCTTCGGTCCGGGTACTCAGCCAGGATCGGACAAACGCCAAGGTGGCGGTCGACGTCCCGGCCACGAGGAGCCCGTTCTGGTTGGTCCTCGGGCAGAGCTTCAACAAGGGCTGGACAGCTCAGGTGGACGGCGGCCCGTCGCTGGGGACGCCGAGCTCGGTCGACGGCTACGCCAACGGATGGCTCGTGCGACCGAGGACGTCAGGCTCCATGCTCCTCACGCTCCACTGGAAGCCCCAGGACCGGGTGAACCTGGCGCTCTATCTCTCGGCCGTGGCCGGCCTCCTGTGTCTGGCGCTCGTCTTCTGGCGTCCCCGACGGCGAGGTGACGCCGACCCTCACCCGTCCGACAGCTTCTCCTCGTCGGCGTCGGATGCGACCAGCACAGACGCACCCGTGCGACCGCAGCTGGTCTCGCCCCTCAAGTCGACCGGGCGCCCCATTTCGTTGCCGGCCAGCCTCGTGCTGACGCTCGCCTCCGCCGCGGTGTCAGGCTTCGTCATCGGTCCGTGGGCCGCGCCGGTGGTGGGCCTGGCGGTGGCCGTCGTGCTGTTGCGCCCGGCCCTGCGCGTCCTCCTCACGATCGGCGCCGTCGCGTGCGTGGCGATCAGCGGCTTGTACGTCACCCAGCTCGAGGTGCGCTACCACTTCCCGGCCGGCGCCGACTGGCCCTCGAGCTTCAGCTCGGTCACGTGGGTCGCATGGCTCGCCGTCGCCCTACTGGTCGCCGACGCGATCATCGAGTACCTGCGGTCGATCCGGCGCCAGACCTGATGGTGTGAACGTCACTCCTGGCCCGGTGTCAGGTACACGAGATAGGGGCTCCCCCGCGTTTGCAGGAACGCCAGCCGAGCCACGTCACGGGCCGAGGCACCGCCCGCCACCAGCTGCCGGCGGCCGTAGGGAAACGGCGACACCACGAGCGGGCCCTGCGGAGCATGCGGCCCCATGGCAGCTCGAATGCGCCGCTGCAGCATGATCGCTTCCTGTCGATGTTGGGGCGAAAGAGGATCGTAGCTGGCCACGAGCCGGCTGCCCGGTGGCAGCGGAGGCGGCAGCGAGCTCATGGTGGGATCGGGCACGCCCACCCCGGTGATCACGGCACGGTAACGAGCGGGTGGTGCGGTTCGGCCCGAGCCGACCCCGGTCGCCAAGGCGGGGGGCGCGACGACGCCGACGCCCGCCTGGTGGAGGGCGGCGAACATGCCGGGCCCGACGCCGGACAGGAGGTGGGGGTCGATCCACTCCAGCAGGTTCGTGCCGTTGCGGCCGACGGCCGCCGCCGTGCTGGGGGCGAGATGGGCGATCGTGTCGGACTGCGGTGGGAAGGGCACCGGCGCCGCCAGCGCGTCGATGACGGTCGCCGCGACCAGCGCCACGGCGCAGCCGGCG
Organism: Acidimicrobiales bacterium; assembly: GCA_051985455.1. Lineage (GTDB taxonomy): Bacteria > Actinomycetota > Acidimicrobiia > Acidimicrobiales > AC-9 > AC-9. The sequence continues at coordinate 28,160 of JBPYEI010000013.1, forward strand.
GCGACCACACCAGCGGCAGGCGCCAGCCGGCGCCGTCGATCGGGTCCCCGGCCGGCCGTGGCGGCGGGGCGTGGAGTCGCCGCCACACTCACGGCCTGGGCCACGCACCACCCGATGGCGAGCCACACCAGAAGCGCCACGACCCACCACCAGCGCACGAGGTACGCGGCGAGGATCCCGGCGACACGGGCCGTGGCTACCAGGCCGAGGACAGCCAGGACCACGGCGACGCCGGCGAGGCGGGCGGCGTCTCGGGCGCCCCGCCGCCATGCGGCGACGCCGGCCCCGATCAACACAAGGAGGCTGAGGACCGCAGGCCACGCCGCGGCAAGGGCGGCGAAACCGAACTGGTTGACGTCGTTCCCCGTCGACCAGGGCCCCGGCGGGGTCAACTGCTTGCCCATGACGCCGTAGGCCGCGCTCCAGCCCACCGGCGGGCCGGCGGCGACGGTGGCTGCCTGCTGGGACGTGTACTGCGGGTGGATGAAGTACCGGGCCACCTGCCCCAGGTTCCCGGGATGCCCGGCTGCCTGCTGGATCAGCGGCGGCAGCCAGAGGGCCACCATGACCACCCCCGCCACGGCGAGCCAGCGGACGAGCCCGCCGCGGGCTGGTCCCAGCACGGCGACGACGAGGACGACGGCCAGCAGCGCGACGACCAACAGCGCGTAACTGATGTGGGTCTGCACGACGAACGACCCGACGCCCACGGCCCACGGGAGCGCAACGTGGTCGCCGCAGGCCACCGACCACGCCAGCAGGGTGAAGCACAGGAACGGCAACAGCGCCACCCACGGGTTCCAGGGGTCGAGCAGGAAGCCGGGGCCGAGCGTGTGCACGAGGGCAGCGACCAGCAGACCCGTCCAGAGAAGCAGGGCGGTGCCGCCGCGACGCCGGGCGATGACGGCGACACCGATCAGGGCGGCCGCGTTGAGCGCGGCCGTTCCCGCCAGGATGCCCGTCTGGCCGAACAGCCGCTGCGCTGGCGCCAACAGAAAGAAGAGCAAGGGGCCCGGGTGGTACCACCCGAACCGCGAGGGCTCACCGACCAGCGGCGTGTGCTGCCCGCCGACGTCGCCGATACGCAGCGCCTCGAAAGCCTGGTCCGCCGACGGATACCAGTGGCGGCCGAGCAGGGAGAGGGCGGCCACCACAGCCGGCAGCACCAGGAGCGCAGCCACCGTCAACCACAGCGGCGGCCATCGTCGGTGATGGGGCGGCGCCTCGCGGGGGCGGGCCTCGACCGTGGCGGTCACCGCAATGGTGTAGCAGGACCCCGCCGTCCGGGCGTAGACACTCGCTGGACCGAGCGGGCGTCCGGAGATGCGCCCGGAGCTACGCTCCGGGTCCAGTGAACCAGCGTGAGCTCGTCACCCCGGCCCTGATCGTCGACGCCGACGCCCTCGAGCACAACCTGGCGACGATGGCCGCCGCCCTGCCGGGTGCCCGCATGCGGCCCCACGTGAAGGCCCACAAGTCGACGGCCCTGGCCGCCATGCAGGCGGCGGCGGGACACCCCGGCTTCACCTGCGCGACCGTCGCCGAGGTCGAGGGCATGGCGGCCGCCGGCCTGGAGCAGGATCTCCTGCTCGCCAACGAGGTCGTCGACGCCCATCGTCTGGGCGCCGTTGCCCGCTTGGGGGCGAGGGTGACGGTCGCGGTGGACTCGCCCGAGACGATTGCAGCAGCCGCCGACGGCGGGGTCGGCGAGGTGGTGATCGACGTCAACGTCGGACTACCGCGCTGTGGCTGCGCGCCGGAGGACGCGGGACGGCTGGCCGAGCAGGCACGTGCCCGGGGCCTCCACGTGCGCGGGGTCATGGGCTACGAGGGCCACGTCGTCGGCCTGGAGGACCGGGCCCAGCGCATCAGCATGGTCGGCGACTGCATGGCACTGCTCGTCAAAGCGCACGGCGACGTCGGCGGCGAGCTCGTCTCGGCGGGCGGCACCGGCACCTACGACATCAACCACTGGGCCACCGAGATCCAAGCCGGTTCGTACGCGCTCATGGACACCGCCTATGGCCGGCTCGACCTGCCCTTCCGCCAGGCGCTCTCCGTGCTCGCCACGGTGATTTCGGTGTCGCCCGGCTGGGCGGTGGCCGACTGCGGTCTCAAGTCGTTGGGCATGGACCACGGCAACCCGACCGTCGAGGGTGGCACAGTCTGGTACTGCTCGGACGAGCACGTCACGTTCGGACCGACGGAGCCGGTGCGCGTGGGCGACCGCCTCCGGGTGCTCCCCGCCCACGTCGATCCGACCGTCGCCTACCACCGCGCCATGCACGTGGTGCGCGACGGCGAGGTGATCGACGTCCTGCCCGTCGACCTTCGGGGGTGGTGACGAGCGGTCAAGGGCCGAGCGGTCAAGGGCCGAGCAGCGTGGCCAGTTCCCGGAAGGCCCGGGCTCGGTGCGACAGGGCATTCTTCTGCTCGGACGTCATCTCGCCGTACGTGAGCCCCCCACCGTCGTCCGGCGCGAAGACGGGGTCGTAGCCGAAGCCCCCGTCGCCCCGAGGCTCCTCGGTGATCAGGCCGTCGACCACCCCTTCGGCCACCACCTCGCGCCCGTCGGGATAGCTGGCCAGGGCCACCGTGCGAAACCGGGCCCGCCGGTCGCCCGCTCCCTCCATGGCTGCCAGCAGCTTTGCCACGTTGTCGGCGTAGCTGGCGTCCTCGCCCGCGTACCGTGACGAGCGCACTCCTGGCGCCCCGCCCAGGGCCGCCACCTCCAGGCCCGTGTCGTCGGCGACCGCCGCCTCGCCGGTCGCGTCCCGCACCGCTCGGGCCTTGAGGCGGGCGTTCTCCTCCAGGGTCGAACCGCTCTCCTCCACGTCTGGCAGCTCGGGCGGACGCGGTGCCAGATGGACAGCACTCAGCAGGGCGGCGATCTCGGCCACCTTGTCGGGGTTCGCCGTGGCGAGCACGAGCCGCACGCGGTTCCTAGCGGGGCGACGGGGGCTCGGCCAGCGCCGCCGACTGGAGGTCCAGCAGGCCGGCGATGCCGTGCTCGGCCAGGCTCAGCAGCTCCTCCAGCTCGGTCTTGCTGAACGGGAGCCCCTCGGCCGTGCCCTGGATCTCGACGAAGCGTCCCGACGACGTCATCACTACGTTCATGTCCACCTCGGCCGCCAGGTCCTCGCGGTAGTCGAGGTCAAGCACGCACGACGCGTCGACCACGCCCACGGACACGGCCGCGCAGGCTTCACCGAGGGGGTGCACGCCAACCCGGCCCTGTTGGACGAGCCTCGTCAGCGCGTCGTGGAGCGCCACGTAGGCGCCGCAGATCGACGCCGTGCGGGTCCCGCCGTCCGCCTGGAGCACGTCGCAGTCGACCACCACCTGGAGCTCTCCCAACGCCGTCATGTCACAGACCGCTCGGAGCGAACGGCCGATGAGGCGCTGGATCTCCTGCGTCCGGCCCGACTGGCGACCGCGCGCTGCTTCCCTCGCCGACCGCTCGACGGTCGATCCGGGCAACATCGAGTACTCGGCGGTTACCCACCCCTTGCCGCTGCCCCGCATCCAGTTGGGAACCCGGTCCTCCACCGACGCGGTGCACAGCACCTTCGTGCGCCCGGCCGTGACGAGCGTGGACCCGAGGGGCGCCTCGGTGAAGTCGCGCACGAACGACGTCGGACGCAGCTCGTCCACCTCTCGTCCGTCGGCCCTCACAGCAGGTACTCCGCGCCAGGACGGGCCAGCTCCAGCTCTGAGCCGAATGCCGTGCTGCCTTCTTCCCGAGTGGCCTCGGCCTTCACGGTCGGCCAGCGGTGGGTCAGCACGAGCCGGGACACACCGGCTTCCCGGCCCGACGTCCCCGCCTGACGTGCGCTCATGTGTTGGGCTCTCCCCTCGTTCTCGCGCAGGTAGGTGGCCTCGCACAATGCCAGGTCGAGGCCGGGGCCGAGTGCCTCGAGCGACCACGCCGGCCCGGAGTCGGCAGAGTATCCGACCGACTTCCCGTCCCCGTCGATGCGCACCGCCAGCGTCTCCGGACCGTGGTCGGTGCGACAGAAGCTGAGGCTGAGATCGCCGACGCCGATCCGGTCGCCGTCGGCCACTTCGCGCCAGTCGTAGACGTCGGGAGGATCGAAGTACAAGCGGGGACGCAGGCCGCCCGGCGCGAACACGGGCACCGCGCCCCCGCCGATCACGTAGGTGCGGGCGACGGCAAAGCCCTCGATGTCCGTCCAGTGATCGGGGTGTTCGTGACTGAGCACCACGGCGTCGAGCTGGCGGATGTCGATGTGCCGCTGGAGGTTGGCCAGCGTGCCTGACCCGGCGTCGACCCACACGCTCACACCGCCGCCTCGCACCAGGTAGCCGCTGCAGGCTCCCCTGGGGCCCGGGTAGCTGCCGTCGCAGCCGAGGACGGTGAGGCTGAGGCCCACCGCTACGGTGCCGGATCCCAGGAGACGCGCTCGACGCCGTCGAGCTCGGGGCCCAGCAGACGCCTGCCGAGCTCGCGGAACCAGCCCACGTCGCCTGAGGACAGGAACCGGTGGTACCCCTTGGCCGCGCTGCGGCGACCGATGCCGGTCTCGGAGAAGATCGACAGCACCTCGAACGCCGTCTCTTCTGCCGATGACACGAGCACGACGTTGCGGCCCATGACGTCGGCGATGGTCCGAGCCAGGAACGGATAGTGGGTGCAACCCAGCAGCAGCGTGTCGACCTGATCGGCGCGCATCGGCGACAGCAGGCGCTCGGCCAGCACGTGGGCCTGGTCGCTGTCGGTCTCCCCCCGCTCGACGAACTCCACGAAGCCGGGGCAGGCTGCGCACGCGACCGTGACGGGGGCACGTTGGGCGCGGACCGCGCGTTGGTACGCGCCTGACGAGATCGTGCCGACGGTGCCGATCACCCCGAGGCGACCGTTGCGGGTCGCCTGCACCGCCGCCCGCACCCCGGGATCGATGACCCCGACGACAGGCACGTCGAGCTCGAAGCGCAGCAGGTCCAGGGCGGCCGCCGACGCCGTGTTGCACGCCACGACCAACATCTTGACCCCGTGCTCGTCGAGGAGGAGACGAGCGATTTGCCGGGCGAAGCTGCGAACCTCGTCGAGCGGCCGGGGTCCGTAGGGGTAGCGGCCGGTGTCGCCTACGTAGACGACGTCCTCATCCGGGACCAGGTCCAGCAGCGCGCGCACGACGGTGAGCCCGCCGAAGCCGCTGTCGAATACGCCTATGGGCCGGTCATCCACGGGCGCAGACTATCGGTGGGCGGTCGTGGGTCCAGGGGCGACGAGGTCGGGGGTCAGCTCGCTGACGGTGCAGGCGCCGGCCAGGGCCATGTCGCGGGCGAGCTCGGCTCCGAGCTGGTCGAGCACGCCCTGCGCGCCTGCGGCCCCCGCCGTGGCCAACCCCCACAACACGGGCCGGCCCACCAGCACGGCCCGGGCCCCCAGGGCCAGCGCCTTGACCACGTCGGTGCCCCGACGGATCCCGCCGTCGACGTAGACCTCGACTTTGCCGTCGGCTGCGCTCACGACCTCAGGGAGGGCGTCGGCTCCCGCCACGGCGCCGTCGAGCTGGCGCCCGCCGTGGTTCGAGACGACCAGGGCGGAGGCGCCGGCGTCGATGCACCGCCGGGCGTCGTCGGCGCGGAGGACGCCCTTCACGACCACGGGCAACCGGGAGATCGACGCCAGCCACCCGATGTCGTCGAACGTGACCGCCGGGCTCTGGAGGGCCCCGGGGTAGTCGTCGACGTCCGCCATGGCGAGCCCAGTACCGGCGGGCAGGTTGGCCATGCCCACCCCCGGGGGCAGCACGAAGTCGTTGGCGGCGTCCCGGCGGCGGTGGCCCACCTGCGGCGTGTCGCCGGTGAGGACGAGGGCGCGGTAGCCCGCCGCTGCCGCTCGCGTCACGAGGTCGGCGGTCCACTGCCGGTCCTGGAGCACGTAGACCTGGAACCACAAGGGCGGCGTCGGCGCGGCGGCGGCGATGTCCTCGAGGGCCGTCGAGGCCCGCGTCGACACGATCATCAGGCTGCCCGCGGCGGCCGACGCTCTCGCCACGGCCAGCTCGCCGTCGGGATGGGCCAGACGGTGGAAGGCGACGGGCGCGACCAGCACCGGGAGTCGCACGCGGATGCCGAGCACCGTCGTCTCGACGTCCACGTCGCTGACATCGCGCAGGATCCGGGGACGAAGCCGCAACCGGGCCCACGCGGCGACGTTGTCCTCGAGGGTGCGCTCGTCCTCGGCTCCACCGGCCAGGTAGTCGTACACCTCGGGGGGCAGCAGCCGCCGAGCCTCGTCCTCCAGTGCCTCCAGCGGGGCGGCCACGACCCGTTGGCTCAGAAGTAGATGGTGTGCCTGGCCCGCTCGGTGACCGCGTCCAGATCGTCGGTCCACGCCCCGGTGGAGAGGTACTTCCAGCCGCCGTCGGCGACGACGATGACGATGACCCCGGAGCTGATGGACGAGGCGCAGCGGACGGCCCCGGCCATGACGGCGCCCGACGATATGCCCCCGAAGACCCCGACGTCGGTGAGCCGCCGGGTCCACTCGATCGACTCGCGGGTCCCGACCATGGTCTTGCGGTCGAGGAGGTCGGGCCCGTCGTTCTCGAGGAAGATCGGCGGGATGTAACCGTCGTCGAGGTTCCGGAGACCGTCGACCATCTCACCCGTGGGCGGCTCGATGGCCCAGACCTGGACCTCGGGATTGCGTTCCTTGAGGAAGCGTCCGACGCCGAGGAGGGTGCCGCTCGTGCCCAGCCCCGCCACGAAGTGCGTGACCTCGGGGCAGTCCCGCCAGATCTCGGGTCCCGTCCCCTCGTAGTGGGCCTTGGGGTTGGCCTGGTTGCCGTACTGGTAGAGAAAGGCGTACTCGGGGTGCTGGTCGGCCACGTCGCGGGCCATGCGGACGGCGCCGTTGGATCCCTCGGCGCCCGGCGACTCGATGATCTCGGCGCCCCAGACCTCCAGCAGCTGCCGGCGTTCGATCGACACGTTGGCCGGTAGCACGATCTTGAGGCGGTAGCCCTTGAGCCGGCAGACCATGGCCAGGCCGATCCCGGTGTTGCCCGAGGAAGGCTCGATCAGGGTCTGGCCCCCTTGCAGCGTCCCGTCCTTCTCCGCCTCCTCCACCATCGACAAGGCGATGCGGTCCTTGATGGAACCGCCGGGGTTCTGCCCCTCGAGCTTGGCGAGGATGCGAACCTCGGAATTGGGGCTGAGGGCGCTGACCTCGACGAGCGGGGTGTTCCCGATCAGGTCCAGGACGCTGGCGACGTACGGCACGACGCTCCTAGGGCCGCGCCGGGTGCTCCGGCGATGGCTGTGGTGGCGTCGCCCCTCCCGCCACGGCGGGGAGGATGGAAATCACGTCGGTGTCCGAGACCTTGGTGTCGAGCCGGTCCAGGTACCGGACGTCGTCGTCGTTGCGATAGACGTTCACGAACTTGTGCAGGGTTCCGTCGGAGGTGACCACCTGGCCCGCCATGCCGGGGTAGGCCTGGACCAGGTCCTGGAGGACCTCGCCGATGGTGGAGCCGGAAGCCTGCACCGACGACTGTCCGCCGGCGTGGGAACGCAGGACCGTGGGCAGTCGCACTTCTACGGGCACTCACCCTCCCGGGAAATGTTGACCTGTTCACTATGGATTCTAACGGCCCCCGAGAACAACCGGTTCTTCGTCGATCTTCCCGTCCACGATCCGGAAGGATCGCAGGGTAGGGCTCTCGTCCCGCAGCGAGACCAGCACGTAGTGCCAGCTGGGGTCCGGTGCCTGGGCCACATCGGTGGCCGACGGGTAGGGGTCGGTGTGGGTGTGGGAGTGGAAGACTCCGACGAGCTCCAGGCCGCGGGACTCGGCGTCGCGGGTGGCCCGCAGGACGTCACGGGAGTCGACCTCGTAGGTCCGGGCCGAGGCGGCTGCGTTCCGGGTCGGGTAGCAGATGGTGGCCTCGGTGCTCTCGGGATCACCAGCGAGGAGCCCGCAGGCCTCGTCGGGCAGCCCCCCGAGGCAGTGGCCGACGACCTCGGTGTAGACCCCAACGGGAAGCCGAAGCATCGGCCCGAGAGGCTACCGTCGGGCTGGCATGTCACCCAAGGGACGCTCTCGGGCCGGGTCCCCCAGGGGTGGGGGGTCCGCCAAGACGACGAAGCGATCCCCGGAGCGGTACCGCCGGGTCGCACAGAACCGGCGCGCCCGGCACGATTACGACCTGCTCGAGACCTTCGAGGCCGGCATGGTCCTCCAGGGAGGCGAGGTGAAGTCGCTGCGGGCGGGAAAGGCGGCGCTGCGGGACGCCTACGCCCGGGTCGACGACGGCGAGGTGTGGCTCGTCGGCGCCCACGTGGCGCCCTACGAGTTCGCCAAGGGCTTCGGCAGCCACGACCCCGACCGGCCTCGCAAGCTGCTGCTCCATCGGCGCCAGATCGACGAGCTGGTGGGCAAGACGAAGCAGCAGTCTCTGACACTGGTGCCGCTGTCGATCTACTTTCGTGACGGCCGGGCCAAGGTGGAGCTGGCTCTGGCCCGCGGCCGGCGCACCTACGACAAGCGCCACGCCATCGCCGCCCGGGACGCCGAGAGGGAGGCGGCAAGAGCCGCTGCCAGGGACCGCCGGGGCGAGTGAGGGGCGGGTCGCAGGGGCGCTCGGGCTTGTCGCCCGGAACGCTGCAGGAACGGTGGCGCGGGCGCTGTAGACCGTTCTGGTCGCGTCCGGCGCTATGTACCAACCCCAGCCCCCGCAGGGTCCTCGTGCGACCCCACGTCGACGGTGAACTTGCAGCAGTGGCAGTGCCGGACGCCCCGACCGGTAAACTGTCAGTTCGCACATTGACAAGGGGGTGATTGGCTTCGACTTCGGTCGTCGAGACGGGAGAAGCGAGCCGTGGTCTCCGGAGCCACGTAAATAAGCCGGAACACCAACAAACGCCGAGCCTC
>JBPYEI010000014.1:0-15776 GCA_051985455.1 Acidimicrobiales bacterium
CGCCGGAGCTCCTCCTGTTCCTCGCTGAACGCGAAGTTCACTGCTGGCCTCCCCCTCGATCGGGCGGCGAGAATGTTCCAGTTCTACTAGACCGGGTGGTCAAGATGAAATACGAAGATAGCCGGGCCGAGATCCACCACGTCGTGGTCGGCCCCATGGACAACAACGTGTACGTGCTGCGGTGCAAGGAGACCGGTCAGGCGGTCCTGATCGACGCCGCCAACGAGCACGACCGGCTGCTCGAGCTGTGCCGGCGGCTCAACGTGGTCAAGGTCCTCGAGACCCACGGCCACTGGGACCACATCCAGGCCGTGCCAGCCGTGCGGGACGCCGGCATCGACGTCGGAGTCACGCCCGACGACTCCGGGATGCTGCCCTCGTACGACTTCCTCCTGGACGACGACTCGGTGTTCGAGGTGGGTCGGCTGCGGCTTCACACCATCCACACGCCGGGGCACACGCCAGGGTCGATGTGCTTTCGGCTGGAGGGCGCCCCCGTCCTGTTCAGCGGGGACACGCTGTTCCCCGGCGGCCCCGGAGCCACCGGCTTTCCCGGGGGTGACTTCCCGACCATCATCCGCTCGATCGAGGACCGGATCTTCGCGCCCCTCGCCCCTGACGTCCTGGTGCTGCCGGGGCACGGGGCCGAGACGACGATCGGCACCGAGCGGCCCCACCTCCAGGAGTGGATCGACCGGGGCTGGTAGCTACGGCGCTGGTAGGCGGGGCGCGGGGCTCAGGCCGCCGGGAAACCTGGCCTCGCGGGGTTTCCCCTACCGTCGTAGTGCTAATACAATCGGACCGTGGCCGAGCCGATCTTCGAGATCCAGAACCTCCACGTCGCCGCCGAGGGCACCGAGATCCTGCGGGGCGTGGACCTGGTCATCCGCCCCGGCGAGATCCACGCCCTGATGGGGCCGAACGGCTCCGGCAAGTCCACGCTGGCCAACGCCCTGCTGGGCAGCCCCGACTACCGCGTCACCGCCGGCCGGGTGCTGTTCAAGGGTGAGGACGTCACCGAGTGGCCTCCTGACGTGCGGGGCAAGGCAGGGATGTTCCTCGCTTTCCAGTACCCCGAGGAGATTCCGGGAGTACCAGTCGTCCAGTTCCTGCGTCAGGCGCTCTCGGCTCGGCGCGGTATGGACCTGTCGGTCCTCGAGCTACGCCTGGCGATCATGGACTGGATGAAGAAGCTGGGCATGGACCCCTCGCTCGGCGACCGCTACCTCAACGAGGGCTTCTCGGGCGGGGAGAAGAAGCGCAACGAGGTGCTGCAGATGGCGATCATGGAGCCGGAGGTGGCCATCCTCGACGAGACCGACTCGGGGCTCGACATCGACGCCCTCCGCGAGGTGGCCAACGGCGTCCAGGAGGTGCGGGCGGCCCGTCCCGAGCTCGGCGTGCTTCTCATCACCCACTACCAGCGGATCCTGTCCGAGCTGCGGCCTGACCGCGTTCACATCCTCATCGGCGGGCGTGTCGTCGACTCGGGGGGTCCCGAGCTGGCCGGCCGCCTCGAGGAGGAGGGTTACGACGCATGGCGCGCTTAGCAAAGCTCGGCTCGGTCGGCTCCATCGACGGTGGGCTCCTCAAGGCCGACTTTCCGGTCCTCGTCCGTCCCCGTGAGGGTCCTCGCCTCGTCTACCTCGACTCCGCGTCCTCGTCGCAGAAGCCGCGCGAGGTGCTCGAGGCGATGGAGACGTACTACGAGTCGACCTACGCCAACGTCCATCGCGGCCTCTACTCCATCGCCGAGGAGTCCGACCGGGTGTTCGCCGAGGCCCGCACCAAGGTCGGCCGCTTCATTGGCGCGCCGGTGCCGAGCCGCGAGGTCGTCTTCACCAAGAACGCCACCGAGTCGCTGAACCTGGTGGCCCAGGCGTGGGGGCGCCGCTATCTCCGCGCTGGAGACGCCGTCCTGCTCACCGAGATGGAGCATCACTCCAACCTCGTGCCGTGGTTCATCCTGGCCGAGCAGCTGGGCCTCGAGCTGCGCTACCTCCGCGTCGGCGACGACATGCAGCTGGACCTCCACGATCTGGAGCGTCTCGCGGACGGCGCCAAGGTCATCGGCGTGACGCTCATGTCCAACGTGCTGGGGACCATCAACCCCCTCGACCCCATCGTCGAGGCGGCGCGGGCCAACGGCGCAGTCGTCGTCGGGGACGGCTCGCAGTACGTCCCGCACGTCCCCACCGAGGTCACCCGGCTGGGCTTGGACTTCCTGGCCTTCACCGGCCACAAGATGCTCGGACCAACCGGCATCGGGGTGCTCTGGGGCCGCGAGGAGCTGTTGGAGGCGACCCCTCCCTTCCTCGGTGGCGGCTCGATGATCCGCGACGTGCGCCTCGACGGCTTCGAGCCCAACGAGCTGCCGTGGAAGTTCGAGGCGGGCACCCCGCCGATCGCCGAAGCCGTCGGGCTGGGGGCCGCCGTCGACTACCTCCAGGCGCTGGGCATGGAGGCGGTGCGCGCCCACGAGATCGAGCTGACGGCCTACGCCCTGGACGCGCTCAGGAGACAGCACGGCGAGGCCGTCGTCATCCACGGCCCCCGCGACCCCTGTCGCCAGGGCGGTCTGCTGTCGATCTCGTACAAGGACGTGCACCCGCACGACCTCTCCCAGGTGCTGGACCAGGCCGGGGTCTGTGTCCGCGCCGGCCACCACTGCGCCAAGCCGCTCATGCGCCGCCTTGGCGTGAGCGGCACGGCACGCGCATCCTTGTACGTTTACAACGATGAGTCGGACGTCGACGCGCTGTCGGAGGCTCTGACCCAGGCCGAGGCGTTGTTCTTCTAGGAGCTTGCATGGCCGGACTCGAAGACCTGTACCGCGAGATCATCCTCGACCACTATCGCAACCCGAGGAACCGAGGTGAGCTCCCGTCGCCGCCGGCGCACCGGGTGGAGGGTTTCAACCCGCTCTGCGGCGACGAGATCGTCGTCTATCTCGATCTCGACGGGCGCACGCTCGCCGACGTCAAGGTGAGCGGACAGGGCTGCTCGATCAGCCAGTCGTCTGCCTCGATGATGTCCACGGTCGTCAAGGGCCGCTCGGTCGACGAGGCCCGGGCGGTCATCCGGGCCTTCAAGGGGCTCATGTCGGTACACGAGGCCCGACTGGAGGAGAGCGACGGCACCGGCGCCTACGCTCCGGCCGACGGGACCGAGCCCGAGATCGCCCTCGGGGACCTCGCTGCCTTGCAGGGCATCGTCAAGTTCCCGGTGCGCATCAAGTGCGCCACGCTCTCGTGGAACGCCCTGGCTCAGGGCCTCGAAGAGGCCGCCAGCAGCTAGCCGCCACCTAGCGACGCCAGTCAGCTCGCCGAGGCGGCGTGGGCGAGGGCGTCGTCCCACGAGGCCCGTTCGCTGATGAGGCGCCGGTAGGCCATGAGCGGTCGGGGCGAGCTCAAGGCCAGGGCCGCTCGGAGCCGGTCGCCATGGCCGTAGAGGGCGACGAAGCGCCGATCTTCGACCGAGCCGCGGACGACGCGGACCTCGTCGCCCGGTCGAGGGTGGCCGACGAGTTGGATCTTGGTGTCGTACTGGTCCGACCAGAAGTACGGCACCGGGGCGTAGGGCTCGCCCGCCCCCGGTCCGGCCAGCAGGTTCTGCGCCGCCACGACCCCCTGGTCGGACGCGTTCGTCCAGTGCTCGACGCGCATGTCCTCCTCGAAGAGCGGATTGTGCCAGCGGGCCACGTCGCCGGCGGCGTAGACACCTGGCGCGCCGGTTGCACAGCGTTCGTCGCACACCACGCCGTTGTTGATGGTCAAGCCGGACGAGTCGAGCCAGGACGTGTTGGGCACCACCCCGACGCCGACCACGACCACGTCGGCTTCGACGGCCGACCCGTCCGCCAGCCACACTCGCTCGACGCGTCCATCGCCTTCGAAGCCGGCGACGGCGGCCTCGCACCGCAGGTTCACCCCGTGATCGCGATGGAGCTCCCCGCATACGCGTCCCATGGCCTGGCCCAGCCCTCTCTCGAGCGGGACAGGCAGTGCCTCCAGGACCGTCACCTCCAAGCCGCGCGTGCTGGCCGTGGCCGCCACCTCGGAGCCGATGAAACCGGCGCCGACGACGACCACCCGGGGGTTCTTCTCGAAGGCGCGGCGCAGCTTCAGGCAGTCCTCGAGGGTCCGCAGCACCTGCACCCCGTCGAGATCGGCGGCGTCGGGCAGGTGACGAGGTCGCGCGCCAGTAGCGACGAGCAGGCCGTCGAAGCGAAGGCGCGTCCCGCCATGGAGCAGCACGATCCGTTCGTCGAGGTCGAGGTCGGTCGCCGTCCTCCCCAGGTGGGCCTCGACCTCGAGGGAGGCGAAGGCGTCATCCTCTTTGAGCCAGATGCGGTCGGGCTCCCACGTGCCGGCCAGCACCTGCTTGGACAGCGGTGGTCGGTCGTACGGCAGGTGCTCCTCGGCGCCGACGAGGTGGATGCGGCCCTCGTAACCGAGCCCACGCAAGGTCTCGATCGCCCGCAGGCCGGCGAGAGAGCCACCGACCACCACGATGGTGCCGAGGGCGTCGCCCGTCTGGGCTGAAGCGACCATCGGGCCGGACGTTAGCTCCGGCGCCGGCGATCAGGTCACGAGGGCGTGATCTTGCCGTCGCCCGGGATCGACCGGTGCTCGCCCTCAGCGCCTGAGGGCCTCGCTTCCTTCGGCGCCGGGGCGATGCCCTCGGCCTTCTCGAAGCTGGGAGGGTCGCCCTGGGCGGCCCGCAGCGCTTCCTCGTAGGAGATGGTGGCGCGGTAGAGCGCCTCGTCCTGCTCCCGCGTCGCCTCTCGCAGCTCCTCGGCCCGTGAGCGGGCGGCCCCGTCGAGGGCGTCTTCGTAGAGCTTGGTCGCGTCGCGCACGGTCTCGGCCCGCGACTTGCTCGCGTTCCTGATGGCCTCCGCTCGGGCGATGGCGGCCTGGCGGATGGTGGCCGCCCGTCCGATGGCGCTCACGGCCGCCGCCTCCGCCGCCCGCAGCGCCTCCTCGTGCGCGGCCTGGGCGGTGGCCATCTCCGCCTCGTAGGCGTACTCCACGGCCTTGGTAGCCGACTCCTCGGCCGTGATCAGCGCCTCCTGGTAGCGGGCTTCCGAACGCTTGAGGGCGGCCGTGCGCTCTGCCTCGGCTCGTCGCACGGTCTCGATGTGCTGACTGGAGATCCGCCGCAGCGCGTCGGCGCGCGCCACCGTGGCCGCTCGCAGGGCCTCGGCGCGAGCAATGGTGGCGGAGCGCAAGGCCTCGGCCCGCTCGAGCTCGCTGTTGGCGACGTCCATGGTGGCGTGCATGGCCTTGTCGTACGCCTGGTCCGCCACCCGCAAGGCTTCTTCTTCGGCCTCCGCACCGGCGTCCAGGGGGATCACGTGCCTACCCATCGGCATCCTCCCGTCTTCGCCCACGACACCAGCATGCCCTCTCTGAAGCGTCGCTTCTAGCCGAAGCCGAAATCGCGGCCCGACGGCGTGTCACGTCGACACCTCTGGCCACGCAGGCCCGTCGCGTCATCAGCGTCACGCCCTGGGAGCGGTTACCCCGGACCGACGCGTGACGCGGTAGGGTTCCTGGCCGACGGGTGCTTGGAGCGGGGCAAACCCCCGTCGGAGGTAGGTTGACACCATGCCGTACTGCGGCCGATGTGGGCACGAGGTGCCCTCGGACTTTCGTTTTTGCCCCCACTGTGGCGCCGACCTCGCTTCGCCGGGCGGGCCGGTGGTGGGCGGTGCGCCCGGACCCGGACCCGGACCCGGAGCTGGCAGCAGCACGGGCGGCCCCATGCCGGCGGTCGGCGGGACGAGCACGATGCCCGGCGCCGCCACGAGGAACCCACCCGGAGGAGCTGGAGGAGGAAGCAGCATGGGCGCGGGAAGCAGCATGGGCGCGGGAAGCAGCATGGGCGCGGGGAGCAGCATGGGCGCAGGAAGCGCCGTCGGCGGCGGACCCCCGGGGGCTCCGGCGCCTGCCACACAGCCCGTCCAGCCTGCGGGGATGGCAACCGGCCGGAGGCACCGATCGAGCCTCGCGCCCGGCCTGTTCATCGCCGCCGCTGGCTTTCTCATCGTCGGGTTTGCCTACGGAGCGCTCGCCTACGAAGCGTTCCAGGGTGTCACCCAGAACCTGACCCGCGGCTCGACGATCGGCTTCGCGGCGGGCTTCCTCATCGTCGGGGCCGGGCTCGTGATCCTGGCGGGGATGCGGGCGCGCGACTAGCCGAGGTGCGCCCGGACCAGCTCTGCCAGCTCGTCCGGCTTCTCCAGCGGCAGCAGGTGTGCCGCGCCATCGACTTCCACCAGGCGAGCGTCGGCGATGGCGCTGGTGTACGCCTCGGCGTGGGCCCGGGGAACGAGTGAATCCGACATCCCGCGCACGACCAGCGTGGGCGAGCTTACGCGGTACAGGCGACGGGCGAGCTTCGGGTCGTGCAGGTACGGATCCCAGGCCAGCTTGGCCGTGGCGGCCATGGACTGGAGCAGGGGACGCAGGACCTCGAACGGGATCTCGGCCTCGCTGGCCCCCATCATGTCCAGTTGGCGCATCATCTGCGCCATGGGATGGCTCTGGTCGGCGAACAGGTCCTCGGACAGCTCGCGGAGGGGCCGTCCGAAGAGCTCCTTGATCTCGGCGCCCGGTAGGTAGAGGCCGACGGGGTTCACCAACACCAGCCGGCTGACGCGATCGGGATAGCGCACGGCCAGCTCGGCCGCCGTCCATCCGCCGAGAGACAGGCCGACGACCGCAGGCGACGACAGCCCGAGGCGGTCGAGCACGTCCAGAAGGTGGAACACGGCGTCGTCCATGTCCTCGATGCGGTCGATTCCCTCGGACTCGCCGAAACCTGGAAAGACGGGCGCGACCACGGCGCGATCCTGGGCCAGGTCCTCGAGGAAGAGCATCCCCGCGCCCTCCCCCATCTGGGAGTGCAGGTACACGACGGGATCTCCGGTCCCAGCCCTGAGGACCTGCACGGAGCCGATCTCGGTCGACAGCAGCTCGTCGCTGAGGCTGATCCCCATCAGGCCACCGCCGCCGGGGCGCCGAGCACGGGCTGTCCGGCCGGGAACGTCGCCCGCAGCTTGGGCATCACCTCGGCGCCGAAGAGCTCGAGGCTGCGCCGGGTGAGATCGGCGGGAAGCGTCCCGAGCTGGAACAGCCCCAGAAGGTTGCCGGGCCCGAGGCGACAGAGATTCTCGGTGAGACGCTCCGTCACTGTCTCGGGCGAGCCCACGATGGCGTACCGGCCTTCCTCCACCTGGTCCCAGGTCTCGAGGTTGAGGGCGAAGGTCCTGGCTCCCTTGAGGATGTTCTCGTACGAGCGGATCGACGTGTATCCCGGCGGTGAGATGTTGATGCCGGGCAGGAGGCGGCGAACGAAGTACCAGAAGTGGTCCTCGTACTGTCGGCGGGCCTCGGCGTCCGTCTCGGCCACGAAGATCGGAACCAACCAACCGAGCTGCAGGGGATCGACCTCGTAGCCCTCGCGCTGACACGCCTCTCGCATCATCTTGAACATGCGCTCGAACACGTCGATGTGGAAGTACGGGATGCCCATGTAGGCGTAGCGGTTGCGGGCGACGAACTCGATCGTCTCCAGTGACCCGATCCCGGGAATCCAGATCTCGGGATGGGGCTGCTGCACCGGGCGGGGCCAGCTGTTGACGTAGCGAAGCCGGTAGTGCTTGCCGATGAACTCGAAGGGACCGGGCTCGGTCCACGCCCGCTTGACGATGTCGTGGGCTTCCTGGAACCGCTCCCGGGCGTGCGCAGGGTTGATCGAGAACGAGTAGTACTCGGGCCCTCCGCCGACGACCATTCCGGCGATCAGGCGACCTCCGCTGATGCAGTCGATCATGGCGAACTCCTCCGCCACGCGCGTCGGCGGGTCGTACAACGGGAGGGCGTTGCCCACGACCGCGATCCGCACGCGACTGGTCTGGCGAGCCAGGATCGAGGCCATCAGATTTGGCGAGGGCATTAGGCCGTAGGCGTTCTGATGGTGCTCGTTCACGCACACCCCGTCGAAGCCCAGCTCCTCGGCCAGGATGAGCTCGTCCAGGTAGCGGTTGTAGATCTGGGTGCCCACGGTGGGATCGAACAACGAGTTGGGACAGGTCACCCACGCAGGTCCGTCGTAGTCGTCCGGCAGCGACGGGTAAGGCATCAGGTGAAAGCTGAAGAACCGCATCGGCGAACCCCCTCGCTGGCGACCGACGAGAGAGTGATCGTAACCCGACCGCCCGGTCAAGTTGGAGGTGGCGGCGTCGTCGGGGCGGGCATCCCGGGCCGGCCGTGTCGTTGGGCGGCCGGCCTCCCGGGCCGGCCATGACGCTCCAAGGGCCCCTCAGGCGCCCGAGACGCTCGCTCCCGGCTCGTCGACGCCGTAGGGGGCGTAGCCCGTTCGCTCGAGCTCCTCGGCCAGCTCGGGGCCGCCGCTGGCGACGATCGACCCCTGCACCATCACGTGCACGGCATCGGCGCTGAGCACGTGCAGGAGACGGGTGTAGTGGGTGATGGCCAGCACGCCGAGGTCCGACTCGGTCGTGGCCGCCTCGATCCGGCGGGCCACGGCACGCAGGGCGTCGATGTCGAGGCCCGAGTCGACCTCGTCCAGCACGGCGAACCGTGGTCGCAGCACCCCCAGCTGCACGGTCTCGTTGCGCTTCTTCTCGCCGCCCGACAGGTCGACGTTCAGGGGGCGGTCGAGGAACCTCGGATCGAAGCCGATGCGGTTCGCTTCGGCCGCCACCAGGTCCGGCACGTCGGTCCGGTCCCGCCCGGCTGCCGTCAGGGCCTCACCCACGGCGTCCTCGAGGCTCACGCCGGGCACCTCGGTCGGATACTGCGGCACGAGGAACAGCCCCGCCTGGGCCCGCTTCCACGTGGGCAGGCCGAGGAGGTCGATGCCATCGAGGCGCACGGCGCCGGCGGTGACCCGGAGGCCCGGCCGGCCCATCAGGGCGTGCGCGAGCGTGCTCTTGCCCGAGCCGTTCGGCCCCATCACGGCGTGAACCTCGCCGCTGCGCAGCTCGAGGTCGATGCCGTCGAGGATCTCCCGCTCGGCGACGCCCGCCCGCAGTCCGGTGATGGAGAGCACGGCGGCGCCCGCCTCCCGCGCCGCGGCTCTGCTGTCTCCGCCGGCCTCCCGGGCCGGCGTCACGGCAGGACCACCATGATGTCGTCGCCTTCCACTTCGACCTCGTACACGGGAACGGGCTGGGTGGCGGGGAGGCACAGGGGCTCGCCCGTCTCGAGCGAGAACGTGCTCCCGTGCTTCCAGCACTCGATCTCCAGGTCCTCGGGGTAGATCTCTCCTTCGGACAGGGAGTAGTCGGCGTGGCTGCACCGATCGCCGATGGCATAGAACGAGTCGTCGACCCGGACGAGGGCGATGCGGTGCTCACCGACCTCGAAACGGCGGGCCGTACCCGCGGCCACGTCCGAGGTGGCGCAGAGCCTGATCCGCTCGCCCATCAGTCGCTCCCCAGCCGGTCGGACACCGCACGGCGCAGGTGGGCCCGGACCGCCGGGGCCGGAGCCCGATCGAGGATGTCGCCGAAGAACCCGCTCACGATCAGACGGTCGGCCGCCGACGGTGGTATGCCCCGGCTCTCCAGGTAGTACCGCTGCTCCTCGTCGATCGGTCCCACCGTCGAGGCGTGGCTGCATCGCACGTCGTTCTCGTCGATCTCCAAGTTGGGCACCGAGTCGGCGTGGGCCCCCTCCGACAGCACGAGGTTGCGGTTGGTCTGAAAGGCGTTGCTGCCATGGGCTCCCTTGCGGATCCGGATCAGTCCGCTGTACACCGAGCGAGCCCGGTCTCCCACCGCACCCTTGAAGAGGAGGTCGCTCGTCGTGCGGGGTGCGTCGTGGTCCTGGAGTGTGCGGAAGTCGTGCATCTGGTCGCCGCCGCCGAAGAACGCCGCCATCAGCTGGCTCGAACCTCCCTGGCCCGCCAGCCGCGAGTCCGTGCGCAGCCGGGCGTACTCCCCTCCGAGAGCAGCGGTAAATGACTGCAGGTTCGCGTCCCTACCGACGCGGCTGGCCTGATAGGCGACCTGCCAGACGCGCCCGCCGAGCTGCTGGAGACCGATGTAGGCGAGGCTGGCGGCGTCGCCGACGTCGAGCTCGGCGACCGGTGCCACCAGCGCGGCGACATCGTCGGACGCCATCAGCTCGATGACGCCGGCGTGACCGGACTCTCCGACCTGCACCAGGGTGCGGGGGAAGACCGCGCCTCCATCGGTGTCGAGCCAGTGCACGACGACGAGCGGAGCGTCCAGCTCCACCTTCGGTGGGATCCGGACGAGGGCCGCCTCGGCGACGAACGCGGTAGCCAGCTCGACGAACGCGTCGGGGGCTCCCGCCACCGCACCGAAGACCTCGGGCCCCTCCTCGGCGGCCTCCTGCAGCAGGCCCCCGAGCACCACGCCCTGGGCGGCGACGTCGTTGCGCACCTCGGCGTGTGCCACGCGTCCGTCGCGCAGCACCAGCAAGCCGGAGCGGGGGCCCACTGCGTCGGCCATGGCGGTCACCGCCGCGGGGAGAGCGGTCGGTACCTCGCCGGCCGCGATCGGCCGGTAGGCGCTCAGGTCGAGCTCGTCGACGCGGCTGTAACGCCACACCTCCTCCGACTCGGTGGGCAGCTCCCCCGCCTCGAACCGCGCCAAGGCGTCGGCCCGCCGCTGCCTGATCCATTCCGGACCGGGCAGTGAGGCCGCGGCGTCAGCGGTGAACTCGGTCTGGGGCGCAGTCATCTCTCGTGACGAGATCGTGGGATCGGGCGCAGGACGCTCCTGCGCATCGTCCACTGTAGTTACCCGCCTGAGCCCGCCCTACAGGGTGAACACGCCGTCGGCGCAGGCGGCGATCATCCCGCCGACCCGGACGTCCGCGTCCTCGGCGTGCACGTCGATCCGACAGGGCCGGCCGATCTCGTCGCCCTGATGCACCGTCACGTCGGCCGCCGTCCCCCAGAGGCGCCGGGCGAGCAGGGCGATGGGCCCGGCCGCCGACCCCGTGCCGGGATCCTCGAACCCGCCGACGCCATCGACAGCGGGAACGAAGACCCTCGCCTGCAGGGTCGCATCGTCCAGCGGCCCGAACACCCCGACGGTCGTGGCCCGAGCCCGGCGGGCGAGCTCGACCAGGGCCGCGGGTGACGGGCGGAGGCGGTCCAGACGAGCTGTCGTCGGCACCAGAAGGTGCGCCAGGCCTCCCGCCTCGGCGCGGTAGGCGCCCTCGGCTGCCTCCAGGTTCGAGTCCCTCAGCCAGGCCGCGGGGGCCTCCTCGATGGCGGGCGTGGGTTGTTCCATAGCCGCCCCTGCCTCATCCGCTTCGACGACCACGGTGGCTCCCTCCGACGTCTGGGTCCATCGGCGGGGACCGAGGACCCAAGCCGTGCCCAGGCTGGGGTGACCGGCGAACGGCAGCTCGGTGGTGGGCGTGAAGATGCGGACCTCGTACTCGTCGTCCCCGACCACGGTCGGGAAGGTCGTCTCGCTCAGGTTGACCTCACGCGCGATGGCTGCCATGACCGGCTCGGGACAGGGGTCCAGCACCACGCAGAGGGGATTGCCTGCCAGAGCCCGATCGGAGAACACGTCGACGACGCGGTAGCGCAGCTCGATGGGCACGGGAGCCGAACCTATCCGCTCGGTCCCCCTACGCCGCTACTGTGGCCGCCATGGCGACCTCGGAGGTCCTGTCCCTCGAGCGGGACGGCCACCTGGCGACACTGTGGCTCGACAGCGCCGAGCGGAGGAACGCCATGGGCCCGGACTTCTGGTCCGACCTGCCCGTGATGATGGAGGAGGTGGCGGACAACGACGACGTCCGCGCCGTCGTGCTGGCGGCGCACGGACCGCACTTCAGCGTGGGCCTCGATCTCAAGAGCATGGGTGGCTCCATGGCGGGCTTGGGCGGGTCGCAGGTGGCCCGCGCCCGCCACACGCGCCGCGAGGTTCACCGGCTCCAGGCGTCGATCACCGCGGTTGCCGACTGTCCCAAGCCGGTCATCGCCGCCGTGCAGGGCTACTGCATCGGCGGTGGTGTCGACCTCATCGCCGCCTGCGACATCCGACTGGCGGCGGCCGACGCCGTCTTCTCGGTGCGGGAGACGAAGATCGCCATCGTCGCCGACCTCGGCAGCCTGCAGCGGCTCCCGCGCATCATCCCCATGGGCCACGTGGCCGAGCTCGCTTACACCGGCAAGGACATCACCGCCGAGCGAGCCCGCCAGATCGGGCTCGTCAACGACGTCCTTCCTGACCACGACGCCGTGGTGAAGGCGGCGTCGGAGATGGCGGCGGAGATCGCGGCCAACTCGCCGCTCGCCGTCCAGGGCACCAAGGCGGTCCTGGCCGCCGGCGAGGAGCGGAGCGTGGCCGAGGGGCTGGACTACGTGGCCGCCTGGAACGCGGCGTTTCTGCCCTCAGACGACCTCCGAGAGGCGATGGTCGCCTTCGTCGAGAAGCGTCCCCCGACGTTCAGGGGCCAGTAGAGCTGGCGGCCGTCAGCGCCCGCGGCGCCACCGCCGCCACCAGGGGCTGGCGGCGCTCGACTCCCGGCGCTCCCGCTCCTGCTCGACCTCGGCCGCCACCGAGGCCCCGACCGAGTTGACGATGTCTTCGGCCTCGTCGAGGAGGTGTGCTGCGCCGGGACCGGGGACCTCGGGCTCGTCCTCGACCGCCGGTTCGACCAGGCTGCCGTGGGCCCAGCCCGCGTCGGCCATCCTCCGCTCGTAGGCCGGGCAATTCTCGGGGCAGCGCCAAGGTGCCTCGGGGGCCAGATCGAGCACACAGAAGCGCGCCACCTCACCGGATGCGTACGTCCGGCTCTGGAAGTGCTTGCATTCCTCGCGCATCGGCATGTGCTGTACCCCCCTGAACCCGGCGGGCTCCTGCCACGAGCCACGCTTCGCCCGGAGGGAACCTGAGTCTACACTCGGCGCCGTCCCTCCGAGCGCCCGCCTCTGTGAACGGTTGGCGACGATTTGCCCACCGAAGAGCGGGCACTGGCCGGGTCAGCCGACGGCGTCGTCCATCTGGAGCTCGATGAGCCGGCTCCACTCGACGGCGTACTCCATGGGCAGGGTGCGCGTCACGGGCTCGATGAAGCCGTTCACGATCATGCTCATGGCCTGCTGCTCGGACAGACCGCGACTCATGAGGTAGAAGAGCTGGTCGTCGCCGACCTTGGAGACGGTCGCCTCGTGCCCGATCTGGGCGTCGCGTTCCTCCACCTCCATGTAGGGCTTGGTGTTGGACGTGCTCAGCTCGTCCAGGATGAGGGCGTCGCAGCGCACGAAGCTCTTGGCGTTGTGCGCCCCCTCGTCCACGTGGACCAGACCGCGGTAGGTCGTGATCCCCCCGTCCTTGGAGATGGACTTGGAGACGATGGTGGAGCTGGTCTCCGGGGCGGCATGGATCATCTTGGCGCCGGCGTCCTGATGCTGGCCGGGCCCGGCGTAGGCGACGGAGAGCACCTCACCCGAAGCCTTGGGACCCATCAGGTACACCGAGGGGTACTTCATCGTCAGGCGGGAACCGATGTTGCCGTCGACCCACTCGACGTGGCCCTCTGTCTCGCAGCGGGCCCGCTTGGTGACGAGGTTGTAGACGTTGTTCGACCAGTTCTGGATCGTCGTGTAGGTGATGCGGGCGCTGGGCTTGGCCACCAGCTCGACCACCGCCGAGTGCAGCGAGTCGGAGGTGTACACCGGAGCCGAACATCCCTCGATGTAGTGAACCTGGGCGCCCTCGTCGGCGATGATCAAGGTCCGCTCGAACTGGCCCATGTTCTCGGCGTTGATCCGGAAGTAGGCCTGCAGCGGCATCTCGACCTTGACCCCGGGGGGCACGTAGATGAACGACCCGCCGGACCACACCGCCGAGTTGAGGGCGGCAAACTTGTTGTCGTTGGGCGGGATGATCGTGCCGAAGTACTGCTTGACGATCTCGGGGTACTCCCGCAGGGCGGTGTCCATGTCGCAGAACAGGACGCCCTGGGCCTCCAGGTTGTCCCGGTTGCGGTGGTACACGACCTCGGACTCGTACTGGGCGGTGACGCCGGCCAGGTACTTGCGCTCGGCCTCGGGGATCCCGAGCTTGTCGTAGGTCGCCTTCACCGAGTCGGGGAGCTCGTCCCAGGCGTCGACCTGCTTGTCGGTGGGCTTGATGTAGTAGTAGATGTCGTCGAAGTCGATGTTCGGCATGTTGACGGCGAACCAGGGCGCCATCGGCTTGCGCTCGAAGTGGCGGAGCGCCTTCAGCCTGAGGTCGCGCATCCAGTCCGGCTCGCCCTTCATCCAGGACATCTCCCGGACGATGTCGGCGTTCAGGCCCTTCTTGGGCTTGAAGATGTACTCCTCGACGTCGCTCCACCCGAGCTTGTACCGGCCGAGGTCCAGATCGGTGGTTGCCATCAGGCGATCAGCCCTTTCGTGGTCGGCTCAGACTCGATCCGAATTTCTCCTACGTACATAGTAACAACTCCCAGCCCCCGGAGGAACTCCGGCACGGGCCCAATCTAAAGGGTGTTTGGCCCGAGCTGAGCCGTCGGCGACCCCTCCTATCCTCGGGGCCGTGTCGATCCCCGAATCCCTGCCGGACTCCCCGCCCACGCCCCCCGCAGCCCCCCGCCGGCCGACCATCCTGCGGGCCCACGGCGACGAGCGGGTCGACGAGTGGTACTGGCTGCGTGAGCGGAACGACCGGGAGGTCCTCGCCTACCTGGAGGCCGAGAACGCCTACACGAAGGCGGCGATGGCCCCCACCACCGTGCTCCAGGACACCCTCTACGCCGAGATCGTGGCCCGCATCAAGGAGACGGACCTCTCCGTCCCCGTGCGGAAGGGACCCTGGAGCTACTACACGAGGACCGTCGAGGGACGCCAGTACGCCGTCCACTGCCGGCGCCCGGCGGGCGGAGACCTCGCCTCGATGGGAGATCCGTCCGGTCCCACCGCTGGGGGGACGGAGCCGTCCGATCCCGGCGGCACTGTCTCCGATCCCGAGGAGGAGATCCTCCTCGACGAGAACGAGCTCGCCTCCGGCCACGACTACTTCTCGCTGGGCGGGCTGGCGGTGAGCCCCGATCACCGGCTGGCGGCCTATGCCGTCGACACCACCGGCGGCGAGCGGCATCGCCTCCGCGTACGGGATCTATCGACCGGCCAGGACCTGCTCGACCAGGTCGAGGACGTGTACTACGGCCTGGCCTGGGCCAACGACAGCGCCACCCTCTTCTACACCCGGCCCGACGACGCCATGCGCCCCCACCAGCTCTGGCGGCACAGCGTCGGCACCAGGCCCGAGACCGACGTCTGCGTCCACCAGGAAGACGACGAGCGGTTCTACGTCGGCGTCTCGAAGACCAAGGACGACGCCTTCGTCGTCCTGGAGCTCGAGAGCAAGGTGACCAGCGAGGCCCGTGTCCTCCGCGCCGACGACCCGGGCGAGGACCTGCGGATCGTGGAGCCCCGCCGACAGGGAGTGGAGTACGCGCTCGAGCATCACGACGGCCGGTTCCTCATCGTGACCAACGCCGACGCCGAGAACTTCAGGCTCGTCGAGGCTCCGGTCGAACGACCTGGCCGGGAGAGCTGGCACGACGTCGTCGCGCACCGCGACGACGTTCGACTGGAGGGCATCGACGCCTTCGCCGACCACCTCGTCGTGTACTTCCGCAGCGACGGCCTCACCGGCCTGCGGATCCTCCGGCCGGACGGCGGCACGCAGGATATCGCCTTCCCCGAGCCGCTGTACGACGTGTCCCCCGGGTCCAACCCCG
>JBPYEI010000015.1:0-4069 GCA_051985455.1 Acidimicrobiales bacterium
GGCGGGCGCAGGTCGGCGTCGGTCGGGTCGAACTCGAGCTCCAGGCTGAGCTGGCCCGTGAAGTCTTCGATCGGGCTGATGTCGCTGAACGCCTCGGCCAGGCCCTTGTCCAGGAACCACTGGAACGAGTCGCGCTGAATGGCGATCAGGTCAGGGAGAGGCAGGGCCTCGTTGATGTTGGCGAAGGAGACGCGTTCGGGGCTACGGGACCGTGAGGACAACGGTCAACACCTCCAGAGTGAGGACGGCCGGGTGAGGACGGCACTGCAGGGACTGCGACGAGGACAGGAAGGTCGGTTGGACGGGGACAAACAGCGGGTTGGCGGGCGTTTCAGGGCTGCCGGGGCGCGCAACGACCCCGCGGAATTACGGAGTCGCAGACACAGAGACGCACGGCAACCCGACATCTTAACGGGAGGCGTGCCTCGATACAACCCCTTTGGCCGCGACGGGCCAGCGGGCAGCCGCCCGGGGTCCGGAACAGTATGAGGGTGGCCTCCCCCGCCGTCAAGGATCCAGCACCGGGAGCCGGCGGGGACGCACCCCGCAGGCCCCCGGCCTGGGATTACTTGACTTCGACGGTGGCGCCGGCGCCCTCGAGCGCCGCCTTGGCCTTGTCGGCGTCTTCCTTGTTCGCCTTCTCCAACACCGGCTTCGGCGCCGCCTCGACCAGGTCCTTGGCCTCTTTGAGCCCCAGGCTGGTGAGGGCCCGGACCTCCTTGATGACCTGGATCTTCTTGTCGCCGGCGTCGGTGAGGATGACGTCGAATTCCGACTTCTCCTCCTCGGCCGCCGCCGCTTCGCCGCCGCCCGCCGGCGCCGCGCCCACCGCGGCCACCGCCACCGGGGCTGCCGCGGTCACGCCGAAGCGCTCCTCGAAGTCCTTCAGCAGTTCGCTCAGCTGAATCACCGACAGCTCGGCGATCCCGTCGAGGATCTCTTCCTTGGTCAGGGTTGCCATCCTGGCCTTCCTTTCTTTCCTTCGGTCTCTCTCTGAATCGGTCTGTCTCTGAAACTCGGTCGCTACTCGGCCGGGTCTTCGTTGGTGTCCGCCGCCTCGGCTTCCCCACCGGTCTCACCGGCGGCCTCCACCGGTGCCGCCTCGGCCTCTCCTTCAGGCGCGGTGTCCGCCTCGACGGCAGCGGCCTCGCCCGTCTCCGCGGCTGCCGCGACCTCGCCCGCCTCCGTCGCTTGGGTCGCCGCGTCTGCGTCGCCCGTCTCCTCGGCCACTCCTGGCGGCAGGTCCGCGACCTCGACCGCCCGCGCGGCCTCACCGCCGGCCTCCCGCTGCTCAATCAGCGCCGAGATCCCGTACGCGAGGTTGCCGGGCAGCGCCTGGAGCAGGCCGGCCATCTGCTGCATCGGTGCGGCAAGCGCACCGGCGAAGCGGGCGAGCAGCACGTCCCGCGGCGGCAGGTCCGCCAGCGCCGCCAGATCGGAGGTCGAGAGCAGCGACCCGTCGGCCAGCCCGCCCTTTATGACGAGGTGCGGGTTGGCCCGGGAGAAGTCCCGCAGGGCCTTGGCCACGGCACTGATGTCACCCTGCACGAAGGTCAGCGCGCTGGGGCCGCTCAGGTACTCCGACAGCGGCTGGTACTCGCCCCCGTCGACGGCGCGTCGCACCAGCGTGTTCTTGAAGATCTTGTAGTCGCCGCCCACGGACGCCAGCGCGTGCCGCAGCTCGGCCAGTTCGGCGACGGTCAGGCCGCGGTACTCGCTGACGATGGACGCCGACGCCTCGCCCAGGCGCGTCTTGACCTCGTCGACCACCTCGACCTTGCGCGTCCGTTGTGCGTTCTGCGTTGCCATCGTGCCTCCACCGGGATCAACCGCCCGGGTTCGGGCCAGGATCTCCGGTGTGCGACGGCACAGCCGGCGGGGCCGGCTGGCACGGATCGCCTCGTCAGGCCGGCCCGGTGGGCCGTTTCAGCACCCGCAGGTGCGCCGGAGGTCTCTGGCGTTCGGATTCAGTGCCCGTCCGCCGAAGCGGCGGGCTGTTCGGGAAAGCGTAGTACGTCCACCCGGCCTGCTCAGGCCGGTACCGCGAGCTCCTCGTCGGAGAAGCGGGCCTTGACCGGGTCGATGTGCACCCCGGGGCCCATGGTCGTGGAGACGGTGACCGACAGGAAGTAGCGGCCCTTCGCGGCGGGCGGCTTCGCCCGCTGCAGCTCGTCGACCACGGCCCGGATGTTCTTGATCAGCTGCTCCTTGCTGAAGGAAGCCTTGCCGACGCGGATGTGCACGTTGCCGACCTTGTCGGTGCGGTACTCGACCCGTCCGCCCTTGAACTCGGTCACGGCCTTGCCGACGTCCGTGGTCACCGTGCCTGTCTTCGGGTTGGGCATGAGGCCGCGCGGACCGAGGACCCGGCCCAGCGCGCCGACTTGCCCCATCAGGTCCGGCGTCGCGATCGCGACGTCGAAGTCAAGGAAGCCGCCGTTGATCTGGGCCACCAGGTCGTCCGCGCCGACCACGTCGGCTCCGGCTTCACGCGCCGCGGCTGCCGCCTCACCGGCGGCGAACACCGCCACGCGGTTGGTCCGGCCGGTGCCCTCGGGCAGGGAGAGTGTGCCCCGCACGATCTGGTCCGCTTTGCGGGGGTCGACCCCGAGCCGGACGGCCAACTCGACCGTCTCGTCGAACTTGGCGCTGGCGAGGGACTTGACGAGCTCGACCGCGTCCGCGACGCCGTACAGCTGCTCGCGGTCGACCTTGCTCAGGCTGTCCTTGTACTTCTTGCCGTGCTGGGCCATCGTCTCTTCTCCGCTTCGTCCCGGCCGCTCAGCTGGCGACCGTGATCCCCATGGACCGTGCGGTCCCGGCGATCTGCTTCTTGGCCGCCTCGAGGTCGTCCGTGTTCAGGTCCTTGAGCTTGGTCGTGGCGATCTCCGCCAGTTGCGCGTCCGTGATCGTGCCGACGGTCTCACGTCCCGCTGTCGCGGCGCCCTTCTCGAGTCCGGCCGCCTGGCGGATGAGGACGGGGGCCGGCGGCGTCTTGAGCACGAAGCTGAACGTGCGGTCCTCGAAGATCGTGATGTCGACCGGCACAACCTGGCCTCGCATGTTTTCGGTGGCCTGGTTGTACTGCTTGCAGAACTCCATCGTCTGGACGCCATGGGGCCCTAGGGCGGTCCCGACCGGAGGCGCGGGGGTGGCCGACCCAGCCTCGAGCTGGATCTTGACCACGGCGAGCACCTTCTTCTTGGGAGGCATCGTTTCGGTTCTCCTTCTTGCTCGTCCGCGCCCGCTACAGCTTCGCGACCTGGCTGAATTCCAGCTCGACCGGGGTCTCCCGGCCGAAGATGTTGACGAGCACCTTGAGCTTGAGCTGGTCCTCGTTGATCTCGGCGATCTGGCCCGAGAAGTCTGCGAAGGGGCCTTCCTTGACCCGTACCGTCTCGTCCACCTCGAACTCCAGGCGGGGCCGGCTCGGCCGCTTCGCGGCGTCGGTGCCTTCCACCTTGACCTGGAGGATGTTCTCGACCTCGCGTCGCGACAGCGGCGTCGGCTTGGTGCCGGGACCGACGAAACCGGTCACGCCCGGCGTGTTGCGAATGGCGCCCCAGGTGTCGTCGTCCAGGTCGCAGCGCACCAGCAGATAGCCCGGGAAGACCTTCTTCTGCACGGTGACCTTCTTGCCACCCTTGAACTCGACGACGTCCTCCATCGGGATCACGACCTCGTACACGCGGTCCTCTATGCCGCGCGAGGCCACGACGTTGCCCATGTTCGAGCGCACCTTGTTCTCGTAGCCCGAGTAGGTGTGCACGACATACCAACGTCCCGGCCGGTCGTAGGGGCTCTCGACGGGGACGGGCTCCTCGTCCTCGTCCTCCTCGCCCCAACCGCCGAGCTCGGTCTCCGCGCCGGCCTCCGGCGCGTCGGTCGCGTCGAGCACGAGGTCCGGCTCGGCGAGGGGCGACTCGATCGTGGCACTGGCCTCGGCCACCTCTTCGGCCAGCTCTGCCGCGATCTCCTCTTCGACTGCTTCCACCACCGCTTCCTCGACTGCTTCGACAACCGCTTCCTCGACTGCTTCCTCGAGCGCCTCGACCACGATCTCCTCGAC
>JBPYEI010000016.1:0-44229 GCA_051985455.1 Acidimicrobiales bacterium
GTCGAGCTGCTGGTGGGCCGCGGCGACGGTGCGATCGGCGTCGTCGCGATCGCGCTCCGCCTCCTCGGCGATCGCGACCGCTCGCCCCTGGGCGGCCTCTACGATCTCGGCCGCGGCGTCCTCCGCCTCGGCCCGCTCGGCCTTCGCCTCCTCGAGGAGCTTGGCTGCGTGCTCTCGGTCGATGCGGCTCTCCTCGGTCAGCTGCGTCGCCTGGGCCTCAGCCCGGTCGGACAGCTCATGGGCCTCGGCCCGTGCCCGGTCGACCGTCTCCGCCGCCTGGGTGCGGGCGGCTCGGATGGTTTCGCTGGCGACCCGCTCCGCCTCGGCTCGCGCCGCTGCCGCTTCCTCCCGGTCCGCCTCGGTCTCCTGGACGAGCTCGTCGGCCTGCTGACGTGCCCTCTCCAAGGCGTAGGCCGCGTCTAGGCGATCGAGGCGGGACTCCTCGGTGACCTCGCCGACCCGGTCTTGGGCCTCCTGGATGGTGGCCTTGGCGCGCTCCCGACCCTGCTCGGCGATGTCATCGGCTTGGGCCTGGCTCTCGAGGATCAACTGGGCGGCTGCCCGCTCCTGCTGTCCGCGCTGCTCACGTGCCTCCTCGAGCAGCTGGTCGCCATGCCGGCGCGCTTCCTCGAGCAGCTGGTCGCCATGCTGGCGCGCTTCCTCGAGGTCGCGGGCGGCCTCCTCGCGGTGCCGTTGCGCCTCCTCGATCTCGGCGCTGATCTTGCCCCTGAGCTCCTGCGACGCCCCCCACGCTTCGTGGATGATCTGGTCGGCCCGATCGCCCAGCCACTTGACCGACGGGGGTGGGGCGTCACCGACCCGCTCCTCGAGTTCGGCGATCTTGGTCTCCAGCCCCTGGACGCGGCGGCCGGCTGTCGCCGCCCGGGCGTCGGAGGCCTCGATCATGGACTGCGCCTGGCTCGCCCAGCGTTCGTACTCGGCGAGATAGGCCTCGACCTGGGTTCGGTCGTAGCCGCGCACGACGATGGCGAACCGGGGTCGCTCGGTAGCATGCTCGGTCATCGGCTCTCGGTCGTTCTATCCATGCAGGAGGAGTGGCGCTGAGCTCGCCGGATCCCTGCTTCAGCGGGGCTGCGACTCACCAGAGAACCTGCGGGGCACCGTTCCCCCGCTGGGCGCTTGGCAATCCCCAAGCTGATGCCTTTGTGTCTTCGAGGCACCGGTGGCTCTTTCCTTCCGACCCTCCTCATCGAGTCCGGGGGCGAGTCGACTTCGGTGCCCGGTGCCGATCCTGGCACGCACCACTAGGACCCAGCAGAGACACCGCAGATCGCCGGTGAAGGATGTTCGCCGGCCTACGCCCAGCTATTGGCTGAGGGGAGCATAGTCACTGTCCCTGGTCGGCGATCAATCTGGGCCTTCATCGGGACCCCGACCGGGTGAGCGAGGCCAGCCCACAGGCGGCGGGGCTGGCCGATGCAAGTGCAGGTTGACGGTTGGGACGGTGTCGGGCTAGCTCCGTCCGCCGTGCGCCTGTCCGGGGTTGGTCACCCAAGCGAAACCCTCGGCAAGGTCCAGGATCTCTCGGGCTCCGACCACCTGTGTCCCCTGCGTCAGAAGTTGCTCGAGGATGGCGCGCCTGACGCTGGCTTCCAGCAGGTGGGACTCGGCGGCCAGCGCCCGGATCCGCTGGGCGGTCTGCTCATCGATGTCCATGATCTCCTTCGCGCGAGCCCGTGCACGAGGCTCACCAACGTTCATACCCGGCGCGGCCTCCCTCCCAAGCGCAGCCTTGCCCGGTTCCCCCGGACGGGTGGCTTCGAACGTGCCGGGGGGTCGCGTCGCCCGGGAGGCGTGAGTCGCTTCAGGTGAAGATGCCCTGCCTGAGTACCGTGGCGATGGCGTGGGCGCGATCGTTCACGCCGAGCTTGCGATAGATGGAGCGCAGGTGCGTCTTGACGGTCTCCTCGCCCACCACGAGCTGGGCGGCGATGAGACGATTGCTCAAGCCTTCCACCAGAAGCCCGAGTACCTGGCTCTCGCGCTGGCTCAGACCGAGGTGGCTGCCAGGCCAGCCCTGATTGTCGCCGACGTGGGCGGCGCGCTTGGCGATGCGCGTCGCCATCCTGGGGTCGACGATCACCTGACCACTGGAGACCAGCACGAGGTGATCGGCGAGCTGCGCACCACTCAGCGACTTGAGCAGGTACCCCGAGATACCGAACCGGAGTGCTTCGAACAGGCGGCGCTCGTCGCCGTCGTCGGTGAAGATCACGACGCGGAACGGAGGCTTCTCGGCCACGAGCCCGGCCGCCAGCTCGAGACCGCTGGTCTCGTGCAGCGTCGTGTCCAGCAGCACGACGTCGGCCTGCAGATCCAACGCTTTCGTCAGCACGTCCTCGGTCACGAGGACGCCGCCGACGACCTCCACGCGATCGGCATGTCGGGCCAGCATGGCCTGGAGCCCAACGATGATGATCTCATCGTCGTTGACCAGAACCACCCGTACGGGCCCGTTCGTCGGCGTGATCGTTGGGTCTTGCTCGGTCATAACCAGGCCGGCTGTCAGCCTGGGAGCGACGCTAGCGACGGTGCCCCTGGGCGGCTAGAGGAGTTCTTTCACCTCTGCTGGTGAGCGGCTTCCCCCAGTACATGCCACACCGGGCCTCTCCTGCCGGTCACGAAAGTCCGATGACACGACCGGGGCCCCCGCTGGGGGGGATGATTGGGGACCCCGGCCCCCGGGTGGCCCCAACTCCCCGGAAGTCATAGCCTAACCCTCGTCGTGGCCGGGGCCGGCACACCTGTCGCCGGGAGGGCGCAGGCCGCCAACCATCGAGAATCGGTAGGGTCGCGACATGGCCTCGCAGTCCGTTCCCAACTGGCCCAGCCGCGTTGGCAAGCCCTGTCTGGTGGACAGCCAGACCATCACCCGCTGCGACGTCTACTGCGGGCCCGACGGGCGCAGCTGCCGCATGCGCCGTTCTTCCACCAGAGGGGGAACGAGCGCCACCGATGACATCTCGTCAGGAGTTCTGCAGATCGTCCGGGGGATGCGCAAGCTGCTGGGGCTGTGACCGGTCATCCAACCGGGTTGGCGAGGCCGTCAGCCCGGTTGGCTCTGAGGTAGCACGGGCACTTCCAGCACCGCTCCTCCGCTTCCTCCGACCCGGATCGTGTCGAGACCCGAGGTGGCGGGCTTCGATGCGGCCGAGGCTCCGACCAGGTCCAACCGCAGCCGGTGGCCGGGTTCGAAGCGGTTGCCCACGGGCCAGAACTCGACGTGGTAAAGGCGCTGCTGGCCGGCCGCGGGCGGCGTCTGCTGGCTGAAGACGCCATACGGCTGGACCAGCTGGCCCGTGGAGGGGTCATAGAGGGACCTCGTCGGGTCGATCCTCGGATAGGAGTCCAGGAGACGTCCCACCGTGAGTGGATGGGCGCTGCCGTCGGGCCCGACGTCGGAGATCACTGCCCAGATCCCCGCCCCAGGGGCGGTGCTCGCCATGCGGACGTCGAGGTCCAAGGGGCCGGCTGACAGCAACGGACCGGCGAGAGGAGCCGTGGTGAATGAGAGACCGTCCGCCTCGGCCGTGTTCATCTGCTCGGAGGATGGCAGCGCCGCAGCCAACGCGTTCAAGCCGTCACCGCCCACGATGGCGGTGTTGGGTGGGTCGGTCATCGACGGCCCGGAGGCCACGTCGGGGTAGGACTGCTCGAGCGCTGTCCCTGGCCTGATCGTGGTGAGGGTGCCGTCGTTCAGCGACTTGGCGGTGCCGCTGCGCGCCGCGCTCAGGTACATCGGCATCCACCGCGTGCCGGGGATCGGCCAGTCGGAGCCGTCGTAGCGCACGTAGCGCCCGCCCAGGTAGGCCAACCGGTCGCCGTCGGACATCCACGTCTGGACCACGGGATGACGCTGGACGTCGTTGGGGACGCCCTCGAGGTAGTGGTCGAACCACGCCTGGGTCTCGCCGACGCCTCCGTCGGTGCCGGCGGGGGAGCCGTCGTGGGCGCCGACGACCAAGAGGTGAGCACCATCGCCGCGCAACGCCTGAAAGGCCTGAAAGGCGCCACGCGACTCGACGTCGAAGAAGCCGTCGATCATCAGGATCGGAAGGTGGTTGACGTCGCCTCGAAAGCTTCGGTCCTGCCACCAGGTGTCGAGCGTCGGGTGCTGCAGCCCGCCTGCCACGCCGGCGTCGATCAATCCGGCGGCGACGCCCGGCGCCGAACCCGGGTTGCGACCCAGGCGGCTCGGGGACTGCGCTGTTGCGGGCGCCCCGATCAGCCCCAGCACACCGAGGCCCGGCACGGAGTTGCTGATCCCGCCAGGCCAGAGAAGATCGCGATAGAGCTCGAAGGTGCCTGACTTCAGCGTGGCGGTGCGGACGCACGGAAGGTGCAGGTGGAGCGAGTTGTAGACAGTGATGGCGCTGGCCGAGAAGCCGTTCAAGCCGAGGCTGCCGTTGCTCCACGGCTGATGGCACGCCCAGTTCAGGACCTCGGTCACGTCCGACTGGGTGCGCGGTCCGAGGGCGTCGAACTGACCGTCGCTGTCGCCGGTGCCCCGGATCTGGACCAGCAGGAAGTTGTATGCCGAACTGGGGCTGAAGGTGCCGCTACCCCTGCCGTAAGGGCTGAACTCCACGATCACCGGACGCGCCTTCGGTGGCGCCGACCCCGTCAGGGTTGTCTGCAACGAGACGCCGTCGGAGGTCGTGAAGCGCATGTCCTCGCTGAACCGACCGGGCGTGGCACCACGCGCCGTGCTGCCCAACAGGATGGGCCCCAACAGCGCCATGGCCAAGATGGCCGCGCTCATCTTGAGCAGACTCCTGCGATCTTGCTTCCCCAGCACCACCCTCAGAGCCTAGCGACATCGATGACAACGACCGAGACGTTGTCGTTTCCTCCCGCCTCGATCGCCTTCCGCACGAGCTCGTCAGCCGCCGCTTGAGCATCGGCGAGCGACGCGAGGACGGCCCTGATGTTCGTGTCGTCGAGCTCGTTGACAAGCCCGTCGGTGCAGAGCAGCACACGGTCGCCGGGTACCACCGCCACCACGAGGGAATCGGCGTCAACGTCGGGACCAATGCCCAGAGCCCGGGTCAATATGCCCCGATCGGGATGAGAGCGGGCTCCCGATGCGGTGAGCTCGCCTTGCCGGACGAGCTCAGCGACCAGAGTGTGATCCTCGGTGAGTCGACTCAGTTTGCCGTCGTGGAGCAAGTAGGCCCGGCTGTCCCCGACGTACACGATCCCCAACTTGTTGGCGCCGTCGACCTCGACCAGTCCCGCCGCGCAGATTGTCGTGCCCATCCCCTCCAGGCCACGGTCGCGTCGTGCCTGATCGAACACCGCTCGGTTGGCCGAAGAGACCGCTGCCGTCAGGCCCTCCATGCTGCCGGGCGTCCAAGTGGCGTTGAGGGCATCGACCGCGGTGCGCGCCGCAACCTCGCCGCCTTTGTGGCCACCCATGCCGTCGGCGACGGCCATCACGGGCCCCTCGACCAGTACGACGTCTTGGTTGGTGGGCCGGACTGGCCCGGTCTGTGACGCACCACTGACGTTGACTCTGATCATGCTCGAGCCTCCTGCACCGACAAGGCGGTGTTGCTGGGCGGGTGGGACAACATCGAGGACGAGGAGGTCGGCGACCTCGGCGAGGGCCTCGCGTCGCACGCGGAGCTCGTCATCGAGAAGCTGGACCCAAGCGTCCAGCCGAGAACGAGTCGGCTGTCGCAGGAAGCCGGCGATCTCTATGAGGGCCACGCCGGCTCGCCGGAGCAGCCCGATGACATGGGCATCATCGATCTGGCCCGGCGCGTAGTAGCGGTAACCCGAGGCTCGATCGACGGCTGCCGGCGTCAACAGCCCGTTGGCGGCGTAGGTCCGCAGCACCTTGGGCGAGAGTCCGCAGCGCCTTGAGAACTCCCCAATGCCAAGCAGTTCGTCCACCGGACCAGCTTGAAGCCTGCCCATAGGTCAAGGTCAAGAGACCATGGACGAGAGTTCAGGAAGGGCCGTGGGCCCGAACCTCTGGTGGAGGCGATGGGACTCGAACCCACGAAACCTCTTGACTGCCAGTCAAGCGCTCTACCAACTGAGCTACGCCCCCGATGACCCCAAACTTAGCAAGCGCGGCTCCCCGGACGCCCCGCCCCGAGGGCCAGGGGGCCGTATATCGGGGCCGGTCGCCCAGGTCCGCCGGTACGATCCCCTGCATGGCAGAGGCCTATGACGTCGGCGCCATCGAGAAGAAGTGGCAGGAGCGATGGGCCGACGACGGCACCTACGAGGTCGATGCCGACGACCCCCGCCCGGCCGAGTACGTCCTGTGCATGTACCCCTACCCGAGCGGTCCGGCGCACCAGGGGCACATCCGTAACTACACCTTCGGCGATCTCGTGGTGCGGTACCACACCATGCTGGGGCGGGCCGTCCTGTCGCCCATCGGGTTCGACTCCTTCGGCCTGCCCGCCGAGAACGCCGCCATACAGACCGGGGTCCATCCCCGCGTCTTCACCGAAGCCCGCATCGATGAGCTGAAGGCCAGCCTCAAGGCGCTCGGGGCGGTCTACGACTGGCGGCGGGAGATTCGCAGCCACGACCCCGAGTACATCCGCTGGAACCAGGTCATCTTCAAGCGCTTCCTGGAGGCCGGGCTCGCCTACCGCGACCGGGCTCTGGTCAACTGGTGCCCCGGATGTCACACGGTCCTGGCCAATGAGCAGGTGCTGCCGGACGGCACCTGCGAGCGCTCGGGCGACGTGGTCGTCCGGCGCTACCTCGAGCAGTGGTTCTTCCGCATCACCGCGTACGCCGAGGAGCTGCTGAACGACCTGGACGACCTCGACTGGCCCGAGCGGGTCAAGGTCCTGCAGCGCAACTGGATCGGGCGCTCGGAGGGAGCGGAGTTCGACCTTCCCGTGGCGGGCCGTCCCGAGCTGTCGGTGAGGGTGTTCACCACTCGGCCCGACACGAGCTTCGGCATGACCTACGCCGTGTTGGCTCCCGAGCACCCCATGGTCGACGAGCTCACCCTTCCCGAGCAGCGGGCGACGGTCGACGAGCTGCTCGCCCGCGTGGAGCGCACCACGGAGGTCGAGCGGCAGTCGACCGAAGGAGACCTGGAGCGGCGCGGCGCGTTCACGGGCAGCCACGTGATCAATCCCTTCACGGGTCAGCCCGTTCCGGTCTACCTGGCTGACTACGTGCTCACCAGCTACGGCACCGGCGCCATCATGGCCGTACCGGCGGAGGACCAGCGCGACTGGGCGTTCGCCCAGACCTATGGGCTGCCGATCGTGCGCACCGTGCAGCCGCCAGATGGCTGGGAGGGCGAGGCGTACACGGGCGACGGAGTCAAGATCAACAGCGGCTGGATGGACGGGCTGAGCGTGGAGGAGGCCAAGGCGGCCGCCACCGACTGGCTGGAGCAGCAGGGGATCGGCGTGGGAACGGTCAACTACCGGCTCCGGGACTGGCTGGTGAGCCGCCAGCGCTACTGGGGCTGCCCGATCCCGATCATCTACTGCCAGTCATGCGGCATGGTGACCGTTCCCGACGACGAGTTGCCCGTGCTCGCTCCGGACGACGTCGAGTTCCGTCCCACCGGCGAATCGCCGCTCAAGTACAACGAAGGATTCAGGTACGTCTCCTGTCCCGCGTGCGGGGGGCCGGGCGAGCGCGAGACCGACACGCTGGACACCTTCGTCGACTCGTCGTGGTACTTCCTTCGCTTCTGCGACCCGTGGGCGATCGACGTGCCGTTCCACCAGGACCTGGTACGCCACTGGATGCCGGTCGACCAGTACATCGGCGGCATCACGCATGCCATCCTCCACCTGCTCTACGCCCGCTTCTACACCAAGGCCCTCGCCGACCTCGGGCTCGTCCCCGTCGAGCTGCGCGAGCCATTCACCCGGCTGTTCAACCAGGGCATGATTCGGCTGGGCGGCAGCGCCATGTCGAAGTCCAGGGGCAACGTGGTGGCGCCCTCGCGCTACCTGGAGACCGTGGGCGCCGACGCGCTGCGCCTGTTCCATCTGTTCGCAGGGCCTGCGGTCGACGACGTGGACTGGAACGCCCAGACCGACGAGATCATCGACGGGTGCTCGCGGTTCGTGTCCCGGGTGTGGCGGCTGGGGACGGGGGATGCTCCGGGACCTCAACCCGTCGACCGGGAGCCGACGGACGCCGACGTCGAGATCCAGCGGGCCACCCACCGCCTCATCGAGCGGGTGACCGACGAGTTCCGCCGTTGGTCGTACAACACCGCCGTGGCGGGCCTGAGGGAGTTCACCAACGGCCTGTACCACTACGTCCAGTCGGGCGCTCGGGCCGCCACCCTGGCCGAGGCCATCGACACCATGCTGCTCCTGTTGGCGCCGATGGCACCGCACGTGACGGCCGAGCTGTGGGAGCGCCGGCGCGGCGGCCACGTGCACGAGCAGGCGTGGCCCCAGGCCGACCCCGAGCTGGTCCGCCGCCAGGTCGTCACCCTCGTGGTGCAGGTCGACGGCAAGGTCCGGGACCGCCTGGAGGTCGATCCCGGCGTCGACACCGCCGAGGTCGAGCGTCTCGCCCTGGCCTCCCCGAAGGTCCAGGACCAGCTGGGTGGGCGAGCGCCGGCCCGCGTCGTGAGCCGCCCGCCGAAGCTGGTCAACCTGGTCACCGCTCGCGCGGCGGGGTAGCGCGAGGTAACGCGCGGGTAACGCCACGGAGTCGGGACTGGTCGAAGCCCTGTGAGCCAAGCATGGACGGCGGGTCCTCCCCAGCCGCCGGCGAGCGGCACGACGCTCCCGGCGCGCATCGAGAAAGCCACGACCAGGGGCGGGAGCGCCACCTTCGTCGGGTCCGGCGACCCGGAGCGGGTGAGCTGGGCCCGCCTGCACGAGGAGGCTCGGGCGGTCGCCTCCAACCTGCAGGGGCGCGGCGTCGCCCCCGGTGACCGGGTCGCCCTGCTGGCGCCCACCTCCCGCACCCTCGTCACCGCCATCCAGGCCACCTGGCTGGCCGGCGCCACCGTCGTGGTGCTGCCGCTTCCGATGCGGCTGGGATCGGTCGAGGACTTCGTCGCCCAGACCCGGGCTCGGGTGCGCAGCGCTGACGTCGGCCTGACGCTGGTGGACAGCGATCTCGCTGCCTTCTGGGATCCGGATCCCTCGGACCCTCCCGTCGTCCTGCTCGACGAGGTGACGGCCGGGCCCCGTCGAGCCGGTGCGGCCGACCTCGAGGAGCCCGTCATCGATCCGGGCTCGCTCGCCATCCTCCAGTTCACCAGCGGGTCGACCGCCGACCCCAAGGGCGTGATGCTCCCCCACGCGCAGATCGGGGCCAACATCGACTCCATCGCCCTGGCTGCCCACCTCGACGTCGAGGGCGACGTGATCGTCTCGTGGCTTCCCCTCTATCACGACATGGGTCTCATCGGTCTCCTCATGACGCCGATGACCACCGGCACCGATCTCGTGCTCGGCGCCCCGCAGGACTTCATGGCCGCCCCCGGCCGCTGGATGCAGTGGATGAGCGACTACGGCGGCACGGTCACCTGCGGGCCGAACTTCGCCTACGCCCTCGCCGCCCGGGCGCTCCGGCGCCAGGGTGGCTGGGACCTGTCGCCGTGGCGCGTGGCGCTGAACGGCGCCGAGCCGATCGATCCGAGGGCGGTGGACGACTTCTGCGCCGCCGGCGCCCCCCACGGGCTCGATCCGAAGTCGAT
Source organism: Acidimicrobiales bacterium (assembly GCA_051985455.1). Taxonomy (GTDB): domain Bacteria; phylum Actinomycetota; class Acidimicrobiia; order Acidimicrobiales; family AC-9; genus AC-9. The sequence goes on from JBPYEI010000016.1 coordinate 9,686, forward strand.
GTTCTGTGTGTTCGGGATGGCGGAAGCGACGCTGGCGGTGACGTTCCCCGAGCCGGGGACCGGCATGACCACCGACACCGTGGACCGTTGGGCGCTGGAGCACGAGGGCTCCGCCGCGCCCGTGGGCTCGAGCGACGAACGAGGGCGTCGCCTCGCCCGTCTGGGTCGACCGCTCCCAGGGTTGGACGTCCGGATCGTGGAGCCCGCCAGCGGCAACATCCGCTCGGAGCGGGAGGTCGGTGAGCTGGAGATCCGAGGAAGGTCGGTGACGCCCGGCTACTACCGTCACGCCGCGGCCACGGCCGAGGCCTTCCGCGGAGAGTGGCTGCGTACCGGCGACTTGGCCTACATGTGCGACGGCGAGCTCGTGGTGTGCGGGCGCATGAAGGACGTCATCATCGTCGGCGGCCGGAACGTGTACCCCGAGGACGTCGAGCGCGCCGTCGGGACGATCCCCGGCGTTCGCCAGGGAAACGTGATCGCCTTCGGGGTCGAGGGACGCAAGGGCCGGGAGAGCCTCGTCGTCGTGGCCGAGACCAAGGAAGACGACCCCCAGGCCATCCGCCAGGCGGTGGCAGCGCGGGTGCGCGACGCCGTCGGCCTCAGCCTCGAGGAGGTCGTCCTCGTCGACCCGGGCAGCCTGCCGAAGACGTCATCGGGCAAGCTCCAGCGTTCGTTGTGCCGCAGCCGCTACCTGGCGGCCGAGTTCGGGGAGGCGTGAGGGCGAGGGACCCGTTCAGGCCGGATCGGGTCAGGCCGGACCCGGCTGCTTGAAGCCCCCCAGGATCCCGCGCCACCGACCGGGGTCGGTGCGGTACGGGGCGTAGAAGGTGATGCGGTCGACCACGTCACCGACGCGGGCCAGGATCCGGGCAGGAACGTCCTCGGGCTCGGCCACCACGGCAAACGTGTGGAGCATGTCGTCGTCGATCAGCTCTGCCATCTTCATCCACTCGCCCTGCTTGGACAGGGTGTTGAGCTCCGTCTGGAGGTCGCCCCAGCCGTGGAGCTCCAGCACGGGCCGGTAAGCCGGGGTCGATCCGTAGAAGGCGATCTGGGCGCGAACTCCTCGGGCCGCGTCGCCCATCTCCGCCTCCGAGGTCCCGGTCACGACGAACGCCGGGTACGAGACCTGGACGTCCTCCCGCCGCCGCCCGGAGACCGCCAACCCCCGCTCGAGGGCGGGGATCGTCGCCTCTCTCAGGTAGCGCTCGGTCGTGAAGCCGTGGGCGAGCACGCCGTCGGCGACCTCTCCTGCCACCGTCGTCATGCGTTCTCCGACCGCGGCCAGAAAGATCCTGGGAGTGCCGTAGCGGTTGGGACCCGGGTTGAAGAACGGCGTCATGAGGGTGTGGGTGTAGAAGTCGCCCTTGAAGTCGAGCTTGCTGCCCTCGTTCCAGCTGCCCCAGATGGCTCGCATGGCGAGGATGAGCTCCCGCATGCGCGCCGCCGGATGCGACCAGGGCATGCTGAACCGCTTCTCGATATGGGGCTTGATCTGGGAGCCTAGCCCCAGCATGAACCGACCCTTGGAGTAGGCCTGGAGATCGTTGGCCATGCTGGCCAGGTTCATCGGGTTGCGGGCGAAGGCGACGGCGATACCCGTGCCCAGCTCGAGATGGTCGGTGTGTTCGGCTGCCAGCAGCAGGGGCAGGAAGGGATCGTGGCCCGTCTCGGCCGACCATGCCCCGTCGTAGCCCGCTTCCTCGGTCTCGCGGGCCGACGCTCCCGCTGTCTCGAGATCGACACCCACGCCACCATCGACACGCATGGGCTGTGACGCTAGCGCTCGCCCCGTAGGTAGCGCTCCAGCTCGGCCGCGATCTCGTCACCGGACGGCAGAGGCCCGAGGTCGAGCGGGGTGCCCTCAGCCTTGTCGATGTTCTCCTCGAGCTGACTGACCATGGCCTTGTGCTCGCTGCTCTGGGCGATCAGCTCGTCGACCCGGCTCCGGGTGACGTCGGCGGCGGCGTGGAGCCCGCCCGACTCCAACGTGAGCCCGGCGATGTTCGCCAACCCGTCGATCAGGGCGGCGCTCGCCGCCGGATACGGCATGGCCGAGACGTAGTGCGGAACCCGCGCCCACAGACCCACAGCCGGGATGTCGGTGGCTGCGAAGCCCTGCTCCAGCGCGGCCTCGATCCCTGCCGGCACCTCGAGTGTGCCAGGCACCACGCCGACGCGGGAGGCGAGCTCGGACGTCGTCGCGGTCGCCGCCAGGCGAACGGGTCGGGTGTGCGGGGCGGCGGCCGGAAAGGCTCCCAGCCCCACCGCCAGGCGTACTCCCAGGTCCTGGGCCAGCTCCACGACACCAGCCACGAAGGGTCGCCAGTGGAGGTCCGGTTCCGGCCCCACGAGGAACAACATGTCGTTGCCGCTGCGGTCCTCGCCAACTAGGAGACGGATCTCCGGCCACTCGAGGCCGGTGTTCAACCCTTCGACGATGCGCAGGACGGGGCGGCGGGCGCGCTGGTCGATGAGGTCGTCGCCGTCGAAGGTCGCCAGGACATCGGTGGGGATCGCCCCGAGGAGGGCGCTCGTGGCGGACGTTGCTCCGAGCCCGGCATCGACCCAGCCCTCGAGACCGATCACCAGCACCGGCCGGTCAGGCTGGCGGGAAGGTCGTCGCTCGTAGAGAGCCATAGGCGGCCAGGGTAATTGGAGCGTTACAACCTGTCGGCTGCGGCCTTTCCCGCTTCCGCCAATCGCGCCACCTGGTCGGAGAAGGCGTCGACCCCGCTGCGGTCACCACCCATGGCCCCGCCGGCGTAGCGGGCGTAGACGCCCTCTGCGATGCAGGCGAGCTTCCAGTAGCCGAACGCCACATAGAAGTCGAGGGCCGATACGTCTCGCCCCGAGCGGTCGCTGTAGCGGGCCCGCATCTCGGCTCGGCTCGGGAAGCCGGGCAAAGCCGTCGGTGCGAGACCGAGGGCGGGATCGGCGTCGCCGGGCTCCGCCCAATAGACCATGAGCAGGCCGAGGTCGGCCAGCGGGTCGCCGAGCGTGCACAGCTCCCAGTCGAGCACGGCGCGACAGCCGCCATCGTCGGCCAGCATGGTGTTGTCCAGCCGATAGTCGCCGTGGACGATGGCGGTCCCCACCTGGGCGGGCACTCGATCGGCCAGCAGACCGTGCAGCTCGTCCACGATGGGGACCGGGCGCCCCGTGCCCTCCTGGGACTGGCGGAACTGGCTGTACCACCGCTTGAGCTGACGCTCGATATAGCCGTCGCGACGGGCGAGATCGCCCAGGCCGACCGAGTCGACGTCGACGGCGTGCAGGTCGGCCAGCACGTCGGCCAGGGACTCACCGGCGCGGCGACGCCCGTCCTCGTCGAGGACCTTGCGTGCGATCTCGGCGTCCCGGAGGATGTGCCCCGGCACGAAGCCCATCACATAGAACGGCGAGCCGATGACCGTCTCGTCTCCGCAGTAGCCGAAGATCGGCGCCACCGGGACCGTCGTCGGGCCCAGGGCCGACACGATGCGGTGCTCCCTCCCCATGTCGTGGGCGGTCGGCAGTACGTGGCTGGTGGGTGGCCGGCGCAGCACGAAGTCGTTCCCGGCCGCGTCGGTGACCCGGTAGGTGAGGTTCGACCGTCCTCCGGCGATGAGCTCGAACGCCAACGGCGGCTGGGCGTCGGCGACGTTGGCCTCGAACCACTGGGTGACGCCGGCCTCGTCGATGCCTTCCATCGGCGGGAGACGCTATCGCTTGGCGGCTTCGCCGCCCCGGACGGGGCCCCATCCCCGTCCTCCTCCGAGCGGCGGGGGCCCCAGCCCCGCCGCCGGCTGTGCCTACCGGCTCGAACCCGCCCGACCGGTAGGGTCTATGACGATGATCGAGGTGACCGACGCCAGCTTCGAGCGCGACGTGCTGGAGCGCTCCACCGAGGTCCCCGTGGTCGTGGACCTGTGGGCAGAATGGTGCGGTCCGTGCCGGACCCTCGGACCGATCCTCGAGCGAGTCGTGGGTGACACCAACGGCACCGTCGAGCTGACCAAGGTCAACGTGGACGACAACCCCCGGGTGGCCGCCACGTTCCGCGTCCAGTCGATACCCGCCGTATACGCCCTCCGGGACCGCAAAGTGGTGGACAGCTTCATCGGCGCCCAGCCCGAGGCCGTGGTCAAGGAGTTCGTGGACCGTCTCGCTCCTGCCGCCACGGAGACCGACCTGCTCGTGGAGCAGGGTGACGAGAGCTCGCTCCGACGGGCCCTGGAGCTCGAGCCCGATCATCCGGGCGCGGTCGTGGCGCTGGCGGAGATGCTGGTCACGCGGGGTGAGGCCGACGAGGCGCTGGGCCTGCTCGGGCGGATACCCGAGACGGCCGATGTTCGGAGGGTGGCCGCCCTCGCCCGGCTCGGCGACGGCGCCGCGCTTGACGGGGACGACTCTCTGGAGGGCCGCCTCGACGGGCTGCTCCACCGGGTGAAGCAGGACGACCAGGCCCGCCGGGAGTTCCTCGATCTGCTCGAGGCCATGGGCCCAGGTGATCCCCGCACCGTGACATACCGCAAGGCGCTCACCGCCCGGCTCTTCTGAGCAGGCCGGCCAAGTCGTCGCAGGGCCCCGATAGCGTGCAAGGGATGCGCCTGCGCCTGGGCGACCGGACGTATGACCTCGCCACCAGCTGTCTGGTGATGGGCATCCTGAACCGGACCACCGACTCGTTCTTCGACCGGGGCGCCTTCTTTCCGATGGAGCGGTTCCTGCGTCGGGCCGAGGAGCTCGTCGGCGAAGGAGCCGACATCCTGGATGTCGGAGGCGTCAAAGCCGGTCCCGGCCCCGAGATCGGCGCGGCCGAGGAGCTGGATCGTGTCGTCCCCGCCGTCGAGGCCCTCCGTCAGCACTTCGATGTGCCGCTTTCAGTCGACACGTGGCGGGCGGCCGTGGCCGAGGCGGCCTTCGCCGCCGGTGCGGTCGTCGGCAACGACATCAGCGGGTTCGCCGACCCGACGTACCTGAAGGTGGCGGCCGCCGCCGGAGCGAGCATCGTCGCCACGCACATCCGCCTGGCCCCCCGGGTGCCGGACCCCGAGCCCGTGTACGCCGATGTCGTCGGCGACGTCTGCCGGTTCCTCACCGAGCGGGCGCTCTGGGCCGAGGCGGAGGGGATCGAGGGAGATCGGGTGATCGTTGACGCCGGTCTCGACCTGGGCAAGACCTGGGAGCAGTCGCTCGCCCTGCTGCGGGCATCCGACCGGCTGGCCGCCCTCGGTCACCCGCTGTTGCTGTCGGCCTCGCACAAGCCCTTCCTCGGCAAGCTGTGCGATCTCGAGGTGGCCGACCGGGGCTCTGCGTCGCTGGCGGCCGCTGCCCTCGGTGTGACCGGCGGGGCCCGGATCGTGCGAGCCCACGATGTCCGGGGCACCCGGCGGGTGTGCGCCGCCATCTCAGCTGTGCTCGGGGCTCGGTGAGCCGGAGCAGAGGCGAAATGGGAGCTGGGCGCGCCGCCGCTCGCGCGCCCGCGTACCTCGTCGCCGGCGACGATCCCTCACTGGTCGGAGAGGCGGCCCGCGATCTGCTGCGGGACCTGGTCGGAGACGACGACGCCGGCCTGATGGTGGAAGAGCACGGCAGCGAGGACGACGCCGACGTCGGATCGGTCCTCGACGCCTGCACCACGCCACCGTTCCTCACCAGCCACCGGGTCGTGGTGGTCCGCGACGCCGGTCGGTTGCGGGCCGAGCAGGTGGCCGCCCTCCTCTCCTATCTCGAGGACCCCCAACCGACGGCCTCACTGGTGCTCGTGGCCGGCGGTGGGACGATTCCACCGAAGCTCGTGAACGCAGTGCGACGACGTGGAGAAGTCGTCGACGCCTCGGCGCCTACCGGTCGGAGCCGGTCTCCCTGGTTGGCGGCGCGGGTGCGAGAGAGCGCGGTGCAACTGGACCCATCCGCCCTGGCACTGGTGGGCGAGCACCTCGGGGAGGACCTGGGTCGCCTCTCCAGCCTGCTCGACGCCCTCGCCGCCGCCTATGGGGACGGAGCCAGCCTCGGGTCCGAGGAGGTCGAGCCGTTCCTGGGCGAGGCGGGCGCGGTGGCGCCCTGGGAGCTCACCGACGCCATCGACCGAGGCGACACCGAGGGTGCCCTGGAGGCGCTGCACCGCATGAGCGGGCCCGGCCAGCGCCACCCACTCGTGGTGATGGCGACCCTTCATCGCCACTACGCCGCCATGCTGCGCCTCGACGGAGCGCCCGTGCACACCGAGGCCGACGCCGCTGCCGTGCTGGGTACCCGCACCACCTTCGTGGCGGGCAAGGCGCTCCGCCAGGCCCGCCGTCTGGGTCGGGACGGCGTGGGCCGGGCGATCACCCTGCTAGCTGCGGCCGACCAGGACCTCCGGGGCGCCAGCGCGGTCCCCGCCGACGTGGTGATGGAGGTCCTCGTGGCCCGGCTCAGCCGTCTCGGCCCCCGTCCGACCGGAGGTGGAGGTCGACGCCGGCGCTAGGCCGGCCCGGGAGGCCGGCCTGGGAATCACGCGCCGACGGACTCGTCTCGCAGTCCGGCCACCCGACGGGCGAGGCGGGACTTGCGCTTGGCCGCCTGGTTGGGGTGGATGATCCCCTTGGCCGCCGCCTTGTCGAGACGCTTGACGGCCTGTCTCAGGGCCTGGTCCTGGTCCTCGGCGCCGGCCTCGGCCGCGTTGATGGCGTTCTTGATCCTCGTCTTCGCCTCCGAGCGGACGCCCTTGTTGCGCAGGCGGCGGCGCTCGTTCTGACGATTACGCTTGATCTGGCTCCTGATGTTGGCCATTCGTCCCCGGAGTCTGGTCGGCTCGGTCCGGCCGAGGTTACCAGCAGGGTGGTCGAGCGCCGGGCGCCGGCCCCGACAGCGAGCTTTCGACCGCCGTGATCCAACACCAACGCTTTCGCAACTTCTCGATCATCAGTCACGTCGACCACGGCAAGTCCACGCTCTCTGACCGGATCCTCGAGCTGACAGGGGCGGTCGACCCGAGGGACATGCGTGAGCAGTACCTCGACTCGATGGACATCGAGCGGGAGCGGGGCATCACCATCAAGGCCCAGAACGTGCGGGTCGAGTGGCGGGGTCACGTCCTCCACCTCATCGACACCCCCGGCCACGTGGACTTCGGGTACGAGGTCAGCCGCAGCCTGGCTGCGTGCGAGGGCGTGGTGCTGTTGGTGGACGCGTCGCAGGGGATCGAGGCCCAGACCCTCGCCAACTCGTATCTGGCGCTGGAGCACGACCTCGAGATCGTGCCTGTGCTCAACAAGATCGACCTGCCGGCGGCGGAGCCGGATCGGTACGCGGCGGAGATCGAGCAGGTGCTCGGGCTGCCGGCCGAGAGCATCCTGCGCATGTCAGCCAAGACCGGCGAGGGCGTCGAGGCCCTGCTGGATGCAGTCGTCGATCGCATCCCGCCGCCAGAGGGCGACCCGGACGCTCCCCTGCAGGCGCTCATCTTCGACTCCTACTACGACCAGTACCGCGGCGTCGTGAGCTCGGTGCGCGTCGTGAACGGCATCCTGGCCGCCGGGGCTCGCCTCCGCCTGCTGCAAGCGGGCGTCACCCACGACGTGGAGGAGATCGGCGTCCGCACTCCGACGCCGTTGTCGGTCGCCACGCTGGGACCGGGCGAGGTCGGCTACCTGATCGCCGGCATCAAGGACGTGGCCGAGGCGAGGTCGGGCGAGACGGTGACCGAGGTCCGCCGACCGGCCGCCGCCCCCCTGCCCGGTTACCGGGATCCCAAGCCCATGGTCTTCTGCGGTCTCTACCCCGTCGATGGCGACCGGTTCTCCGACCTGCGGGAGGCCCTGGAGAAGCTGCGTCTCAACGACGCCAGCTTCACGTACGAGCCAGAGACGTCGGGCGCCCTCGGGTTCGGCTTCCGGTGCGGGTTCCTCGGGCTGCTGCACATGGAGATCGTGCGCGAGCGCCTCGAGCGGGAGTTCGACCTCATGCTCATCGCCACGGCCCCCGCGGTGGAGTACCGGGCCCACCTGACCAACGGGAGCGTCGTCGAGGTGGACAACCCGAGCGCCATGCCGGCAGCGTCGACGATCGACCAGGTCGAGGAGCCCATCCTCACCGTGACCATCATCACCCCGACCGAGTACACGGGGACGGTCATCGACCTGTGCCAGACCCGGCGGGGCGACATGGTGAAGATGGAGTACCTCTCGCCCCAGCGCCTCGAGCTCGTGTACCGCGTTCCCCTGGCCGAGGTGGTGGTGGACTTCTTCGACCAGCTCAAGAGCAGGACGAGGGGTTACGCCAGCCTGGACTACGAACCGGCCGGCTACGAGGCGTCCAACCTCGTCAAGATCGACCTCCTCCTCAACGGGGTACCCGTCGACGCCTTCAGCACCGTCATGCACCGCTCCAAGGCGGAGGACTTTGGACGTCAGATGACCGCCAAGCTGCGCGAGCTCATCCCCCGCCAGCTGTTCGACGTCCCGATCCAGGCGGCCATCGGGGGCCGCGTCGTGGCGCGCGAGACGGTGAAGGCCAAGCGCAAGGACGTGGTGGCCAAGTGCTACGGGGGCGACGTCACCCGCAAGCGCAAGCTGCTCGAGCAGCAGAAAGAAGGTAAGAAGCGGATGAAGAGCATCGGGCGGGTGGAGGTACCACAGGAGGCGTTCATCTCGGCCCTGCGACTGAACGAGTAGCGGGACCCGCCTCCGCGGCGGCTCCTCCGCCGGTCCTCAGTACGATGGCTCCCGTCGCCACCTCCACCAGAAAGCCCCGCATGGGTCGAAGCAGCCGCAGCGCCAGGAGGGCGGGCAGTCGCTCGCCGACGACGACCCACGCTTCGGTCATCAGCCTGGTGCGTGCGGGTGTCGTCGGCGCCGGCGTGGCGGAGATCGGCCTGGCCGCCCTGCGGTGGTCACGACATCGGCAGACCCGCGGCCGGGGGGGCGAGCTCTGGGAGCTGGCTCGCCCCGAGCTCGACCTCACGATGGTGGTGCCGTACTACAACCCCGGCTCTCGGCTGCGGGTCACTGTCGAAGCCCTGGTGGAGGTGTTGCTGGAGTCGGGGCTGAGCTTCGAGGTCATCACCGTGTCCGACGGCTCGACCGACGGGAGCGCCGACTCGCTCTCGGGCGTGGCCGGCGACGTGGTCCGACGGGTGGTGTTGAGCCGCAACTGGGGCAAAGGGCAGGCGCTTCGAGCCGGGCTCGCCCTGGGCCGCGGTCGCTACCTCGGCTTCATCGACGCCGACGGGGATCTGCCCGCCGAGCTCCTGCGACCGTTCGTATCGCTGATGCGACGCCACGAGCCCGACATCCTGCTCGGCAGCAAGCGCCACCCGCAGTCGGTGGTCCACTACCCGCCCCTGCGGCGCGCCTACTCATGGGGCTTCCAGCAGCTCATCCGGGTGCTGTTCCACCTGCGCATCAGCGACACCCAGACCGGCATCAAGCTGATCAGGCGGGACGTCCTGGCGGCCGTCCTCCCCCACATGGTGGAAAAGCGCTTCGCCTTCGACCTCGAGCTCTTCGTCGTCGCCCATCGACTCGGCTACCGGCGCTTCATCGAGGCACCCGTGCGCATCAACGAGCGCTTCAGCAGCACGATCTCACCCCGCGCCGTGCTGATGCTGCTCCTGGATACCCTGGCGATCTTCTATCGCCTCCGGGTCCTCCGCTTCTACGGCGGGTCCATCCCCACGTCGGAGGAGGTCAGCCCTCCCGTCCCCGTGGCGACCCCCGAGGCCGGCGGGAACGGGCCGCCACCTGGGCCTTCGCAGTTGGTGGCGGCGCACCGCCGAGACCGGCCTGGCACTCGGTAGAATCAAGTGCTAACCGTCCCGCCAACCCCGGGGGCGGGTCAGGGTGCCGGTGAACCGTTGGACGAACGCAAGGCTTCCATCCTCCGAGCAGTGGTCTCCGAGTACATCGAGACGGCGCAGCCCGTCGGCTCGGCCCACGTCACGCGGGCTCCCGAGGTCGGGGTCTCGGCCGCCACCGTCCGCAACGAGATGGTCGCCCTGGAGCACGAGGGCTACCTCACCCAGCCCCACACCAGCGCCGGGCGCATCCCCACCGACAAGGGCTATCGGTACTTCGTCGACCAGCTCAGCGGGCCAGGCCACCTTGACCCCGCCGGTCAGCAGCAGGTGCGCAAGTTCTTCGCCCACGCCCACGGTGAGCTGGAGCAGATGCTCCACGACACCTCCAAGCTGCTCTCCCACCTCACCGACTACGCCGCCGTCGTGGTGAGCCCCGGCACCGAAGCCGCCATCATCCGCTCGGTGCAACTGGTCGGGCTGGCGCCGCGCGCTGCTCTAGTCGTCATGGTGCTGTCCAACGGCGTCGTCGAGAAGCGCTCGCTCGAGGTGGACGAGACCACGGGGCCCGAGCGACTGGCGTCCGCCACCGCCCACCTGAGCGCCCACCTCGTCGGGAAGACCTTGGGAGAGATGGACCGGCCCACTCCGACGGGTGACGCGGCGACCGACGCCGTGGTCGAAGCCAGCCTGGCCGCTCTCGCCGCCACCGGCCAGAGCGAGGAGCCCGAGCACGTCTACGTGGGCGGGGCGTCGCGGATGGCCACGGCCTTCGAAGCGGTGGAGACCGTCCGCGGCGTGCTCACCATCCTCGAGCAGCAGTACGTCGTGGTCAGCATGCTGCGCGACGTGCTCGACCGCGGTCTGTCCGTGGCCATCGGGACCGAGCACGGCGTCGTGCCCCTGGCCGAATGCGCGGTGGTCGTGGCACCGTATGGTGGGGCAGGCGACGACGCCGGCACCATCGGGGTGCTCGGCCCCACTCGCATGAACTACCCCCAAGCCCTCGCTGCCGTCGCCGTCGTCAGTCGACAGCTCGGGCGCCATATCAACGAGGTCTAGCGCCGGGTGCCAACCGACTTCTACCAACTGCTCGAGATCGATCAAAACGCCACCGATGACGACATCAGGCGGGCCTACCGTCGCCTGGCCCGCGAGCTGCACCCCGACGCCAACGGCGGGGACCCGCGCGCCGAGGAGCGATTCAAGGAGGTGACCGTCGCCTACGAGACGCTCCGTGACCCTGAGCGTCGTCGCCGCTACGACATGTTCGGCCCCGAGGCGGCGCGCGGCGCCGGACAGGGCACGACCGACCCCAACGCCTTCTTCGGTGGGGGTCTGGGCGATCTGTTCGACGCCTTCTTCGGCCAGCAGAACCCCTTCGGCGGTGGCGGAGGCCGGGGTCGAGCGGGGCCCGTCCAGGGCGCCGACCTCGAGGTGGTGCTCGAGCTGACCTTCGAGGAGGCGGTCTTCGGCTCCCAGAGCGAGGTGGGCCTCAAGTCCCCGGTGACGTGCGCGACGTGCGAGGGCAGCGGTGCGAGCCCTGGCACCTCACCGACCGTCTGCCCGGAGTGTCGTGGCGCGGGCGAGGTTCGCCGGGTGCGTCAGTCCATCCTCGGCCAGATGGTGACCTCGGCCCCGTGCTCCCACTGCCGCGGCTTGGGACGCATCATCGCCGACCCGTGCCGGGACTGCCGGGGCGAGGGACGGCGGACCGAGCAGCGCACCTACACAGTGGACGTGCCCGCCGGCGTGGACCACGGCTCCACTCTGCGGCTGACCGGCCGGGGTGCAGCCGGACCGCGCGGGGGCCCTCCGGGCGATCTCTACGTGCACCTGTCGGTCAGCAGTCATCCGCGCTTCCAGCGCGAGGGCTACGACCTCACCCACCTGCTGCACCTCCCCGTGAGCCAGGCCGCGCTCGGTACGCACATCGAGTTCGAGACCCTCGACGGGACCGAGGACCTCGTCGTCCCGTCCGGCACCCAGACGGGCAAGGTCTTCCGCCTGCGGGGGCGCGGTGTTCCCCACGTCAACAGCCGAGGTCGGGGCGACATCCGCGTCGAGGTGGTGGTCGACACGCCGACCGGGCTGACCGACGGCCAGGAGGAGCTGCTGCGACAGCTCGCCGCCGAGCGCGGCGAGCATGTCGCTCCCGTCGACACCGGCGTCTTCTCGAAGATCCGCTCGGCCTTCAAGTAGCACCCGGTGATGGTCGCCCACGTCTTCGTGGCCGACCTCGGTGCGCCAGCGCTCGACCCGGCCGATCGGCACCACCTCACGCACGCCCTGCGCCTGCGACCCGGTGAGGAGGTCACGGCCTCGGACGGGACGGGGCGATGGAGACGGTGTCGGTTCGCCTCCGGTGGCGACCTGGAACCCGACAGCCCGATCAACTACGAAGAGCCGTTGTCGCCCGCTGTCGCCATCGGGTTCGCGGTCACCAAAGGCGAGCGGCCGGACTGGGTGGTACAGAAATTGACCGAGCTTGGGGTCGATCGGATCGTCCCATTCTCGTCTTCGCGCTCGGTCGTCCGCTGGGACCCGCCCCGCGCCGAGCGCAACGTCGACCGCCTCCGCCGCATCGCCCGGGAGGCGGCGATGCAATCGCGCCGCAACCACCTGCCCGAGGTGAGCGATCTCCTCTCCTTTGCCGATGTGGCCCGAGCTGCCGGAGCTGGTACGGCTCTGGCCGAGGTCGGCGGCGAAGCTCCGTCGCTCGAGCGTCCCTTCGTCCTGGTCGGCCCCGAGGGTGGCTGGGATGGCGCCGAGCTGGCCTGCGGCTTGCCCCTCGTGGGGTTGGGGCCGAACGTGCTCAGGTCCGAGACCGCCGCCGTGGCTGCCGGCGTGCTGCTGTGCTCTTTGCGGGCCCCGATCGTCAGCCGGGTGCCGGCGGGAGCACGAACACCTGGCCCGGAAACACGAGGTCGGGATCGTCGCCGTGGGCCAACCGAGCCCGGTTGGCGGTGATGAGCGTCGTCCAGTAGCCGTCGATCTCGGCGTCGGACGGCGGCCGCCCCCACGCGCGTGCGAGCGTCGCCTCCGCCACCGACCACAGGTTGTCGCCCGCTCGGATGACCCACGTCGGGGGCGGCGCGCTTGTTGGCGGCGTGCTGGCTGGCGTCACCGTCGGGGGAGGCGCCGGCGGGCGCGGCGTCGTCGTCGGTGGTGGTGCTTGGCTCGTGCTCGGCTGGTCGGGCGGCAGTCGGCGCATGACCGGCACGGGTGACGCGATCGTGGTCGGGCCGAGGGGTGCGGCCCAGGCCGCCGCCTGGGCACCGGTGACCGCAGCCGCCATGGTCACGCCGGCCCCTCCCTGGACGACCCGGCGGACCACGGCCGGGCTGAGGGTCTCCACCACGGCCGACCAGCGCGTCGAGCCGACGATGGCGGCCAGCAGGCTGGCGATCGTGGCCGCCAGCAGGTACCACGCCAGGCCCATGGCCGCGAGGCGGAGGGAGCCGAAGGCGAGTACGGCCGCCGACTGCCGATCGACCCAGGTCGCCAGGGCGTCCGGTCGGGTGAGCGGCGGCGCGGTGAGCGGCCCTCGCCCGAGCACGTGGAGCACGCCCAGGGCGGCGAGCAGAAACAGCACCCAGCCCACGAGAAGCACCGAACGTCGCCCCGGTCGAATCGTCTCTGCCATCAAACAGCATCATATCACATAGAGTCGCGTGGGAGAGTTGGAACACATCGAGACCACGCCGTATGCTGCCGCCCACATCCAGCTGGGAGGGATGCCGCCGTGGTGATCACCGAACGGAGACCGGCGAGCCAAGCCGGAAACGGCGCCGCCGCGGACGGAGCCCGCCCGCTGCGGCGCCGCCGGCCCCTGCCGGGGGGACGGGCGGTGGTGGGTGGTTTCCTCGTCGCCGCTGCCGGGGTCGGGATCTTCGCCGCCTACACCGGCGCCACGACCAATCACGGCGTGAACTATGTGGTGGCGCGGCACACCCTGACCGTGGGCCAGCGCATCAGCGCCGCCGATCTCGCGACGGCGCCAATGGTCCTCTCGCCCACCATGGGCAGCGAGCTCGCCTTCCGGGAACCAGGTCGCCTGGTGGGGGCGTTGGTCGTGGGACCGGTGCAGGCGGGGGAGCTGATCCAGGCCAGCTCGGTCGTGGCCGGGACCGACGCGACCGGCGACCGTCAGCTGTCCTTCCCGATCGCGGCCGCTCGGGCCGTCGACGGCACCCTCCAGGTCGGCGACCTGGTCGACGTCCTGGCGACCTACGGCAGCGGTGCCGACGCCACGACCGTCGCCGTGGTCCACCAGGCCGAGGTCGTCGCCCGCAGTGACGCCTCCGCGAGCCTCGACCCGACTGGAGGCGCCAGCGAGACCATCACGCTGGGGCTGGCGCGATCGGCTGACAGCCTGGCCGTCGCCCACGCCGTCGACGCCGGTCAGGTGATGCTGGTGCGCTCGACGGGTGCGGGCGCGGCGACGGACAGTGGGTCCTACCGCAGCCCCTCGGCGACACCGGGAAGCTGACCGGCGCGCCGCAGGGCGTCAGCCGCGGCCGCCCGAGTAGGCACGTTCTCCTGGTTCCACGTTGCGTCGAAAACGGGGTCGTCCGGCGCCGGATTTCGACGGCTGGTGGAACCCTGACAGTGATCGATCGAGCGTCGAAACCATGTCGGAGGCATCTCTCGCTCGTCGCGGGGCTGCACCGGTTCCACCAGCGGTCGAAACAAGCTCCGCGCCAGGGCGGTTTTCGACGCAACGTGGAACCGAGGTTGTGAGCCAGGATCCCGCCCTTCGCTCACCGTTCCTCGAGCCGACGATCGATCTCGGCTCCCATGATGCTGCATTCGGTCAGCGGATGGTCGAAGCGGCAGAGGAGAGCAGCCTGCAGATACGAGCGGGCGTTCTCGAGCACGGCTATCTCGGCCTCCAGCACCGCGAGGCGGCGCCGGGCGATGGCCTTCCACTCGTCGACGTCGGCGGCGCTGAGCATGCTCTCGATGTCGTCGAGGGAGAGACCGGCGTCCTGGAGCATCCTGATGAACACCAGCGCGCGCAGTGTGTCCGGCCGGTACCGGCGTTGACCGGACTGTCGGGCATCCGGTTGCAGCAGGCCCCGGCGCTCGTAGTAACGCACGGTGGACGTCGCCACACCCGCCCGGCGGGCCGTCTCACCGATCGTGGTCAACTTCTCAGTCACCCTGCCAGTTGACTTGAACCTGGATTCAAGTGTCAAGGTGCGTGGCATGACCTCCGCCAGGCCCGCCCCAGCTGCACCCAATCACCACCGTGACGCCCGTGCGTTCTCGGGAATCGCCGGCCTGCTGGCCGGGCTCACGATGATCCTCGGCCGAGGTGCCGTCGCTCACCTCGCTGCCGACCAGGCTGGCGTCACCGACGAGGATCGCGTCGTCGACGTAGGGTGCGGACCGGGCACGGCGGCGCGGTACGCGGCCCGCCGTGGCGCCCGGGTTGTCGGCGTCGACCCCGCTCCGATGATGTTGCGCCTCGCCCGTTGGCTGACGGTCGGCGATCAATCGATCACCTGGACCGAGGGCGCGGCCGAGGCCGTCTCGCTCCCGGACCGCTCGGCGACCGTCCTGTGGTCGATCTCCACCGTCCATCACTGGTCCGATCTCGACGCCGGCCTGGCCGAAGCCCGACGGGTGCTCGTCCCTCAGGGACGACTGCTCGCCATCGAGCGCCGTACCAGACCGCGCGCCAAGGGCCTCGCCAGCCACGGCTGGACCGATGCCCAGGCGGCTGTATTTGCCGAGCTGGCGTCGGCGGTGGGATTCACAGACGCTCATGTCGAGGTCTGCACTGCGGGGCGACGACGCATGCTCGTCGTCGGCGCCACGAGAGCCTGACGAGCAGGTCGGACCACTTGCGCGCTGCAGACGCGGCCGATAGGCCGGTGGCCGACGATTCCGCTCGGAGGCGGCTCCATGAGCTCACGCTTGGCTCGAGATGACGAGGTGGTGGCGTGGCAGGGTGACGGCTGGGTGCTCGTCGACGGCCTCGTGGACGACGTGGAGATCGACGCCGCCGCGGCCGAGCTGCACCATTTGTTCCCGACGGCCGAGGAGTTCCACGCCGACCCACAGGGCCAGACGGAGAAATGGCTGGGCCAGCCGCCGGCGCCGGGCGACGCATTCGTCTGGCCGGCGGACGGGCCCGGGTTCCGACCGGAGCAGCACCGCTGGCGCAGCGAGTTTCCGTTTGCCCGGTGCCGCGCCCTCAATCGACTGTGTGTGCACCCCGCCGTCGTCGACTTCGCCCGGCGTGCCCTCGGGTCGTCCGATCTACGCCTCTACCAGGTACAGACGCTGGCCAAGTACACGGGTGACGCCAACTACGAGCAGCCGATGCACACCGACCGCAACCACTCGTGGCTGCCGCCGCGCGCTGAGCCGCCGTGGTGGCACATGGAAGGGTTCCTGTATCTCTCTGACGTGAACGACGGAAACGCGCCCACACACCTGGTGTCGGTGAAGGACTCGGCGGGACGAGCGCCCACGGTGCCCCTGATCATGCCCAACAGCGATCCCGAGCTCTATGCCGCCGAACGCCCCGCCCGAGGTCGGCGCGGCTCGTTCCTCGCCTACCGCACCGACGTCTTCCATCGCGGCGTGGATCTCGAGGAGCCCGGGGGAGCTCGCTTCCTGTTGAACGTGAGCTTCAAGATGGCCGGTCAGGACTGGATCGGCTTCCACGCCCGGCAGTTGGCGGCCAACTCGCCCGATTGGACGGAGTTCGTCGAGGGATCGAGTCCCGCGGACCTGGCCCTGTTCGGCTTTCCACCGCCGGGCCATCCGATCTGGGACGAGACGCTGATCTCCTCCACGGCCGAGCGCTATCCGAGCCTCGACCTCTCGCCCTGGCGCCACGCCTTGGCGCGTGCCGATGGACATGGGGGGAGTTGAAACGTAACAACAGGGCGCCGTATGCTGCGCGGCGCCACGTGTCTGGGGAGGAGTATGCAGGGCGAAAGGTACGTCGTTCTCGGGCTCGCGCATCCCCGAGCAGCCTGGTTTCGCACCGTCGCCCAGTGGGCGCACGCCTCGTCCATCC
Organism: Acidimicrobiales bacterium; assembly: GCA_051985455.1. GTDB lineage: Bacteria > Actinomycetota > Acidimicrobiia > Acidimicrobiales > AC-9 > AC-9. The sequence goes on from JBPYEI010000016.1 coordinate 26,491, forward strand.
CGGTTGAGTTGGTCAAATGCCTCTCGGCCGAGGAGCTGCGGGCCAGGGCGAGCTCGGGCCGCGTCTTCTCCGCCGTCATCGTCGACGCTCGCGTCCCCGCCCTCGATCGAGACCTCCTCGACGAGATGAGTCGGGCCGGTTGCCCGACGTTGGTCGTGGAGGATCGGCGGCCGCGCAGCGATTGGCTGGCGCTGGGAGCGGCAGCGGTCCTGACCGACGGCTTCGACCGCGAGGAGCTGCTGCGGGCGCTCGCGGCCCACGCCAGCGCCATCGCCTCCCGAGATCAGTTGCCGGGCACCGTGCAGGCAGTCACGCCCGACGAGCCCGGCGGAACGGTGGTCGCGGTCTGTGGGCCCGGGGGGACAGGGGCGTCCACGGTCGCCATCGCCCTGTGCCAGGGACTGGCCGAGGCCGACCGGGGTGAGGAGCGCGACGGAGACCGTGCGCCGGTCATCCTGGCTGACCTGGACCGCAACGCAGAGCAGGCGATGCTGCACGATGCCGGCGACATCGTTCCCGGCGTCCAGGAGCTGGTGGAGGCGCACCGCAACGGCCAGCCGGGACCCGACGCCGTGATGGCGCTCACGTTCGTCGTCGAAGAACGCGGCTATCACCTGCTCCTCGGCCTGCGGAGGTCGTCGGCGTGGGCGACGCTGCGGCCGCGCGCGTTCGAGGCCGCGTTCATCAACCTCCGTCACGTCTTCGGCGTCGTGGTCGCCGACGTGGAGGCCGATCTCGAAGGCGAACGGGAGGGGGGCTCGTTCGACGTCGAGGAACGCAACGTCATGAGCCGCACGGTGATGAGCCAAGCGGACGTGGTGCTGGCCGTGGGGGCGCCAGGCATGAAGGGCGTCCACTCACTGGCGAGAGTGGCCGGTGACCTCCTCGCCCTCGGTGTCCCCGGCTCGTGCATCGTGCCCGTCGTCAACCGGGCACCTCGGTCCCGTCGGTGGCGGTCCGAGCTGGTGGCTGCCTTTGGAGCCCTCGTCGCACCGGCGGTCGGGCAGGCGAGCATCGCCTCGCCCATCTTCTTGCCCGAGCGCAGGATCGAGGAGTGCCTGCGCGACGGTGTTCGGCTGCCATCGCAGATGATCAGTCCGCTGACCGGGGCGGTTCGAGCGGTGCTGACGCGCCGTGATGGTCGCCGGCGCCAGCTCGGCGGACCCGAGCGCGTGGCGCCGGGATCGATCGGTCACTGGGGGCACGGCGACAGCGGCACCGGAGCGGACGCCGAGGAGGCCCTCGGATGACGCACTGACGGGGCAATCAGTAGTGCTCGTCGGGAGTCAGGTGATCGGGCCGGCCCTCGGCGTCGGCGGGAGGGACGACGACGAGCAGGACATGGAGCTCTCGTCCAGATAGGGGCCGGCTGGTGTGCCAGACGCCCGGTGGGACGACGACCAGGTCGCCGGCGCCGATCGTCACGGTCTCCTCGTCGAGCTCGATCTCACCCTCGCCCTCGGTGACGTAGTAGTACTCGACGGTGCGATGGTGGACGTGCTTTCTGGAGTCGCCGATGCGCAGGTAGTGCATGCGTACCGGATCGCCTTCCTGTGCGGCCAGGAGATCGCGGCGCATCCCGCACGTCGACCGGAACTCGCCCTGGTCGGCCAGGCGGCGAATGGTCGCACCTCCCGGACCGGCACGTGTAACCACCTGTACTTCACGCATCGACATCCTCCTCACAGTAGGCCCGGTACAAGTCGTCCAGCCCGGAGCCTGTGGCGTCGTCGCGGTGGACCACGATGCGGTGGCGCAATCGCAACTCGGTACCCGCGCTCAGCCGTCGGTCGTCGTGAAAGTGGTGCCCCTCGAAGGGCGAGAAGGGTCCGTACTCCCGTGTGAACCATCTTTGCGGATGCCCCGGGTTCGAGGGGTGATCGAAGCAGGCGATGCCCTCAACGACCTCCTCCCCGAGGTACTGCACCCGGCGAGCCGCGGAGACGTCCACCCACTCGGCCGGCTGGCCGAAGGTGTCGGCTTCGCCCCGCCGACCGCGCGAGCTGGTGATGGTCCCGCCGAGGAGGCCGGTCATGGTCTCGGCCGGCCGGATCCCCGGCAGCACCGACTCCTTGGTGTCGCCGAACACCAGATCCTGCTCCGCCAAGTAGGAGCTGGACAGGTCGACCGTGTAGTGGGCGTCGCTCGCCAGGCTGAGGTGGACCGACCGCTGCTCGGTGATCACCGGCTCGCAGCGATGGTCCCGCCACACGAGGTCCTCGGTGAAGCCGAAGCGGGGCGCATCGTCGACGATCGCTGACCACCGAACGTGCTCGATCCGTCCCCTGTGGGGAGGCCCATCCCCTCCGGGCAGCTCGAGGTAGTAATCCACGCCGTTGACGTCGCCGTGGCCCCACCACACCCCGTGATGGTGGGCGTGGTCGGCGGGGCCGTCTTCGAGCATATTTCGTCCCGATGCTCCGCAGAGAGTTGCAATGTACGGTTTGTTGGCGGCGCGCGTGACGTAGCGCAACAGCAGGATCGTGTACCCGGAGTGCACGACGAACTGCTCGTCGTCGAACACCAGCTCGGGGGGGAACCAGGTGAAGGCGCTGGCGGCGGCCATCGGGCGCCGGCCTACCGCTCGAGCTTGCGAAGGCTGACTCGTCCCTCGCACAGCTCCTCATAGCAGGCCTGGTACTCGTCGGGGTCGATGGGCACGTCCACCGCCCGCTGGCGCACGGCAGAGAGGTAGATGGCGTTGGCGACCGCGATCGCCTGGAGGGCGGCCACGGGGTGGTTGCGGGGCTGCCCACCGGAGCGAAGAGCGGCGACGAAATCCCGATGGCAGCGCAACAGAGAGTCGAGCTCCTCTCTGCCTGTCGGTGTCACCTCCTCGATCCAGGCAGGCGTGATCGCCGGAAAGTCGTCCTCGCAGCGGGCGGACAGGGCGCCCACCGGCGAGCCGGCGAAGGTGGCGCGGCGCAGACCGTCCCCCTCGGCCACGATCGTTCCGGCTTCGCCGTGGAGCTCGATGCGGTTGGCACCGACCGGATCTACGGTCGACGCCGCCACGACCCCCCGACAACCGTCGTCGAACTCGAGCAGGGCGGTGACCTCGTCCTCGACCTCGATGTCGTGGATCGTGCGAAACGCCTGCGCCGTGACGCGGGCAGGCTGGCCCAGCATGCTCAGGTAGGCATCGAGCTGATGGATGCTGTGGTGCAGGAGGGCCCCGCCACCGACGGTGCGCCACCGTCCGCGCCAGGGTCGGCTCCGGAAATAACGCTCGGGCCGGAACCAGCTGGTGGCGGTGAGATTCGCCCGGAACACTTTCCCGATCGCTCCCGACGCCACCAGGTCCGCGGCGCGTTCGTAGGAAGGCCGGAACCGGTACTGCAGGCCGACCTGGACGGCGCGGCCAGCCCGGTCGGCGGCGGCGGCGAGCTCCAAGCCCTCCCTCACCGTCGCCACCATGGGCTTCTCGCAATAGACATGGAGGTCGGACTCGAGCGCGGACCGGCTGATCGGCCCGTGCTGGAACGGCGGCGCCGCCACCACGATCGCCTCGGCGGCGTCGCTCGCCAACAGCTCTTCGAGAGTGGTGTAGCAGGACGTCTTCCAGTCCGACGCCGCCTTCTTGGCGACCTCGGCGTCGACGTCGCAGATCGCGGTCAGCTGGTACTCGTCCGGCAGCGAGGAGATGGCGAACAGGTGCGCCTGACCCATGCCCGCCACGCCCACGACCGCGACGCGAACTGGATCCGTTGGTGCTGCCGTCGCTCCGGTCATCGGCTTGTCCCGGTGGTACCCTGCGTGCTCCAAGGCGAACATGGCTTCCCGCAGTGCGAGCCTATCGTCGGCCATCGGAGGACGCCGTGCTGGACCTCGAAGGGCTGATACCCGCCACGGTGCTCCCGATGAACGAGGACGGCGACGGCGAACCCGACGTCCTGAGGCGTTACGTTCGCTGGGTGGCCCGCCAGGGGCCGGTCGCGCTGGCGGTGAACGCCGACACCGGTGAGGGTCCGCAGCTGACCCGCCCCGAGAGGCGGCGGGTACTGGACCTGGTGAGGGAGGCGGTCGACATCCCCATCATCGCCGGCCTGGGGGGGCCGTCGACGCGAGCGGCTGTCGAGGAGGCTGCGGACTGCCGTGCCGCCGGAGCCGACGCCGTGCTCGTGTTCCCGGTATCCGCTTTCCAGGGTGAACGCCTCGACCCACGCGTGCCTCTCGAGTACCACCGAGCCATCGCCGAAGTTGGGTTGCCAGTCGTGGTCTTCCAGCTCCAGCCTGGTCTGGGCGGCGTGTTGTACGAGCGCGACACGCTGGCGCAGCTTCTGGCCATCGAGGGCGTGGTTGCCGTGAAGGAGGCGTCTTTCGATCGCGCTCGATGTCGCGAGGTGGTGGCGGTGGCGGGGTCGGGCAGCCGCCCCGTCGCCGTCCTCACGGGCAACGACAACTTCATCCTCGAGTCCCTCGAGCTGGGCTGTCAGGGCGCCCTCGTCGGGTTTGGCACCGTCATGGTCGCCGAGCAGGCGGAGATGATCCGTGCCTGGCGAGCCGGGCAGCTGCACGAGGCGCGCCGTCTGGGGGAGCGCGTCCAACGCTTGGCTGATGCCGTTTTTGCCGCCCCCGTCGGTAGCTACCGCGCCCGGCTCAAGGAGTGTCTGGTGCTCCTCGGGGTATTGGACAGCGCACACGTGAGGCCCCCGCTGTTGCCGATCTCGCTTCGAGAAAGGGCCTCACTCGAGCGAGCCTTGTCAGAGGTTGGCCTGCTCGAGGCCCGGGTGCGAGCGTGAGGTTCGGGGTCTTCCTCCCCACGATGCTGCTGTCGGACGGTGCAAGCGACCGTGGCGCACGGATACGCGCGTTTGCCAGCCGGGCGGAGGCGCTCGGTTTCGACTCGTTGTGGACGACCGACCACGTCGTCACGGCGCGGCGGTTCTACCGGGTTGGGTGGCTGGACTGTCTGATGGTGCTCTCGCACGTCGCCGCCGTGACCCAACGGGTGCGGCTCGGTACATCCATTCTCATCCTGCCCTTGAGGCAGCCCGCCGTGCTGGCAAAGGAGCTGGCGACGCTCCACGATCTCTCGGAGGGTCGCTACGTCTTCGGCGTGGGCGCCGGTTGGTTCGCGCCCGAGTTCGAGGCGTGCGGGGTGCGAAAGGAGGAACGGGGTGCCCGGACCGACGAGGTGCTCGCCGCCACGCTGGCCCTGCTGCGCGGTCCCCACGCCAAGCATCGGGGCCGTTTCTACGACCTGGACGACGTCACGGTGGAGCCCAACCCCGTCACCCTGCCACCCGTGTGGGCGGCGGGCGGCAGCCAGCTGGCCCACGCCGCCTCTCCTGAGCCACCGGCCATGCACCCCAACGTGCTCCGGCGCATCGTGAGCGCCGACGGTTGGATCGCCCGGCCCACCAGCACGCCGACCCAGCTCTCCCATGACCTCCGGCTCATTCGCCAGGGGCGCGACGAAGCGGGAGCCGACACCTCCTTCACCGTGGCTCACGAGAACTTCGCGTGGATCGACGAGCGAGCATCGGCGGACGTCGTCCGCGCCGAACAACAGCGTCGTTTCGGCGCCGTGTTGTCCGACGAGCGGCCCTGGGAGTACATCGATGACGTCTACCTGCCTGGCACCGTCGACAGGATCCAGCAAAAGATCCGCGAGCGTATCGATGCCGGTGTCGAGTATCTGATGCTGCACACCTTGACGGACTCACTCGGTCAGCTGGAGCTGATCGCCAAGCACGTGGTCGCGCCCTTTCGAGGCGCCTGATTCGGAATCGGCTACAGCGTGGCCGCGGCCATGTTGACGTCGGCCAGCGTGAGCTCGAACCAGACCACCTTGTTGTCGTCTCTCCAGTCGACACCCCAAGACTGCGACAGCACATCCACGAGATGAAGCCCACGCCCGTGGTCTTCCAGGCCGTGGATGGTAATGAGGCGAGGAGGGTCCAGGCTCGCATCCGACACCTCGACCCTGAGGCGCTCCGAGTCCGTCGTGATTCTGAGGGCGAAGTCGGTCTGGGCGTGAACGATGGCGTTGGTCACGAGCTCGGTCGCCAGGAGCAGCGCCACCTCGGTCGCGTCCTCGTCCCCCCACGGCTGCAGTGCCGCCTCCATGACCTCACGAGCCGCCCGGGCGCTCATCGGGTCGGATACCAGGTGCGTCTCTACGTTCACCATGCCTCGCAGAACACCCCGGCCAGTCCCTACCCCAGGCGGCGGAAACCAACCGTTGGGGGGTCGACGGGTGGCGGCCACTCCGTCGCTTATCTCCACCATCCTGATCAAGCTAGTCGGATCTTGCCTGGTCCGAGAGGGCGGGGGACGCAGGTTGCCGGCAAGCTCGAGGCATGACATCTGGAGGCGGGGTGGCGGGAGCGCCGCTGGACAATCCGGTGTGGCACACGCTCGCTGGTCCCCGAGGCGCCCTCGGGCAGCGGCTTCCGGGTGCCGCCCGATTCGATCGGGATGTCTCGCCGTTCGCGGCCGTTCGCGAGGGTGACGATCTCCGGTCCTGGGCTGACCTGGCACGGCTGGTCGGCTCGGGACGACGGACGGTGCTGCTCCGTCCGGTCCTTGACGTGCCGCCGAGGTGGAGCGTCGGGCGCCGCATTCCTTGTGTCCAGATGACCGCTGGCACGGCCGTGGGGTCGGTCGACGACCGGTTTGTCGCCCTCGGGACCGACGACGTCCCGGACATGCTGTCGCTGGTGGCGGCCACCGACCCCGGACCGTTCGGACCGCGGACGATCGAGCTCGGCGGCTACATCGGCATTCGAGCCTCGGGCCGCCTGGTGGCCATGGCGGGAGAGCGGCTCGGCTTCCCCGGGTTCACCGAGATCAGCGCCGTGTGCACCCTCGACCGCTACCGGAGACAGGGCCTCGGCACCGTCCTGGTTCAGTCGCTCGTCCATCGCATCAAGGCGCGGGGCGAGCAGCCCTTTCTCCACGTCGCCACGGCGAACGAGTCGGCCATCCGCCTCTACCGGTCCCTGGGGTTCACCGTCCGCCGCGAGATCGAGGTTTTCATCGTGACTGTGCCGGCCGACGCGGGCCACTAGCTCGGAGCGCTCGGCCAGCGCTGACCCGACCCACGACGACTCGGCGAGCCCCGATGAGTCTTGCGACCGGGCTGCGTCTTCCCCTCAGAATGTGAGCCCCATGGACAACGGAGGAGAAGACGGTCGATGGCTTTTCGCCCCTACCTCGCCTTTGCTGGCAACTGTCGCCAGGCGTTCACCCGCTACCAGGAGGTCCTCGGCGGCGAGCTCGTGCTACTCACCATGGCGGACATGCCCGCTGACGCCGGGTCTCCGCCGCCGGGAGCGAGCTCCGACGTCATCATGCACGCCGCGCTGACGTCCCCCGTCGGACTGTTGATGGGTGCGGACGACCCGGCGGGCGGCTTCGACGGTCAGGTCCACGGCATGTGTGTCAACTGCTCGCTCGACGACAAGGCCGAGGCGAAGCGCGTGTTCGACGCCCTGGCCGAAGGAGGACAGGTTCAGATGCCCCTGGGCGAGACGTTCTTCTCGCCCGCCTTCGGGATGTGCATCGACCGCTTCGGCACTCCGTGGATGGTCATGGTCGAACAGCCGGCGTCCTGACCTACGGCCTCCACTGTTCGACTCGTCGGAACGGGAGTCGAGGTCGAGCGGGTAATCTTCGACGAGGCGGTACTCGCGCGACACAGAGGAGTTACCGCCGGGGGGATGGTTGGTGAGCAGCTCCTCACAGGGGTCGCAGTGATGGCCGGCAAGAGGCGGTCACTCCTCGTCGCATCCTGGGTCCTGAGCGTGGCGGCAGCCAGCGCCGCCTACGGTGCGGGAGGAGGCTCCGCGGCCCATGCGTCGGGATCGCCGGTCTCTGCCACGCAACGGGCCCCCGCCGCGCACACGGCCCAGGACGTGGTCGACGCCCTCACGGCGGCGGGCGTGTCGCTGTGCCGCGACCCAGGGATCCGGGGGCCTGATCTCGCGGGGGCCACCGACCACGGCTACTGGACCTATGACGCCCATCCGCAGCCCGATCCGGCCGGCGGCCCAGGCTCATACCGGTGCGCTCCCAACAACGCGGGGCAAGATGCCGGGGGCGTCGACGTCCGGGTCTACCACTCGGCGACCGCAGCCAAGGGCGCCGCCGATCAGTTCAGCAGCAATGGTGGGTCGAGCGCCCGTGCCCGCACCACCTTGCTGTGGAGCAACGTCGGCATCTACGAGACCGACCCCGTGTCGTCACCCAGCGCCGCCGCTGCCGATCACGTACTGGGCCAGCTGCCGGGAATCGTGCATTGGCGCCAGACCGGGCCGGCGGGCGCCACATCGGCCTCACCGCAAGTCGTCGGCGCGATTCCGACGCCGAGTGCCACTTCGCGGCCCAGCGCCAACGCCGGGGCGGCGCCCAGCACCTCGGGCAGCACGACATCGCCAGCCGGAGTGTGGATGCCGACCGCACCGTTCTACGCCACGTTCTACTACCCGTGGTACCAGAACCCCGCCGTCGACGGGACCTGGGGCCACTGGCAGGGCGAGGAAACACCAGGCTATTTCCATCACGCCCCGTCGAACTGGAACTCGCACTACCTGCCCGACACCAAACCCGGGACGTTCGAGCCGTCGACCGAGCTGTACAGCTCCGCCGATGTCAACACCGTGTACTGGCAGCTAGGCCAGATGAAGGCTGCACACCAGACGGTCGCCATCGCCTCGTGGTGGGGCCAGCACGACTCCTTCGGCACCGACGCCAACTTCCGTCGGATCATCACCGACTACATGAACCGGCCAAACAACCCCTACCCGACGATGCGGTGGGCGTTGTACTACGAGATGGAGGGCCAGGGCGACCCGAGCGTCCAGCAGATCGACAGCGATCTCAACTACATCAGGGCCAACTACGCCAGCCAGCCCGGCTATCTATGGGTCAACGGCAAGCCGGTCATCTTCGTCTACAACACCTACGACGGCGAGCCTGGGTATCCGCTCAATGACCTCGTACGGTGGGAGCAGGCTCGAGCCGACACGGGCTTCTACGTGAACATGAAGATCCAGCCCGTGTCCGACGGCGGCGCCAACCCCGACACCATGGACGGGTGGCACGAGTATGGCCCGTCGGTTCGCGGGGCCACCTACCGCGGGCTGTACTACCTGATCAGCCCGGGGTTCTGGAGGGAGCAGGAGACCCCCAGGCTGTCGAGAGACCCCAACGCCTTCGCCGGCGCGGCCCAGGCCATGGCGGCGGCGAACGTTCCGTGGAAGCTCACCGAGACCTGGAACGAGTGGATCGAGGGCACCGCGGTAGAGCCTGGGACAAACGCCAACTGGCAGTACGACACCTCACCCACGACGCCGAGCCCCAACATCGCCACGCAGAACGGCACCGGCTACGGGTCGACGTACGTGGACATCCTGGGCTCGACGCTCCCGCGACCGCCGCCCGCACCGCCCCTCCCCACGGCGCCCCAGGGTCTCCGGGCCACCGCCGGTGATTCCGCGGTCGCGCTCTCGTGGTCACCCCCGTCCAACGTGAGCCCGGGAACCACCTACGACGTCTACCGGAGCACGATCCCCGGCGGCGAGCGGTCGAGCGGCGCACCCCCCATCGCCAAGGGACTCCGAAACACCCATTTCACCGACACCGGTCTCACCAACGGCAGGCCCTACTACTACGTGGTCACGGGCGTGAGCTCGGTCCCCCGAGAGGGCGCGGCCTCGAGCGAGGCGACGGCGACACCAGGTCTCTGCACGACCTACACCTCGCGGTACACCGGCAGTCACCAGGTGTGTGGGGCCATCCGGCAGAAGTACCAGGAGCTCGGGGGACCCACCGGTTTCCTCGGCTACCCGATCACCGACGAGCTGGCCACCCCGGATGGTCGCGGGCGGTACAACCACTTCGCCAACAGCGGCTCGATCTACTGGACGCGATCGACCGGAGCGTGGTCGGTCCATGGAGCGATCCAGGCCAAGTGGGCCAGCCTGGGCTGGGAGCGCAGCTGTCTGGGGTATCCCATCAGCGACGAGTACGGGATCAAGGGTGGCCGCCAGAGCAGGTTCCAGAACGGCACGATCTCCTACATCTTCACGACGCGCCGCACAGTTGTCAGCTGCCGCTGAGCGCTCGGGCGCTACCTGGGGCTCTTCCTCGGCGCGGTTGCGGCAGTGGCATCCAGGCTGGGGCCCAGCTCGGCGACCAACGCGTCGAGAGGAGCCAGATCGCCTCTGACTCGGGCCATGACGATGGCGCCTTCCAGGGCGCTGATGACGAGCATGGCGAGCCCTTCGGCACGATCGTCCGGCACGCCCAGCTCGACCAGAGCCGCCGCTAGCGGATCCTGCCAGCCGTCGAAGGCCCGCCGAAGCACGCGCCGGAGCTCATCGTTGCTCGCTGCGGCGTCGGCGGCGGCGGCCACGAGGGGACAGCCGCCAGCGAAGCCCTCGGTCGTCAGGTCGCGCCGCCAGTCGTCGACGATGGCGGCAAGAAGGGCACTCGGCGTCCGTGCATCGAGACGCTCGAGATTGCGGCGGACCCGGCGGGCCGCCACGCCGCCCATCCAGAGCAACGCTTCGGCGACGAGCTCGTCCTTGCCGCCGGGAAAATAGTGCTGGAGCGATCCGCGAGGCGCGTCCGCCTCCTCGACGATCTCTCGCATACCGCTGCCGGAAACACCCTTGCGCCGGATCAGCTGGGCCGCGCTGCGCACCATCCGTTCCCGCGGAGGATGCCCCGTCGCCGGCTCCGACCTACCGGCGGTCATCAGATCCAGTCGCCTCGGGATCCGGCCGCAACCGATGCCGGCGCGGCGGTGTTCGGTGCGTAAGCCTCCCCGTGGAGGAACGACGAATGAGCGGCGTCCGATCGACCCCCCTTGACTATGACAACTGTCATGACCATACTGTCCAGTATATGACGACTGTCATAACACCTCAAGCACCGGCGGATCGTCCGTCAGTCCTGGACATTCCGCCCCTCCTCGACAGTCCACCGTCGCAGTCGGCCGAGGTCAGGTTGGCCACGGCCGCGGTGGTGGACACGGCGGCCGTCCTGGCGATGGTCGCCCGGTGCTCACCGACGACGTTGTTCCACCGGTTCCACGGTCCCAGCGATGGCGTGGCCTACACCCGACGGCTCTTCGAAGATCACCCACGCCACGCGACGGTCGTGGCGTGGAACGGCTCGGCTTGCGTCGGCTTCGCCACCCTTGCCTGTGACGCGGAAGGCATCGTCCATCTCGGGGTGCTCGTCGAAGACGCCTGGCAGCGCCGGCGTGTCGGGAGCAGGTTGATCGCTGCCTTGGTCGACCGTGCGGCCGCCAGGGGTGTCTCGACCCTGCGTGCTGACGTCCTGGCCCAGGACCGGTTCATGCTCGACCTGTTGCGCCGCATCGGGCCGTCAACGGTGTCATTCGAGCTCGGATCGTTCTCCGTGCTCGTCGACCTGAGCCGAGGCGACTGCGCCAGCCTCAGGTGAGCGCCGGCGCCGCAGCTGGTGCCGAATCAGCCTGGCGGCCACTTATCGGGGACCGCCTTGGATCCCGGTGGGCAGGCAGTGGGGTTGTAGTCCGGCAGGGGAGCCTGGGCAGGTGTCGGGGCCGCCGACGGCGGGGCACCCCCGTGGGTCGCGATCGGCGCCGGCCGGGTGGTGCCCGGAGCGGCGGGAGGAGGTGGCCGAGGTGGCGATGCCACCTTGAGGTCGCTGCCTGACACGAGCACCAGGTCGGTGCCGGGCGGCGTGGTCGCCTGGCCCATGATCACCGAGCCCGAGAGGTTGGCCACCAGCCGCTGAGCCTGGGCCAGGCGACCGGCCGCGTAGTAGATGATGCTCTCGGAGGGATGGGCGGTCACCGCCGTCGTCCCGAGTCCGGTGACGTCGTACCCGAGTGTGCGCAACCCGTCCGTGACCTGAAGGCCTTGGCTCGTCAGCCCCGAGCCGTTCTGAACCTGGATGGACACATCGGGACCGGGTGCCGCCGGGGCCGGAGTGCTCAGGAACTGGGCCATGGCCTGGTGATCGGCCGGCTCGGCGGGGAGCACGATGCTCCCGAAGTTGGAGCCGCGGTAGACGTAGCTCTGGTCGAGGACCGTGACCGGGAGCGTCGCCGTGGGCACGCCGTTGGGGTCCACCGATCGGTACTGACGTACGAGCGAGATCATGGTCGAGAGGGAGAAGCCCGAATCCACCTGGAGCTTGGGGGCCACCGAGGACACGACGGCGTTGAGGGTGAGCGGGTTGGAGAGTCCTCGGTGGACCACGGACGAGGCCAGCACCTTCAGGAACTCGTGGTCGCGCTTGATCCGGCTGAGGTCGCCCAACCCGTCGTACTGCCACGTACCGTTCTGCCTGTAGTACAGGTGGCGGGCCCGCACGACGGATAGCGCCTGGAACCCGTTGAGCTGCACGCAGCCCGTCTGGGTGATGTTGAGGGAGGACTCGTCGTCCTTGACCTGGTCGGGGAAGTACATGTTGATCCCGCCTAGCGCAGCCACGACGTCCTGAAACGAGTCGAAGTTGAGCTCGACGAAGTGATTGATGGGAATGCCCAGGTCGTCCTGGATCGTGGCGATCAGGCGCTGGGGCCCGAAGTTCAGGGCGGCGTCGACCCGGGTCGCCTGATCGGTGCCGGGGATGGGCATGAACGTGTCGCGGGGAATCGAGAGAAGAGACGCGTGATGGTGGGTCGGATCGAGGTGGAGGATCATGGTGACGTCGCTGCGGGCCCCGGCGACGTCCTGTGCCGAACCGAAGGCGTTGGCCAGCTTGCCGTTGAGCACCTCGCGGGAGTTGTTGCCCACGAGGAGGATGTTCATGGGCTTGTCGGCTGCGGACTTGGTGAGGTTGGTCAGGTTGAGCTGGTTGATCTGGTCGTAGCGGTACTTGACGTAGGCGAGCCCGCCGGCCGAGAGCGTGACGACCAGAGCGGTCGTGGCGGTGGCGGCGAGCAGGATCCGCCGGGACCAGGACAGGCGGCGAGCCTTGACGTGGTCGTGCTTTGCTGCGGGGTCCCCAGGCGACACAGTGGCAGTAGAGAGTACCTCCCTGGCCAACGGTGAGATCCCCGGGGGTGACTGCGGCCGGGTGGCGGCAGCGCTCGCCCCCCCCCCGGATCGTCGTCGGGCAGGACCGGACCCCAGGAGCGCCGAATCCCTGTGGCTGGTCGGACGAGGGTTGCCCTACCGGAAACGGCGAGAATCGAGGTCCTGGGTGGAGCTGGGGAGGTCGATCCGATGAAGGCCGTTCGGTCGCGCATCGTGGCCCTGGTGGCAGGCGTGGCCGCCATCGCCCTCGTGGCACCTGTGGCGGGCCATGCGGTGACGCCGGCGGCGACGCAGCCGCCGGCCGTCTCCGACATTGCCTGCGACCCGGGAGGCCATCCTGAGCACATGCAAGGCCGGGTGAGCTCAGCCGACGTCGCCAGCGGCTACGCCGCAGCCGGCTACCGCTGCAACACGACGTTCGTCGCCCAGTACTCCAACGTGGGCGGCTTCCGGGTCCAGCGCTATGCCGACCGGGCAGGGCATGTGTGCGCGTTCTACGACTCGACGCTGCTCTTTCCGACCAATGCCCTGGAGGGCAGCACCCACAACACGGGCGTCTACGTGATGGACATGTCCGATCCTGCCCACCCCGTGCGGACCGCGATCCTCTCTACCCCGGCCATGCAGTCACCGCACGAGTCCTTGAGCCTCAACCAGGCGCGGGGACTGCTGGCAGCCGACCTCGGAAACCCCTTCGCCTACCCCGGATGGGTCGACATCTACGACGTCTCGAAGGACTGCCGCCACCCACAGCTGGACTCGAGTCTGCCCGTCGGCGTGCTCGGCCACGAGGGCGCCTTCTCGCCTGACGGCAGGACGTTCTGGGTGACGTCGGCAGGCGGCGGGACCATGACGGCCCTCGACATCTCCGATCCGTCGGCGCCCAAGCCGCTATGGACACAGCTGGACATCCTGGTCCACGGCCTGAACATCAGCGACGATGGCAACACCGTCTACGAAGCCGACCTCGGCCAGTCTCCCGCCGGTGGGCTCGCCGCCCACCATGCGGGGCTCGACATCGTCGACGTGAGCCAGATCCAGCACCGGGTGTCGGGAGGCAAGGGCCACCTGATCGCCCACCTGTCATGGCCGGACGTCAGCCTGCCGCAGGTACCTCTGCCGGTCACGATCGGCGGCCATCCGTATCTGGCCGAGGTCGACGAGTACGCGACCGACGGCACGACCGGCGGGCTCCCCGCGGGCGGGAGCGACACCGGCGCCCACGTCGGCGCGGCGCGCATGATCGACGTGACCAATCCGCAGCGCCCGCGGGTCGTGTCGAACATGCGCCTGGCTGTCGACCTCACGGCCAACCGCGCCGCGCTGGCCAAGGACCCCGGCGCGAGCAGCCCCGTGCAGGGCTACGCGAGCCACTACTGTGCCGTCCCTCGCCGCACCGATCCTGGCATCGTGGCGTGCTCCTTCATCCTCTCCGGGCTCCGGGTGTTCGACATCCACGACCCGCTCCACCCGAAGGAGATCGCGTACTTCAATGCGCCCGTGCACAACAGCGGCGGCAACTTCGCCATGTCCGCGCCGGCGTTCGACCCGGTCCACGGCGACATCTGGTACAGCGACGGCAACGAGGGCTTCTTCGTGGTCAAGCTGACCCCGTCGGCCCTGAGGTACTGGCACCGCTGACGGCTTCGTCGGCAACTCGAGTTGTGCGCCCGGCGGGCAACGCTCCGCCAGTTCGCGGCTTTTGCGGCGCTTCGCGGCAGCTGTGTATCCTGAGCGCCCTCTCGTGATCGAGCGGGTCGAGACCCAGGGTGGTGAACGATGAAGAAGCGCATTCTGGCCGCCGCGCTGGCAGGTGGAGCGATGGGAGTGTTGGCTCCGGGGATCTATGCCAGCGCCCATGCGGCAACGGTGCCGCCCGAGTGTGTCGTTGTGCACGGGCCTGGCGGCGCGACCGTCCAGGTCGGCTACGCGCCCAACGGTCCATCGGACTGTCACCAGGTCGGTTAGACCGCGCCTTCGCGGCGCGCTCTGAGGAGTACGCCCTCGGTCGAAGTCAGCAATGGGAGTTACTTCGGTCGGTCTGACTCAGCCGATGTCGAGCTCCGCTCGGCACGTCGGGCACCGGAACGGGCGTCTGCGGGCGAGCTGGCGACGTACGGCGTATACCAGGTAGGGGAATTGGAGGCGGGGAACCTCCCTCGTCGCCGCCACGACCCCGTGCGTATCGCAGCGGCCGGTTCTCCTCTCGACCTCGACGACCAGGACGTCGGCGTCCTGCTTGAGCCGGAACTCGACGTCGTCACCGCTCGAGGAGAAGCTCGTCGGATGGTCGACTCGGTCCAGAGGTCGATTGACAGTGCCCCGAGACCGCTGTGAGGCATCCCTGTGGTCGCGGGTCACCCAGATCAATCGGCCGAACGTCACGACCAGCGCCAGCTCGGCCAGGGCCAGGCCAAGCCACCGAAGGCCATGGTGGACCCTCCCGATCGGGAGCAGGACGGTCCACAGACCGAGCACCAGGGCGAGTGGGACGACTATGCCGAACGCCAATCTCCGGGTACGCGGCTTGACCCGTGGCGGTAGAACGATGGTTCCCTCTGGGCCATCGTCGGGCCTCGGCCCGGTGTAGAGCTCGAGTGCAGCGAGGCCGAGACGACGCGTCGCCCGGGCGTTCGCCACCACCCAGGCCGGGATGCTGACGACGGGGATGAGAAAGGACACCAGCTCGACCACGCCGATGATCATGTCGACCGGAGACCGCGCCTTGAGCCTGCGCAGCTGCAAGCCGATCATGGACGGGAGCTGGCGCGCGGTTCGGGTCACCGCCGATCCTGCCGAGCCACCGTTCCTCGGCCTCGAAGCGCCGGCCGCCTGCAGCGCCTTGTTGGCGGCGGCCACTGACGGATGGCGACGCTGGAGGAACAAGATCTCCGCCGCCCGAGCGCCGTCGTTCGGCTCCCGCCTGTAGATCGCAGCAATACGCAACACCAGGACCAGCTGTTCGCAGTAGATCATCGCCATCGCCGGAGGTATGCCGACGTAGAACGACGATCCCGTGATGGCGCCGGCACGTCGGGCCATGGCGATCGACCGTCGGAGAACGCCCCAGGCGAGCTCGTCTCGCCTGTCATGGGGATGGCGGGCTCTGGTCGTTTGCCACCACGTTTCGACTTGGGGCGCCACCTGAGGGAGGGCGTGGAGCACGGCAAGCTCTGCCACGTGTCCAGGGTCGCGGCGGACGGCGCCCCACAGCCCCGCAGGTCGAGGGTCTGGGACGCCTTCCGCACCGGCCACCGATCAGAATTCTAGTTGTCGATGCTTGCCCGAAACCGGCCACTGGTTGACCGGTTTGCTCTCCTAGGATCCGGGGAGGTAGGAACCCGAGCGGAAAGGCGACGATCATGCCCGAGCGAGACGGATACATTCCCGGCGTCCCCTGCTGGATCGACAGCAGCCAGCCTGACCCTGAAGCCGCTCTGCCTTTCTACCGCGGCTTGTTCGGATGGGAGTTCGAGAACGTGATGCCCGAAGGGTCGGAGGGGGTGTACTTCATCGCTCGCATCCGCGGCGGCGACGTGGCGGCGCTTGGATCGATCCCCGAGGGTGCGCCGCCGATGGCGACGTGGAACACCTACGTGTGGGTCGACAGCGCCGACGAGACGGCAGCCAAGGCACGCCAAGCCGGCGGCGGCGTGGTGATGGAGCCCTTCGACGTCATGAACGCCGGGCGGATGGCGGTCCTGACCGATCCGGAGGGAGCCGTGTTCTTCCTCTGGCAGGCGAAGGACCACAAAGGCGCCAAGGTCGTCAACGAGCACGGCTCGCTCAACTTCAACGGCCTGGCTACTCGTGACCCGAAGGGCGCGGAGGCCTTTTATGGCGCCGTCTTCGGTTGGAAGACGCTGCCGTTGCCGGCCGGTGTGATGTGGACGCTGCCCGGCTACGGCGACCACCTCGAGGAGCGGACCCCGGGCCTTCGCAAGCAGCAGGCGGAGATGGGAGGGCCGGAAGGCTTCATCGACGTCGTCGCCACGATCAACCCGATCGCGGATCACGACTCCGAAGCACCTGCGCATTGGAGCGTGACCTTCGCCGTCGACGACGCCGAGGCCGCTGCCGCCAAGGCGCGTGAGCTCGGCGGCGAGGTCGTCGCCGGACCATTCGACGCCCCGTGGGCCAGGCTGGCCGTGATCACGGACCCGCAGGGGGCAACCTTCGTTGCCAGCCAGTTCGTGCCCGAGAACAAGGACCTCCCGGCGTAGCCGGGTCGGCACGATCGCAGGCGGTGTCGAAACGGCGGTGCGATAATGAGGGCCTGAAACGAACGCTCCCAGCTCTCTTCGCACTCGTCGGTGCGATGACCCTCGCCGCTTGCGGTACGTCAGCCGGCGGAGGTGCGACAGCGAGCAAGCCTCCGTCGCACTCCCTCCCCGCGAGCATGTACTTCAACCCGGTCCCGACCTGCTCCGCTCTGGACTCGACCGAGGTGCAGGGTCTACTGGGAGGAACGGGGCCCACCAGCGCAAGGCCCACGACCAGCGATCAGGGTGATTTCAAGTCGTGCACCTGGACCGCAGGAGCTGGTTCATCGCCCAATGTCCTCCTCAGCCTCGACTTCGGGGTGTCGCCGATCGAATGTTCGCAGTTGCAGGCCGGCACGGGGGTGAGCGTGATGTCGGGGGTGGGAAAGACTGCCTACTACCGAAACGGACTGCTGACCGCGTGGAGCAACGGTCTCGAGGTGGTGCTACAGGTTGCCTCGTCGTCGCAGCCCGAACAGCTGCCGACGTTG
>JBPYEI010000017.1:0-29842 GCA_051985455.1 Acidimicrobiales bacterium
CCGGGAAGCTCTATGTAGGTTGATCCCGGGATTCCCTCGGCCAGCTCCTGGCCGAGGTCGACGGGGATGAGGGCATTGTCACGGCGGTGCAACACCAGGGTGGGGACGCTGATGGTGGGAAGCACGTGGCGCACATCGCTGGCCATGGCCATCCGGGTGAGCGCCGCGAACTGGCCCGGACTGTTGGCGAGGCGCTCAAAGCGAGCCCATCGCTCGCGGAAGGGCCCTTGGGCGAGGCTCGGGGCCAAGAGGCGCAGTCCGACTCCTGTTCCCCACCGACCCTGCAGGGCCTCCAACCACTCCTCGACGGCTTCAGCCGGCCATCCGTGGGGATGGTTCGGAGACTGCAGGAGACAGGCGTAGGTGCTGTAGAGCACGAGGCCTGCGGTCCGTTCCGGGTCAGTCGCGGCAAACAGGACGGTCGGCGGCCCGCCTTCGGTATCGCCGAACAGCACCGGTCGCTCGGATCCCGCCGCATCCAGCACCGCCCGTAGGTCGTCGACGCGCTCTTCCAGGGTGGGAAGGGCCGAGGAGGGGACGGGATCGGACATGCCGACTCCCCGTTGGTCGAAGCGGATGAGGCGGCAGAACGACGCCAGCCGCTCGTAGTACTGGGCAATTAGGGGTTCATCCCAGGTCGCTTCTAGGTGCGTCGTGGCTCCCAACACCTCAACAAGGTCGACGGGGCCGTCACCGATGACCTGGTAGGCGATGTGGAGGTCACCGCTTCTCACGTACTGGGTGGTTGGGTGGCTCGTCATGGCATCCAGCGCGGTTCCCAGTGGGGGCTACCGTACTGTCGGTTGCCGGCACCCAGAGAAGGTCCACGCCCCTCCCGCCGAAGACCAGGTAGGCGATGTGGTCCTCGCCAAACGTGGCGTACTGGGTCTGCGGGACCTCGGTCACGACACCACCTTGTAGAGCCGCCATGATCCGGGCACGCCCTTGAGTTGGTGCTCGCCTCTGTCCTCGAACTTGATACCGGAGCCAGCGACGGCGGCTTCAACACCATGCGAAGCCAGTACCTCTCCTGGCCCGGCCAGGTCGCAGACCCGTTTGGCGATGGTCACCGCCAGGCCGGCGATGTCATCGTCCCGCACCTCGACCTCACCGGTGTGTACTCCCGCCCGGAGCTCCAGTCCGATGTCCTTGGCACCGGCCAGGATGTCGGCGGCACAGCGCCACGCTCTCCCGGTAGCGTCGAAGGTGGCGAGGAAGCCATCTCCGGTCGTCTTCACCTCGCGTCCGCGGTGGCGGCTCAGCGCAGCCCGGACCATGGCCTCGTGGTGGTCAGTCATCCGGGACCACTCCCGCCGTCCCACACGTGTCTGGTACTCGGTCGAGGCCACGATGTCGGTGAACAGGACGGTCATGGTCAGCACATCGCCCTCGGCCCCGCTCCGGGCACCGGTCAAGAACTCCTCGATCTCGTCGGCCAGGGCATCGGTGTCGCCTACGCAGAACAGGTGGTCATCACCGGGCAGGGCCACGAACTTGGCGTTGGGGATGTGCTCGGCCAGGTACCGACCCGCGCCCAGGCGGATGTAGCGGTTTCCCTCCCGATGGAGGACGAGGGTGGGAACCGAGATGGATGGAAGAAGCGGACGCACGTCCGTTTGGACGTTGGCACGGATAAGGTCGGCGATCAGATCAGGGCCACCGGTGAACCGGGCCGACCGGGCATACCAGGCTCGGAAGCGCTCGTCGGCGACCCGGCTGGGGGCGACGACTTCCACTATTGCCGCTGTGCCCCAGCTGTCCTTGATGACGGCCGCGAGCCGGTCGAGACTTTCGGGAGGAAAGCCCCAGGGGTAGTTGTCCTCGCGTACGTAGTGGGCAAAGGTGTTGATGAGCACGACGGCGCTGACCCGCTCGGGATGGGTGGCCGAGAAGTGGATCGCCCTCCCACCGGCTACATCTTCGGCCACCAGCGCCAGTCGCCGGAACCCCGATGCGTCGAGCATGGCGGTGAGGTCGGCATCGAAGATGTCTACGGCCAGGGAGTCCCTGGGGTCACCCTCCGATGCGCCCATGCCCCGGGTATCCGACCAGAGGGTGCGGCTGAACGCACCCAGCCGCTTGCGGACCCGGATGAACCCGGGGTCCTCCGATAGGAGATCTATGGGGAAGGCTCCGCCAACCAAGAACACCAGGTCGAGGGGCCCGTCGCCGCTCATCTGGTAGGCGAGATTCGTCCCGTCGGCTGAACGGGTGTAGTGGGTCTCGGGGGCGGCGGTCATGAAACCGCCCGATACAGACGCCAGGACCCCGGCACACCTTTGAGTTCGTGCTCGCCCCTGTCCTCGAACTCGATACCGGATCCGGCCACGAGCATCGGTACCGCGGCGGAGACGAACAGCTCGCTGGGTGAGGCACACGCTAGGACCCGGGCGGCGATGTGCACGCCGATGCCCGCGATATCGGTCCCTCGCACCTCCACCTCCCCCGTATGGAGGCCAGCCCGGATCTGAAGGCCAAGCGGCCGCAGGGCATCGCCAAGCGCTGTGGCACAACGAATGGCCCGACCCGGGCCGTCGAAAGTGGCGAGCATCCCGTCGCCGGTCATCTTGACGAGTCGTCCCCGATGTTGCTCGACGACCGTTCGGGCCACCACATCGTGGCTCTCCAGCACGTTGCGCCACTGATGGTCGCCCAAGGCGGAGGCTCGCTCGGTGGAGCCCACGATGTCGGTGAAGAGGATGGCGGCCAGCGCCCGGTCAGGCTCCGGAGCGCCATGGAGCCCGCTCAGGAAGTCCTCGATGTGACGCAGGATTGCAGCCGACGGTTCGGTATAGAGGTCGGCGTCGTTCCCCGGCACGGTGGCGAAACGCGCTGCGGATGTGTGCTCGGCCAAGTACCGACCCTGATCCACACCCATTTCCGGGAAGATGCCTTCCCGGTGGATCACCAGGGTGGGAACCCGTACCGAGTCCAACGCCTGGCGCACGTCCAGAGACTGTTGGTAGCGCAACAGCGCGCTCGCTTCGCTCGGACTCATGTACATCCGGCAACTCAGTGCGATGAAGCGGCGAAAACCCGGGTCACGAGCGGCGTCGGGGGACGCGAACTCGGCCAGAGCTTCTGTCCCCCAGGCTGCCTTCGCGAACTGCGATGCGGCCGCCAGCGCCTCCTCCGAGACGCCGCCGGGATAGCCGGGTGCAGCGGTGAAACGCGCCGTGGTGTTGCCGAGAATCAACCCCTGGGTCCGGGTCGGGTGACTGGCGGCGAAAAGGATGGCGGTCGGACCCGAATCGAGTTGTCCGAAGATCACCGCCCGCTCAGAATCGACTGCATCCAGCACGGCCCGCGCATCGTCAGCCCATCTCTCCCAGCTGGGGAGAGCCTCAGCAGAGGGAGGATCCGAGGCGCCCGACCCGCGCCGGTCAAACGAGATGACCCTTGCCTGTACACCGAGCCGGCGGAGAAAGTCAGCATACGATGGCCAGGCCCACCGCAGGTCGATGCAATCGCCGGATGCCGGAACCCAGAGGAGATCGACCTCCCCCTCGCCGGAGACCTGGTAGGCGATGCGATCCTCGCCCAGAGTGGCGTAGTGGGTCTCCGGGACCTCGATCACGACACCACCCTGTAGAGGCGCCACGATCCAGGCACGCCTTTGAGGTGGTATTCGCCCCGATCGGCGAAGTCGATCCCCGATCCCACGACCAGGTCCTTGACCGTGGAAGAAACGAGCACGTCTCCGGCGTCGGCCGCCGAGGAAACCCTGGCGCCGATGTGGACGGCCATCCCGGCGACGTCGTCGCCCCGCACCTCGATCTCACCGGTGTGAAGTCCGACCCGCACCTCGACGCCGAGCGAGGCCACGGCATCTCGGATGGCGCACGCACACTGAATGGCCCGCCCTGGCCCGTCGAAAGTGGCCAGGAAGCCGTCGCCTGCCGTGTTGACCTCGCGGCCTCGGAAACGGTCGAGCTGTCGTCGCACGGCCTGGTCGTGGCTATCGAGAACATCGCGCCACTTCTGGTCACCAAGCTCTGCGGCTCGCTCGGTGGACCTTACGATGTCGGTGAATAGGACGGTGGCCAGGACCCGGTCGGTTTCGGGAGCGTGGCGGGTGCCGGTCAGGAACTCCTCGATCTCGTCCACGTCGGCGTCGCTGTCGCCGACGAAGATCAGATTGTCGTCTCCGGGCAGCTCGATGAGCTTGGCATCTTCGATGTGCTCGGCCAGGTACAGGGCGTGAGGCTTGCCAACCCACCGGTCGCCGCGGCGATACAGGACCAGGCTCGGGGACTGGATGGCAGAGAGTACGGGACGCACGTCGGCGAAGACGAGCACCTCGGCCATTGCCCTCGCTACCGCCGGGCCATAGTGCGATCGGGCATAGCGCCGCCACTGCTCCACGAACTCAGGGTCGTCCCGCAGTGCGTTGGGCGCCATGTATTCAAGACCCGACCCCCCCCGCACCCGGGTGAGTGCCTGGTTCAGAACCTGTCTCGGCACTCCCCAGGGATAATCAGGTGTCCGAGCCATGCGGGCATAACAGCCGTCGAGCACGAGCGAAGACATCCGGTCCGGGTAGGAGGCAGCAAAGAAGGTCGCCAACAGCCCTCCCGTGCCGTTAGCCACCATGGCCGCCCGATCGGAGCCGGCGGCGTCGAGCACGGCCAGCATCTCCTTGGCTCGCTCTTCGAGAGTGGGTTGCTTGCCTAGGCCGGCAGGATCGGAAAGGCCTGACCCTCTGATGTCGTAGCGGATCAGGCGGCTGAAGGACGCCAGACGTCGGTAGACGTGAGCGAAAGCTGGCACCTCCCAGGCCTGCTCGACGTTGCTGCCCCAATACTCCACAAACACGAGATCCGTCGGTCCATCGCCAATGAGCTGGAAGGCGAGGTGGACGCCGTCAGCCGTCTTGGCGTACCGAGTCTCCGGGATCTTCTCCCCCCTGGCCATCAGCCCCCAGTGTTGCCGAAACACGTCCTGGGTGCCTGGGACAGTTCCAAGCCGCCGACGTTCAGGCAGTTCGCGACCTCAGAATGATGAGTGCTGGCGACGCTGCTCGGTCGCCTACCTCTGTTCTCCCGCCTCTGTCCTCCGCTCCCCGCCGGTCCGCCCTTCCGGGCGGCCCTCGTCTCGCTCCCTTCCCGTTGGGGCCCTCTCCGGGGGCTCTCTCCTCCCTTGTGTGCCAAAACGTGGTGGGCGCTGGGCGACTCGAACGCCCGACCTCAGCCGTGTGAAGGCTGCGCTCTGACCAACTGAGCTAAGCGCCCCGGAGATGCTTCGGCGAACCTGCCCTTCGGGCCGGTCGTCGTCATGCTACTGCCCGCTAGGCAGAGCGATCTTGCGAACCTTGGTGTGAGTCCCAGCCGCCGGCGAAGGACCCATTCGGACCGGCGAGGAGGGCGTCCTCCCGGCCGTCGGGCAGCGGAGCACGCACCCACACATCCCGCTGGGGGAACGGCATGGCGATACCAGCCTCGTCCAGAGCCGCTTTGACGCTCATGGCGACGTCGCTGCGAGCCCGCCACGGGTCGATCGAGTGCCAGAAGAGGAGCGTGATCCGCACCGACGAGTCACCGAACTCCCGGACCCAGGCGGCTGGGGCCGGTAGCGTCCTCACCCCGCCGGTGCGCCGCATGGTCTCGACCAACAGGCGCTGCGCCTCGTCGAGGTCGGCCCCGTACCCCACCCCCACCTCGAGGGTCGTGCGGCGGAGGGCCGTGCGGGTGTAGTTGACGATCGGGTTCTCGAGGACGGTCTTGTTGGGGATGAAGACGTCCAGGCCGTCATATGTGCGCACGGCCACGTTGCGCAGGTCGATGTCCTCGACGACGCCCTCGAACTTGTTGTCGAGCAGCACCTGGTCACCGCGCCGGATGGGGCGACGGGCTTGGAGCAACACGCCGGCGACGAAGTTCTGGAGCGTGTCCTGCAGGGCGAAGGCCAGGGCGATACCGCCGATGCCCAGGGCGCCCAGGAGCGGACCGATCTGGATCCGCATGGCAACCAGTGAGTACACCAACCCCGACACCACGATCGTGTACGTGAGGAACCGGCTCACGAGCCGGCCCCACGCCCGATCTCGATCACCGCCTCCTGCCGCTCGCATCACGGCACGCCGCACGACCAGCGTCGCCAAGGCCGTGACCGCGAGGATGACCCCAACGTGGATCCAATCCCAAGCGGTGATGCCGTGTGGAACCACCAGGTGAGGCTGTGTAGCGGCTCCCAGCGCCATAAGTGGCGAAATATTAGCGGCCGTCCGGCAGGGCCCGAACCACCGGGCAGAGCGGAGGGCCGGCGGGGAACCACACCCGACCCTCCCCAGCCGCCGACCGACCCGTCAGCTGCTCGTGTCGACGATCAGCACGTCGCAGGGAGCGTGGTGGGCCACCTTGTTGGGCACGCTGCCCAGCACGAACCGGCTCCGGGACTGCATGCCAACCGATCCCACCACGATCAGACCCGCCTTCCACGCCTCGGCCTCGTCGAGCAGAGCATCAGCTGGGTCTGATGCGACCGACTTGGGAGACACCTCGGTGACACCGAGCTCGCGCGCCAGGCCGGCGGCCTTCTCGGCCACCTCCTGCGCCGCCGCCGACGCGATGGCCAGCCAGTTCTGGTCCGGAGGGGTGGCGCCCGCCCACAGTCCCCCGCGGGACGCCTCGCGATGGGCGGTGAGAACCCGGAGCTCGGCTCCGAAGAGCTTCGCCATCAAGGCGGCGCGCCGCACGGCCAGCGTCGCCGTCGGCGACCCATCGGTGCCGACCAGGACCCGGCCGGGTGGGGTCGTCATCTCTCGTTCTCTGGCGCTGATTGCGTCTGTGTCGGGCATCTCGCTCTCCCTCCGCCCGTCGGACCCCGCTCAGGCCAACCGGTGCGTGCGACTCCCTACTAGGATGACGCGTCCGGCCCGAGCATGACGAGCATCCGTGCAGACGTACTGTTCACGTTGCGGTAACTTCGGGGAGGCGTCGGAGAGCGGGAACGCTCCAGAGCTCCCGTCTCGAGGCGAGAGGGAGGCGCAGGGATGGCCGAGAGCGCGCAGGTCGCGGGGGCTGATGGCAGGGCGGCTGGCGGGGCGCCGGGCCCTATCGCCCGGCTGCTATGGCATCGGCAGCTGGATCGGTACCCGAGTACTGGGCCTCGTTACTTCTACCTGGGGATCGTGATCGTCGCCACGATCATGCTCTACTACCAGTTCTACATTCAGGGCGCGGTCGCGCCGCAGATCACCACTCAGCTGCACATGTCGTTCCCCTTCTTCGTGTACATCGTGGTGATATCGAACGCCCTCGGCGCCTTCGGCTCGCTGTTCGCAGGGCTGGCCGACCGATGGGGGCGGGCCAACCTCGTGGCCTACGGCCTGGTCTTCACCGGGGGCATGATCGCCTTCGGTGTCCCCAACTCACCCAATAAGTACGCCTACCTGATCATGCTCTCGTCGGTCGGCTTCGTGGAGGGCATCATGCTGGTCGCCACGCCAGCGCTTGTGCGGGACTACTCCCCCCAGATCGGGCGAGCATCAGCCATGGGATTCTGGACGCTGGGGCCGGTGATCGGCAGCCTCATCGTGGCGGAGGTCGGGACGAGGACCGTCAGCCATTTCCACTTCTGGTACCACAGCGTCACGGTGTATCCATCGGGCCCAGTTGTGTGGCAAGACCAGTTCGTGCTGTGCGGAATCATCGGGCTCGTGGTAGCGGCCATAGCAGTTCTGTTCCTGAGGGAGCTGTCTCCCAACCTCCGGGACCAGCTGATGGTGTCCATGCGGGACCGGGCCCTGGTTGAAGCCAGAGCACGGGGTCTCGACCTCGGCGAGGCCCTCCGTCACCCCTGGCGCCAGATGCTGCACCTCGACATCGTCGGCTCGGCCCTCGCCATCAGCGTCTTCCTGATCGTCTACTACACCCTGATCGGGTTCGCGGTCCTGTATTTCGTGTTCGTGTTCGGCTTCAGCACCGCGCAGGCGAACAGCCTGGGTGTGTGGATATGGGCCTTCGACGCCGGAGCCCTCGTGCTCGTCGGCCTGTTCTCCGATTGGATCCGCGTTCGGAAGCCCCTGATGGCAGCCGGCGCCCTCGGGGCCATCGCCATGACGTCGCTCTTCGCCTATCAGACCTACAACATCCACACCGGCTACTACACCTTCGTCTGGATCCTGAGCCTGATGGCCATCTTTCTCGGGGTGTCCTTCTCTCCGTGGATGGCGAGCTTCACTGAGACGGTCGAGAAGCGAAACCCCGCCCTCACGGCCACTGGCCTGGCCGTCTGGGGCTGGATCATCCGCGCCGTCGTGTCGATCTCGATCTTCATCCTCCCCTACGTCGTGACCACCATGACGCCCCTGTTCGAGAACGGGCCCACCGCCCAGCGAATTCTGGCTACGGATCCGGTGGCGAGAACCGTTGCGGCCCACGCCACGCTGTACAACCAGCTGGCCAGGTACTCCACGTGCCCACCGAACCCGGCTGCCGTTCCTCCGGCGCTCCTGCAACGCGCCATCGCACAGGTGGGCATCGGGCAGCTCACGACTGTTGCGACGGCTCAGTGCGCTAGCCCGACCGTCCGCAGCAACCTCGCCTTTCTCAATGCCCACGGGACCCAGTTGACGAATGCCCAAGCCGCCGCCCCCCGGGAGTGGAGGACGTGGTGGTGGGTCTGCGTCGGCTGTGAGGTGGCCTTCATCCCCTTCATCTTCGTCATGACCGGACGATGGAGCCCCCGTCGGGCCAGGCGCGATGAACAGGAGCACGCCGAGCTGGTCGACCGGGAGCTGGCCGCCCTGCGCACCTCGGGTGGCGTCACACCGGCCGAGGCCTGAACCTGCCCCGCCATGCGGACCCGATAGCTAGATCGGCGCCACCGGGTCGAGGTCCAGCCCCTGCTCCAGCGCGGCCGCCGCCCGGCTGACGACGAGGTCCCCGTGCTGTGGCCCGACGAGCTGCAGGCCGACGGGCAGCCCTGAGTCGGTGAAGCCGGCGCACGCGGTCGCCGACGGCGAGCGGGTGAGGTTGAAGGGATAGGTGAACCGCACCCAGTTGAGGTCGGCCATGCCGTTGATGATCCCGGGTTCGCCGGAGAGCGGCGCCGGTGCGGCCACGGTCGGCGTGATGAGCAGCCGCACCTCGTGGAACAGCTGCACGAGGCGGAGGTTGAGCTCATGACAGGCGTCCTCGGCCTTGACCATCTCCAACGCCGAGAGACCACGCGCCCAGTCGACTGTGGCCGCCAGACCGTGGTCGACCCGCTCCCACACCTCGGTGCCGACGAACTGCTCCAGGGTGCGCAGGTTGTAGGCGCTGGTCAGCGTCAGCCAGGGCTGGACAGGGTCTTCGGGGAAGACCTCGTCGACGTCGATCACCTTCGCCCCCAGCTCCTCGATCTTGCGGACCGCCCGCTCGCAGACCACTCGCACCTCGTCGTCCAGGGGTGCGTACCCGAGCGTGGGAGACCAGGCCACGGCGAGCGGCACGTGAGCGTCATCGAGGGCGGCGGTCCAGGACGCTTCTGGCATCGGCAGGGAGCGGAGGTCGGTCGGATCAGGTCCGATCACGATGTCGAGCGCCCAGACCAGGTCCGCCATGGTTCGCGCCAGCAACCCCCTCGTCGAGAGGTGGTGCCAGTCGGGCGCATGGCCGGCTCCCGACGGCACCCGGCCCAGCGAGGGCTTGAGGCAGGGTAGGCCGCAGACGGCGGAGGGGATGCGCAGCGAGCCACCTCCGTCCGACCCAGTCGCCAGTGGCACCATGCCGGCGGCGACCGCCGCCGCGCTCCCGCCCGAGGACCCTCCCGGGCTGTGGGCCAGGTTCCACGGGTTGCGGGTGGCGCCGAAGAGGATGTTGTCGGTGTCGGCCTTCCAGCCCAGCTCCGGCGTGTTCGTCTTCCCCACGATCACGCAGCCGGCAGCTCTGAGGCGCGCCACGAGCAACGAGTCCGCCGCTGCCGGCGGCTGACCGGCGAAGACAGCCGACCCCCGTGTGGTCGGGAGACCGGCGGCGTCCTCGAGGTCCTTGACGCCGATCGGAATGCCGGCCAGGGCTCCGACGCGATCACCTCGAGCGACGGACGCATCGATGTCCCGGGCTGCTGCGAGTGCGCCATCCTCGTCCAGGGCGACGAACGCGTTCACCTGCTCGTCGAGCTCGTCGATGCGCGCCAGCGCGTGCTCGGTCAGCTCTTGCGCCGAGAGCGCACCCGTCCGCACGTCCTCGGCCAGCCCAGGCAGTGTCTCCCGTCGAAAGTCCATCGCCGGAGCCTATGCGTCGGCCCGGCCGGCCGGCCCGGGAAAGGTGCCGAACCGCTGACGCTCGAACGCGCCCGGCTTGCCCGGACTCGCACGGCCGACCAGCATTCGCAGCCGTGATCGCCGACACCCTCCTGGACCACGTCGCCCTGGCCGTCGAGCACCGGGCCGACGCCTGGCCCCGGTACGCGGGCGACCTCGCCGGCTGTTGGCGCAGCGGCGGAACGGGCCCGGGCTTCGCTCCCTCTCAGTTGGAATACGCGGACGGGAAGAAGGTCGAGATCCTGCGGCCCTACCGCACCGAGGAGAACGACTTCCTGCGCCGCTTTCTCGACCGCCACGGCCCCGGACCCCATCACCTCACGTTCAAGGTGGGTGACATCGAGGACGCGTTGGCGGAGGCGACGGAAGCGGGCTACGCGCCGATCAACGTCGATCTCACCGATCCGACCTGGAAGGAGGCGTTCCTCCACCCGCGGGACGCGACCGGTGTGCTGATCCAGTTGGCCCAGTCGGAAGGTCACTGGCGAACGCCGGCTCCCGCCGATCTCCCTGCGCCGCGCACGCCGGAGCCAGCAGACCTGGTGCACGTGGCGCACGCGGTGGCGTCACTGGACGAGGGACTGCGACTCTTCTCGGGCGTCCTCGGCGGACGCGAGGAGGCGCGAGGTACCGCCGATCAACACCGGTGGGTCGACGTGGCGTGGCCGGAGGCGGGACGGCTTCGCCTGGTGGCCCCCTCTACCGAGGGCAGTCCGCTGTGGTCCTGGCTGGGCGGGCGCTCCGGTCGGGTCTCGTACCTCGGGTTCGCGTGCGGGGACCCCGGCGACCTGGTCGGCGCCCGGCCGCTCGCGGGGTCGGCGTGGTCGGTGCCGGCCGCCGACAACCTCGGCGTCGGCCTCGTTCTCGTGCCACCGGGGAGCACCGCCTTCGACCACGGCCCGCTGCCGTAGCCGGGCGCGGAGCTCGGCGTCCTCGCCAGGTAGCGTGGGCGAAATGGAGAGCGTCACCACCGCACCGTGAGCCCCCTGGACCAACGGCAGCGCCAAGTCGCGCTCATCGCCGCCGGCGTGGCCGCGGTGATCTTCCTCGCCGTCTGGATCCCACAGCTGAGCGGTCACGTCCGCAAGGGCACGACGACGCCATCCATCGCCCTGGCCAGCGGGCTCATCCTCTCCGGTCTCCTCGCCGCCTCGGTGTGGCTCAACAAGCGTTACTTCGTGGGCTTCGCCGCCCTCGTGGTGGCCTTCGTCGGCCCGTGGGGGAGCTACTTCATCCTGGCCATCCCCTACGCCGGCCTGGCCGGCTGGCTGGTGATCACCGCCGGTCGTCAGGCCCGGGAGGAGGCCGAGGCCAAGCGCCGCGCCGAGGGAGCCCCCCCGTCGACGCCGGCTCGAAGCAGGGACGGATCGTCGTCCAGCACCCGCCCGACCGGGGGTCTGTTCCGCCGGCGCCCGTCCCAGGAGACCCCGGCCCGGCGCAAACCACCCGCGGCGTCGCGGCGCTACACGCCGCCCAAGAGCTGAGGCGGGCGGCCCGCCTGTCACCATCGTGCGGCTCCGGGCGTCGAAGTGGCACGTGGAGCCCGAGCGACAGCGGATGCTAGAGAGATGCCGTGATCAGTAAGGCCCTGGCGGGCAAGCGCATCGCGGTGACGGGCGGCACCGGGTTCCTCGGCACCGCTCTCGTGGAGCGGCTGCTCAGATCCGTGCCCGGGTGCGAGGTCGCCGTGCTGGTGCGGCCAGGGCGCCGGGCCGGGGCCGCCCAGCGGGTCCAGCGGGAGATCCTGCGCAACGACTGTTTCGGTCGTCTGCGGGCCGAACTCGGAGAGCGCTTCGACGACGAGACCTCGCGGCGGGTGAACGTCATCGCCGGCGACGTCGGACAGGATGGGCTCGGTCTCGACGACGACGGATCGGCCCTCCTCGCCCGCTGCGACGTGGTCGTCCATTCCGCCGCCACGGTCAGCTTCGACTCGCCGCTCGACACCGCCGTCGAGGTCAACCTGCTGGGGCCGTCCCGCCTGGCCGAGGCCCTGCGACACAGCACCCCGCTTCCCCACCTGATCGCGGTCTCTACGGCTTACGTCGCCGGCACCCGGCGGGGCGACGCACCGGAGGCCCTGCTGACCGACACCCCGTTCGCCACCAGTGCCGACTGGCAGGCGGAGGTGGACGCCGCCCGTCGGGCCCGTTCGGACGCCGACTCCGACAGCCGTCGGCCCGAGCGCCTGGCCCGGTTCACGCGGGAAGCGCGGTCGGAGCTGGGCGCCGCCGGCGGGCCGCTCTTGGCCGAGCGCGCCGAGCGCCTGCGCGAGGACTGGGTCAAAGAGCGCCTCGTCACGCTGGGTCGCACGCGCGCCCAGTCACTCGGGTGGCCCGACGCCTACGCCTACACCAAGGCCCTGGGCGAGAGGGCTCTTCTCGAGAACCGGGGTGACCTGCCGCTTACGATCGTCCGACCGTCGATCATCGAGTCGGCGCTGGCCGAGCCGCATCCGGGGTGGATCAGGGGTTTTCGCATGGCGGAGCCCGTGATCATCTCCTACGCACGCGGCCTGCTGGGACAGTTCCCCGGCGTGCCCGAGGGTGTCGTCGACGTGATCCCGGTTGACCTGGTCGTGGCCGCCATCCTGGCCGTGGCCGCCGAGGGGCCCGACGAGGAGCCGGCGGTCTACCAGGTGGCGTCCGGCACGCGGAAGCCCCTGCGGTACGACCACCTCGTGAGCCTCAGCGAGTCATGGTTCACCGACCATCCCCTGTACGACTCGCGGGGCCAGCCCATCGTCGTTCCAGAGTGGTCCTTTCCCGGGCGGGGAAAGGTGCAGCGGCAGCTGATCCGCGCCGGCAAGGGGCTCGGGGCCGCCGAACGGCTGATGGGAGCACTGCCACTGCGGGGGCGCCGGGCCGAGGTGACCTCGCACCTCGAAGAGCGGCGGCAGCAGGCCGAGCGGGCGCTCAGCTACGTCGAGCTATACGGCTCCTACGCCGAGACCGAGGCCCGCTTCCGGGTCGACCGCCTGCTGTCGTTGTGGGAACGCCTCGAGGTGGAGGATCGCCGGACCTTCTGCTTCGACCCGGCCGTCATCGACTGGGCTCATTACCTCCACGACGTCCACCTGCCGTCCGTCGTCACCCAGGCGCGCGTCCGCACGACGCCAGCAGGCAGGAGTGGACCCACCCGAGACGAGCGCGGCCGCCGAGCCGTCCTCGCGCCCGAGCGCCACCTGGCCGCCTTCGACCTCGAGAACACGCTCATCGCGTCCAACGTGGTCGAGTCCTACGCCTGGCTGGCCACCCGCCACCTGAGCGAGGGCGACCGGCTGCGGTTCACCCTGCGGACCCTGCGGGAGGTGCCGGGCATGCTTGCCCTCGACCGTCGCGACCGGGGTGACTTCCTGCGCACCTTCTACCGGCACTACGACGATGCGCCGGCCGAGCAGGTACGGAGCGACGCGTGGGAGATGTTCAGCGCCCTGATCCTGGCCAAGTCGTTTCCGGCCGGCCTCCGGCGGGTGCGCGAGCACCGCAGCCGGGGCCACCGCACCCTTCTCATCACCGGGGCGATCGATCTCGTGGTGGAGCCGTTGCGTCCGCTCTTCGACGACATCGTCTGCGCCCGCCTGGCCGAGCGCGACGGCCGCATCGTGGGAGAGCTGGTCGAGGCGCCGCCGACCGGGGAGGCGCGCGCCATGACCATGGCCGCCTACGCCGACGCCGAGGGGCTTTCTCTGCAGGAGTCGGTCGCCTACGCCGACTCGAGCAGCGACCTGCCCATGCTCGAAGCCGTGGGCTACCCCGTCGCCGTCAATCCCGAGGCCAAGCTGGCGACCATCGCCCGCAAGCGCGGCTGGCACACCGAGAACTGGACCAGGTCACCAGGCGCTCCCCGGCAGCTGCTTCCTTTTGCCCCACGCCCGGCGCGGCGAGACGTGTCATGAAGGCGCTGGTCTTCGAGCGGAGCCTCCCCCGCTACGCAGCTGCCCGGGTGGTCTCCTCGTTCGGCTCGGGCCGCGGCGTGAACGTGGCGCCGCTCCGCCTGGCCGACCTCGACCCGCCTGGGCTCCCCGGTCCCGAATGGGTCCGGGTGCGGCCCCGCCTGTCGGGGATCTGCGGCTCCGACCTCACAACGCTCGACGGCAGGAGCTCGCGGTACTTCGAGCCCATCGTCAGCCTCCCGTTCGTGCCTGGACACGAGATCGTCGGCGACGTCGAGGGCGAGGGCAACGGAACGGTGCGCCGCGTCGTCATCGAGCCCGTGCTGGGCTGCGATGCGCGCGGCCTCGAACCACCGTGCCCGGCGTGCGCGGTCGGAGACACCGGTGGTTGCGAGCGGGTCGCCTTCGGCCACCTCAAGGCCGGCCTCCAGACCGGGTATTGCGCCGACACCGGCGGCGGCTGGTCCGACGGCCTCGTCGCCCACACCAGCCAGCTGCACACCGTCCCCGACGAGCTGAGCGACGAGGCCGCGGTCATGGTCGAGCCGGCGGCGTGTGCCGTGCACGCCGCGCTCGCGGCCGGCGTGACCGCGGGGTCCAACGTCGTCGTGCTCGGCGCCGGCACCCTCGGCCTGTGCACGATCGCCGCCCTGCGCCAGCACTCCCTCCCGGGCACGCTGTTGGCCGGGGCCAAGCATCCGGCCCAGCAACGGCTGGCCTCAATGCTCGGAGCGGACCTGGTTGTCGACCCGGCCGAGGTCGCCCGGGCCGTGCGCCGGCTCACCCGGTCGCTGGAGGCCGGGGCCCAGCTGACGGGCGGAGCCGACGTCGTGCTCGACTGCGTCGGCAGCGCCGGGTCCATCGAGGACGCCATGTCCATCGTCCGCCCCCGTGGGCGGGTCATCCTGGTAGGGATGCCGGGCACCGTCCGTCTCGACCTCACTCCCCTGTGGCACCGCGAGATCAACCTGATCGGGGCGTACGCCTACGGTCGTGAGGCGGCGACCGGGAACGGACAAAGACCACGTACGTTCGACCTCGCCTTCGACCTCGTGGAGCAGGTCGGTCTCGAGCGACTGGTCTCGGCCCGCTATCCGCTGGAGCGCTTTCACGAGGCCGTCGAGCACGCCGGCGCCGCCGGGCGGCGGGGTGCCACCAAGATCGTGTTCGACCTGCGCGAGCAACCGCGCTGGCGCAGGAAGGAGACGTGCCGATGAGCCCCCGCCCTGGGTTCGTGCTCGAGGTCGACCGGTCGACCCCGACGACGTTGATATGGCACGGCGAGGGATTTCGTCTCGAGCGGCTGCCTGTGGGCTCGAGAGTGGTCTACCCGCCCGAGGCCGTCGCGCCCCTCGACGACCCCGATGCGGCGATCCGCCATGCGCTGCTCCACCCACTCGGCGACAGCCAACCGCTACCCGCCCTGCTCCGTCCTGGCATGCGTCTGACCATCGCCTTCGACGACATCTCGTTGCCGCTCCCCCCGATGCGCAGTCCCGACGTCCGTGAGCGGGTGATCGAGGCCGTCCTCGAGATGGCGGCCGAGGCGGGCGTCGACGACGTGGTGCTCGTCGCCGCCCTGGCGCTGCACCGCCGCATGACCGAGGACGAGCTGCGCCACGTCGTCGGCGACCGCGTGTACGACGCCTTCGAGCCGCACGGCCTGCTCACCCAGCACGACGCCGAGGATCCCGACGGCATGCTTCATCTCGGCGTGACCGACGCGGGTGAGGACGTCGAGATCAACAAGCGGGCGGCGACGAGCGACCTGCTCGTCTACGTCAACATCGACTTGGTCCCCATGGACGGCGGCCACAAGAGCGTCGCCACGGGGTTGGCCAGTTATCGCAGCCTGCGCCACCACCACAACGTCCGGACGATGCAACACAGCCGGTCGTTCATGGACCAGCACCGCTCCGAGCTGCACTCCTCCAACTGGCGCATGGGCCGTCACATCGCCGCCAGCGGGGTGAAGGTCTTCCAGATCGAGACCACGCTCAACAACGACACGTTCCCGGATCAGTTCCGGTTCCTCCAGCGCCGGGAGTGGGAGTGGTCGGTGCGCGACCGCGCCGCCTTCCTCACCGTGTCCAAGTCACTGGAGCGCACGCCCGAGCGCCTGGCCCGGTCGATCTTCCAGTCCATCCGGGCGCCGCACGCCATGACGAGCGTCCAGGCGGGCGAGGTCGAGGCGGTGCACGCCCGGGCCTCGGAGCACCTGCACGCCCAGCAGTCCGTGGAGGTGGAGGGCCAGACCGACGTGCTCACCATGGGCCTGCCCTATCTGTGTCCCTACAACGTGAACTCGGTGATGAACCCCGTGCTCGTCATGTGCCTTGGCCTCGGGTACCTCTTCAACATGTACCGGGGCAAGCCGCTGGTCCGCCCCGGTGGGGTCGTCATCATGAGCCATCCCACACCGTGGGCCTTCGACCCGGTCCACCATCCGAGCTACATCGACTTCTTCGAGCAGGTCCTGCCGGAGACGACCGACCCGCTCGAGATCGAGGCCAAGTTCGAGGAGGCCTTCGCCACCGACCCGTGGTACGTCCACCTCTACCGCACGGGCCACGCCTATCACGGCGTGCACCCCTTCTACATGTGGTACTGGGGCGCCCACGCCCTCCAGCACCTCGGCGGCGTGATCGTGGTGGGAGGTGACCGGCGCGCGGTGCGGCGCCTCGGCTTCAAGCCCGCCTCGGGACTCGGTGACGCGCTGGAGATGGCAGAGGACGTCGTCGGCCCCGATCCGTCGATCACCCACCTGCACGCCCCGCCGCTGCTGATGGCGAACGTGAGCTGAGGCCGCTCGTGCCCGTCGCTCGACGTCCGTCGTTTCCGTGGGCAGCCCCGACGTGGCCCGACGGCGTCGAGCTGCCGCCGCTCGAGCGCACGGTCGGCGTCGACTACGACACGGCCTGGTCCCGTCGTTATGGCGTGCGGGTGGCGCGTGCCGCTCTGCTCGACTGGGTGGCGCGGCCCGTCGTGCGAGCGCTGGCGTCACCGCGCGTCGACGGCCTCGACCGCATCGAGCACCTCGACGCTCCCGCCATCTTCGCCGCCAACCACGCCAGCCACGCCGACCTGCCACTCGTGCTGTCGATCCTGCCGCCGCGGTTCCGCCACCGGACGCTCGTGGGGGCGGCTGCCGACTACTTCTTCGACACGCGCTGGAAGGCCGCCCTCTGGTCCTTCACCATCGCCGCCATCCCCATCGAGCGCCAACGGGTCAGCCGGCGCTCGGCCGACGAGGCGCGCCACCTGCTGTCGCAGGGGTGGAGCCTGGTGATCTTCCCCGAAGGGGGGCGGACGCCCGACGGCTGGGCCCGTCCGTTTCGCCCCGGCGGAGCCGCGTACCTCGCTACGCGCTCGGGGCTGCCTCTCGTCCCCATGTATCTCGAGGGCACCCGCCGGATCCTTCCTCGGGGCAGCGGGAAGCTGCGACCCAGCTCGACCAGGGTGTGCATCGGACGCCCGCTGTGGCCCGAGGAAGGCGAGGACGCCCGCCGGCTCACGGCTCGCCTCGAGGCGGCGGTCGCCGCCCTGGCCGACGAGACCGCCACCGACTGGTGGTCGGCCCGGCGCCGGTCGGCGGCGGGCCGGACGCCCACCCTTGGTGGCCCCGCCGCCGGCGCCTGGCGCCGGACGTGGGCCCTGGGCGACGATCGCCGCCCGCTGTCCGGTGACGGCGCGGCCCGGCAGTCCTGGCCGCTGCGGAGCAGATCCGGCGCGGCCCGCCGGCGCTGAGCCTTTACACTCCTACGTTCCGGAGTGCGGTATCTTGAGATGCCCAGCTCCGGGTTGACTCCGCAGCGCTGCGGCTGCCCGCCGGTCAGGCGGGTACGTGGGCAATGGCGCCTCGAGCACGGCCGGCTCACCTGTTCTGATTTTCGACGTTGCGAGGTACCCAAATGCGCCCTGAGCGAGACGCATGCGGCATCGGATTCGTGACCGACCGGGAAGGTCGGGCTTCACGCGACATCGTCGAGACAGCTCTGACCGCCCTCGCATGCATGACCCACCGCGGGGCGGTGGCGGCGGATGCCCGGACCGCAGACGGATCAGGCGTGTTGCTCGGTATTCCCGGCACGATCTTCGGCTACGGACCGTCGGGCGACCCCCACGGCGTGGCGAGCCTCTTCGTGCGCGGCGACGATCCCTGCGCCGCCGTCGAGGCCGCCGCCGCCAAGGAGGGCATCGCGGTCGTCGACTGGCGCACACCGCCCACCGACGAGGACCACCTGGGCGAGCTGGGCCGAGGCAGCCGGCCGCGGTTCCTCCAGGCGATCCTGGAGGCCCCCGCGCCCGACGAGCGCGCCGCCTACCGGCTGCGCCGTCGCATCCAGGCCACGACGAGCGGCACCTACGTGGCCAGTTGCTCGTTCCGCACCGTCGCCTACAAGGGTCTGGTCGCCGCCCCCCTCCTTTCCCGTTACTACCTGGACCTGGCGGACGAGCGCTTCGTGTCCGGTCTCGTCGTCTTCCATCAGCGGTTCTCGACCAACACCCTGCCGACGTGGGAGCGGGCCCAGCCCTTCCGCACGCTGTGCCACAACGGCGAGATCAACGCCATCGCCGGAAACCAGAACCGCATGCGCGCCCGCGCCCGGTTGGGCACCGAGGAAGCGGGCCTCGGCCCCGAGGAGCTATTCCGGCCCCTCCTGGACGAGACCGAGCCGGACTCGGGCCGCATCGACTCGGCCGTCGAGGTGCTGGTGCAAGGGGGACGCGACATCCGCCACGCCGTAGCCATGCTCGTGCCCGAGGCGTGGGAAGGCGAGCGCGACCTGGACGCCGCCGTGCTCGGCTTCTACCGCTACCACGCATGCCTGGTCGAGCCGTGGGACGGTCCGGCCGGCCTCATCTTCACCGACGGAGTCGGCGTCGGGGCGGCGCTCGACCGCAACGGCCTGCGCCCCCTGCGCTACACGATCTGCGACGACGGTCTGGTGGCGTGCTGCTCGGAGGCGGGCGCCGTGGACCTGAACGGTCGGGGCGTGGTGAAGCGCGGGCGCCTGGGACCGGGCCAGATGATCTTCGTCGACCCCGGCCGTGGCGTGTTCCTCGACGCCGAGTGCAAGGCGCGACTGGCGGCCGCCGCACCGTACGCCCGCTGGGCTGCCGACGGTCTCGTGCAGCTCGGTCCGAGCCGGCCCGTCGAGGACACCCCACCGACCGAAGAGCTCGAGCGTCGCCAGGTCGCCCACGGCTACACGGTCGAGGAGATGCGCATGGTCGTCAAGCCCATGGCCGCCGACGCCAAGGAGCCGGTCTTCTCGATGGGCGACGACACGCCCCTCCCCAACTGGGCCGGTCGTCCCCGTCCGATCCACCACTTTCTCAAGCAGCGCTTCGCCCAGGTGACGAACCCGGCCATCGACCACCTGCGCGAGCGCCTGGTGATGAGCCTCCGCACGCTGATCGGGCCCCGCTCGGCCCTCTTGTCGGAGCGACCAGAGGCGGCCCACCTCCTCGAGCTGCCGTCGTTCTTCGTGACGCCCTCGACCCTGGACCAGCTCCGCGGGCCGGCCGCGGCTCCGTTCCGTCCCGCCATCCTCGACGCCACCTTCCCCGTCAATGCCGGGACAGCGGGCCTCCGCGACGCCATCGACCGCCTCCGCGACGAGGCCGCCCGTCTGGTGGCGAGCGGCACCGGTCTGCTCCTGATCAGCCAGGACGACGTCTCTGCCGAGCGCGCCCCGATCCCGTCGCTGCTGGCCACAGGGGCGGTGCACCACCGCCTGGTCACCGACGGCCGTCGCGCCGCGACCAGCATCCTCGTGGCCGCCGACGACGCCCGGGACACGCACAACGTGGCGTGCCTCCTGGGCTACGGCGCCGATGCGATCTGCCCCCGCCTCGTGCTCCAGAGCGTGGCCGCCGACGCCGACGCCTCCGACGAGGGCGGGGCCGTCAGCGCCGCGGCCCAGGAGAACTATCAGGCCGCCGTCGAGGACGGGGTGCTCAAGATCATGTCGAAGATGGGCATCTCCACTGTCGATTCGTACCGGGGCGCCCAGATCTTCGAGATCGTGGGGCTGGCCCCCGAGGTCGTCGAGACGTGCTTCGCCGGCACTCCCTCCCCGGTGGGGGGACTGGGTTGGCACCAGCTGGGCGAGGACGTGCTGGCCCGCCACGCCGAGGCGGGATATGCCGATGCCGCCGCCGCGACCGCGGCAGCTGGCAACGGTGACGGCGCCGCGCCCGCACGGCAGACAGGTGACGGTGACCGGGCCGCCAAGATCCAGGCGGCGCGCGAAGCCAAGGCGGCGAGACAAGCAAGCGGGGACGGCGAGTCGAAGGAGGCGAGAGCCGAGCGCCTCGCCGCCCGGGCCAAGGCGGCCCGCGAGGCCAAGGCCGCCCGGCAGGCCGACGGCACGACGACGGCGAGGATCCCACCGCGAGCGGCGCGCGCCGCCAGTGAAGACGACAACGGCGACGACGATGACGAAGACGACGGCGACCGGCCCCGGCGCGGCGGGCGCTCGAAGCTCGTCAACCCCGGCTACTACCGCGACCTCAAGCGGGGCGGCGAGTACCACGCCCACAACAAGGACGTCGCCGACGCCTTGAACGGCATGACCGCCGCCCACCTGCTCCAGCAGGCGATCCGCGGCGATCGCCCCGACGTGTACGACAAGTTCGCCGATCTCGTCAACGGCCGGCCGCCGACCGAGCTCCGGGACCTGCTGGAGCTGGTTCCCGTCGGCCCGAGTGTCCCCTTCGACGAGGTGGAGCCGGCCGCCGAGATCGCAAGGCGTTTCTCGACCGGGGCCATGTCACACGGCTCGCTCTCGGCCGAGGCCCACGAGACCCTGGCCGAGGCAATGAACCTCATCGGCGGCCGATCGAACTGCGGCGAGGGCGGCGAGGACACGTTCCGCTACCTCACCCGAGGCCAGCCCACGGGCGACAAGAACAGCCGCATCAAGCAGATCGCCTCGGGCCGGTTCGGCGTCACACCCCAGTACTGCGCCTACGCCGACGAGCTCCAGATCAAGATCGCCCAGGGATCCAAGCCGGGCGAGGGTGGGCAGCTGCCTGGACACAAGGTGTCCGAAGAGATCGCCCGCCTGCGCCACACCCAGCCGGGCGTGTCGCTCATCTCACCCCCGCCACACCACGACATCTACTCGATCGAGGACCTGGCCCAGCTCATCTTCGACCTCAAGCAGGTGAACCGTCACGCCGACGTCTCGGTCAAGCTCGTGGCCTGCGACGGCGTAGGCACGGTGGCCGCCGGTGTCGTCAAGGCCCTCGCCGACGTGGTGCAGGTGATCGGCTGCAACGGCGGGACGGGCGCTTCGCCCCTGTCGTCCATCAAGCACGCCGGGATGCCCTGGGAGACGGGTCTGGCCGAGACCCAGATCGTCTTGATCGAGAACGGGCTGCGCGATCGCGTCCGCCTGCGAGTCGACGGCGGCTTCATGACCGGCCGCGACGTCCTCATCGCCGCCCTCCTCGGGGCCGACGAGTACTCCTTCGGCACCGCGGCCATGCTGGCCGAGGGCTGCATCATGCTCCGGGCCTGCCATCGTGACACCTGCACCACCGGCATAGCCACCCAGCGTTCGAACCTCAGAGCGAAGTTCGCCGGCACGCCCGAGGGCGTGGCCGCCTACTTGCTATTCGTGGCCGAGGAGGCGCGCCACCTGCTGGCCTCCGTCGGGCTGCGCAGCTTCGACGAGGCGATCGGCCGGGTCGAGTGCCTGCGCCAGCGGGAGACGGGCGACGAGCGCATCGATACGGTCGACCTCGGGCCGCTGCTCGTTCCCCCGAGCGACCCGACGGCACCTCGGAGGTTCGTGGCCAGCGTCCCCATCCAGCGTCCGCGCTCGGCGCTGGGCGATCGTCTCGAGGTCGATGCCTTCCGGACCATCTGGGAGGGCCGTGACATCGAGCTCTCGTACCCCATCGCCAACGGTGACCGGGCCGTGGGAGCCTCCCTCGGCGGGACCATCGCGCTCGAGTGGGGCGGGCGCGCCCCGCTCGGCACCGCCATCGCCCGTTTCGACGGAGCTGCGGGCCAGAGCTTCGGTGCCTTCCTCACCCACGGCATCGAGCTCGAGCTGGTAGGCGAGGCCAACGACTACGTCGGCAAGGCCATGGGGGGCGGACGGATCGTCATCCGTCCACCGGAGAACGACGCCGGCGACCCCGTGCTCGCCGGCAACACCTGCCTGTACGGCGCGACCGACGGCTGGGTGTTCATCGCCGGGTCTGTCGGCGAGCGCTTCGGTGTGCGCAACTCCGGCGCCACGGCGCTGGTCGAAGGCGCCGGCGACCACGCCTGTGAGTACATGACCGGCGGGACCGTGGTGATCCTCGGCCCGGTCGGCTACAACCTCGGGGCGGGGATGACCGGCGGTGCCGCCTACGTCTGGGACCCGCGTGCGCTGCTCCCGGCCCGGCTCAACACGGCACTGGTCGCCATCGGCCGGCCCGACTCACAGCACGTC
Source organism: Acidimicrobiales bacterium (assembly GCA_051985455.1). Classification (GTDB taxonomy): domain Bacteria; phylum Actinomycetota; class Acidimicrobiia; order Acidimicrobiales; family AC-9; genus AC-9. The sequence continues at coordinate 22,604 of JBPYEI010000017.1, forward strand.
GACGAGCTGCGATGGCTCGTCGAGCGCCACCACGAGCTCACCGGCTCGCCCCGCGCCGCGTCCCTGCTCGGCAACTGGACCACCTTCACCGACGAGGTGTGGCTGGTGGCCCCGATCGACCACATTGCCGGCATTACGACCCAACAGGCTGGGCGGGTCGCGGCCAGCGCCTGACGCCCGCCGCAGCTCCTCCGCCACCGCCGCGGGCGTGGGCCCGACCGGCCGACACGGCCCGGGCTTCGGTCTCGAGCTCGTCCGGTAGGGGCTCGAGCACCGGCGGATCTCCACCGCCACGGTGAGCCAGGGCGACGGCGAGGAGCCAGTCGGCCAGCCACGGGTTCCGGGGGAGAAGCGGGCCATGGAGGTACGTCCCCACAGCCCCGTGCAGCCGGCAGCCTTCCCAACCGCTCTGCCCGTCGTTGCCAAAGCCCCGTACCACCCGGCCGAGCGGCGTTGCCCCCGGGTCCAGCAAGGTCCGACCGGCGTGGTTCTCGAAGCCGGCGAGCGCACAGTGCTGGCCGGCCTCGAGCTCGCACTCGAGCAGGACGTCGCCGATCATGCGCCGCTCGCCCGCCACGGTCTCGAGGGGCAGGAGGCCGGCCCCCGGCATCTCTTCGCCGTGAAAGCCGCGATAGCGACGGCCGAGCAGCTGGTACCCACCGCACACCGCCAGGAGGGCGCTGCCCTGACGCACCGCGTCGACGAGTGGCCCCGCCTTGGACGCCAGGTCGGGCGCCACGAGGAGCTGCTCCCTGTCCTGTCCGCCCCCGATGTAGTACAGGTCGTGCGCTCCGGGAACGATGCTGTCCGCCATCCCGAGCCCGGTGACCTCGAGCGTGTGGCCGCGCCATTCGGCTCGCCGGCGAAAGACCGCGATGTTGCCCCGGTCGGCGTAGATGTTCAGATAGTCGGGATACAGATGGGCGACGCGGATGGCCGTCACGCGGCGCGCTCCCAGTAGGGCCGGACGAGGCCGCGCTGGGTGATGAGCCGCTGCAGGCGCAGCATCGCCGTATAGGTGGGCAACACGACCAGCTCGCCGCTCTCGGGCGTGAGCTCGAGGCCGCGATCGACGGCGACGCCCAGATCGGGAACGACCTCGATCTTGTCGACGTCGAAGCCGGCGTACTTGGCCCGCAACGCCAGCTCGGCGGCGCGCTCGCCACTGGCCAGCAGTCGTTCGAGCCCGTCGAACAACGGCTCGAAGTCGACGTCCCAGATCCACGAGACGTCGCGCCCGTCGGCGATCCCGTCGTTGAGCGCCACCACGGCCAGCCGTGGGGCACCGCCCTCGACGAGGGTGCGGACGACTTCGTTTGCACCCGCCGGGTTCTTGATCAGGAGCAACAGCAGCCCTTTCGATCCCACGGGGATGCGCTCGAAACGGCCGAAGGCAGCCGTGAAGCGACCCAACCCGCCCGCGACCTCGTCGAGCGAAGCGCCGAGGGCCTGGGCCAGCGTGCCGGCGGCCAGCGCGTTGTACACGTTGTAGAGCCCCGGCAGCGCCAGGTCGACGCGCCTGGTCCCATCGGCCGTCACGAAGTCGAAGGCGACCCGGTCGAGGCCCTGGAGCTCGATCGAGCGCGCCGCCACGTCGAGCCTGGGCCGCGAGTGACCACATGCTGGACAGCGGTAGTCGCCCAGGTGTCCGACATAGGCGGCGGCGTACTCGTAGGGCGTCCCGCATCGCACGCAGTATTTCGAGTCGGCGGCGTGCTGCAGCCCGGACCGGGCGAGCCGTGGATCGTCCAGGCCGAATGTGGTCGCCCGCTGGCGACCATGGGCCAGGTCGCCGACCTGGGGATCGTCGGCGTTGACCACGACTTGCGTCGAGGCGGGCAGTGCGGCCACGGCGCGACGCCAGCGGTCGGCGACGAGCTCGAGCTCACCGTACCGGTCCAGCTGATCGCGGAACAGGTTGCCGAGGCAGATGGCGCCGGGCCGCACCCGCCGCACGACCTCGGGCAGGGCGGCCTCGTCGACTTCGAACAGTCCCAGCTCGGCGCCCCGGGAGGTGAGCAGCGTCGACGCCACGCCCGACAGCAGGTTGGATCCTGCTCGGTTGTGGGCGAGCGACCATCGGTTTCGCAGGATCTCCGCCGTGATGGCAGTCGTGGTCGTCTTGCCGTTCGTGGCCGAGACCACGGCCGCGCCGGCGGGTAGAGCAGCGGCGAGACGGTCGACCGCTCCGGGGTCCAGCTTGCACAGCAGCTTGCCCGGCACGGTCGTGCCTCCCCCGGTGCCGACGAGGCGCGACAGGGCGGCCACGGCACGCGCTCCGGCGATGTCGACGGCCAGCGGCAGCCGGAGTCGCATTGCCCCTAGCTGGTCGAGCGGGCGCGACGTGTCGTGGCCCGACCGGTCGCGGCCCGAGGCCGGGGACCGGCTGGCTCCTCCGTCGGCCGGGTGGCCCGCGCCGTCGGCTCGGGCCCGGCTTCCTCGGCGCTGTGCCCAGCAGGCACGGCGCGGGCGATCTCCTCCGGCGTCGGCTCTCGCGGCACGCGGGCCTCCGGGGGGAGCAGGTCGACGATGGCCGCCATGATGCGCTCGGTGTCCGCCTCGGCGTCGACCAGCTCGAGGCGCACCGGCTGGCCGACCCTCGTCCGCACGGTGGGCGGATGGACGACGTTGGTCACGTTGGGTAGCCGCGACGAGCGGGGCCACACCGCCTCGGTGCCCCACAGGCCGATGGGGATCACAGGGGCGCCGCTCATGGCGGCCAGCCGGGCTGCTCCCGTCCGTCCGTGGAGCACGGGGTCGAAGAAGGCCCGGCCTCGCGGGATCGTCCCCTGTGGCTGGATGGCCACGAGCTCGCCGGCGTCGAGGGCGCGGGCGGCTTCGCGCAGCGGCCGGTCGGAGCCGCTGCCGCGCTCGACCCGGATACCGCCCATGGCCGTCGCCAGGGGGCCGATCACCGGTGCGTCGAAGACCTCTTTCTTGCCCAGGTACCGGATCGGGCGGCCGGTACGCAGCACGGTGAGGCCCAGAGCCACCACGTCGAAGTAGCTGCGGTGGTTGGCCACCAGGATGGCGGGACCACGCTGGGGGATATGTCCCACGTCGCCGATGTCGAAGCGCACGAACGGCAACAGCGAGGGCTGCACGATGAGTCGGACGAGGTCGAGCGGCTCCATGCCCAGGACCTTTGGCACCCCCGGTGGCGCGTCGAGGTGGAGCACCGGCCAGCGCTGGATGAGGGCCAGCGGCAGCAGCCGGAAGTCAGGGTTCACGGCGTGGGGGTGACCGACCGCCGACAGCAGTGGAAGGTCGTACACGCTGTCGGAGTAGGCGAAGCACTCGTCGAGCGAGACACCTGCCCCGCCGGCCCAACGACGGACGGCGGCGAGCTTGCCCCGCGCCCACACGAAGCCATCGACGAGGTGCCCGCTGTAGACGCCGTCCTGCTCGGCATAGCGGGTGGCGATGACGTCGTCGAAGCCCAGACGCTCGGCCAGCGGCGCCACCAGGTCGTAGGGCGTGGTGGTGGCCATGACCAGGGCGTGTCCGGCGCGGCGGTGGTCGGCCAGCAGGGGTCGGGCGTAGGGGCTGACGAGGGGCTCGAGCCGCTCGGCCGCCACCTTGCCCGCCTCTCGGACGGCGGCACTCGGCCAGCCTCGGGCCAACAGGACCGCGCTCCGCGTCAGGGCCATTGAGGGGAGCGTCTCCCCCACCAGGTTGTAGATCCCGAACAGCAGACGCTCGCCCGGTAGCCGCCGCCCCCCGGTCAGGCCCGCCTCGGCCACGGCCTCGTTCACCACCGGACCGCTCGGGCCCTTCAACAGTGTGCGGTCCAGGTCGAAGAAAGCGGCTCCCGGGCTCATCATGCTCACGCTACCGCTGCGCCCCGTGACGCGGCGAAGGGACCGGCCGGGGGGGAGAGCCGGTCCCTTCACTCAGATCCCCAGAGGCACCGGGAGGGGGGAATCGCGGCCCCTCTGTGGTCTGCATTCATTATCGACGGATCACCGTTATCTGTCCAACAGTTATTGGTGATATGTGTCATCATCTGTAGTGATGGACCTCCGCCAGCTGAACGCCCTGCTGGCCGTGGCCGACCAGGGCAGCTTCACGGCCGCGGCGGACGTGCTCGGCACCGTCCAGTCCAACGTCTCGGCCCACGTCGCCAGGCTGGAGCGTGAGGTCGGCGCCGTCCTGGTGGACCGCTCGACCGGCCAGCTGACCGAGGAGGGCGACGCCGTGGCCGCTCGCGCCCGGCGGGTGGGCGTGGAGCTCGAGGCCGTGGTCGGCGACCTCGCTGCGCTCCGCGACGAAGTGGCGGGGACGGTGCGTATCGGCATGGTCGGCACCACGGCCCGCTGGCTCGCCCCCCACCTCCTCCAGACGTCGGCGGCGCGGCACCCGAAGCTCTACCTCGTCGTGGTCGACGGCATCTCCACTGCCCTGGAGCCGCAGCTGGCCACGGGACAGCTGGACCTGGCGGTCGTCAACCCCCCGGCGCCCTCCGCCGACCTCAGCTTCACCCCCTTGTTCGAAGAGGATCTGGTGCTGGTCGTGAGGGCCGGTGATCCTCTCGCCAAGCGGGGGCCGCTGGAGCTGGCCGAGCTGGCCGGGCTCGACCTGCTGCTGCCGCTGCCCGGGACATCCTTCCGGGACGAGCTCGACCAGGCGGTCCGACCCCAGGGGATCACGCTTACGCCGCGGGCCGAGCTCGATGGGGTGCGGCTCATCGCCTCGCTCACCTTCGACGGGCACGGCCCCGCGATCCTCCCCGCCACCGCCGTCCCCGACTACCTGCGCCGAGAGTGGCGGCTCGTCCAGGTGAAGGGGATCCCCCGGCGACGCATCGGCGTGGCCCAGCGAAGCCGGGGGCTGCCGTCGGCTCCCGCCCGGGCGCTGCTGTCGATCCTCCACGACGTGGTCACTCAGCCCGCCAACATCCCCGACGAGCTGCACGTGGCGCCCGACCTCGTCCGCACCCGGTAGTGCCGGTATCGTTGGTCGCCTGATCCGCCAGTCTGCTCGGGCGGGTCGCAGGCCCTAGAAAGGGGTGACGGGGTGGAGGGGGGGACCCGCATGCCGGCCTCGAGGAGCTTCACGTGACGCCGCGCCGCAGCGACCATAGCGATGGTGGCGAGCCGTCCGTCCCCCGGCGTACCCCCAGCGGGCGGTCGCAGGCGCTGGCGCGCCGGCTGACGTTCCTCCTCGCCGCCAGCCAGTCGGTGGCGGCCCGTCTCGACGAGGACGACGCCCTCGACGCCTTCGCCCGCATCGCCGTCACGGCCATGGCCGACATGTGCATCATCGACCTGCGCGAGGCGGACGGCAGCCTGCGTCGGGCCGCCGTGGCCCACGCAGACCACGACATCGAGGCGTCCGTGCGCGCCACCTTGCGCAGGTGGCCTCCCCAACCGACGGGACCGCACCCAGCGGCTGAGGTTCTGCGGACCGGCCGGACGCAGCAAGGCGACGAGCTGCCCGCAGGACTGCTCGACACAGCCACGACCGACCCCGACGCGGCACGACTCCTCGGCGGGATCGGACTGCGCTCGTACCTGGTGGTGCCCCTCACCGCCAGGAGGCACACCCTCGGGACCGTCATGCTCCTCTCCAGCATGACCGGAGGGGCCTTTGGTCCCGACGACGTCGACGTGGCCGAGGACGTCGCCCGACTGGCCGCCTTGGCCGTCGACAACGCCCGTCTCGTGGCCGACGAGCGGACCGCCCGCGAGGCGGCGGAAGCGGCGCGAACGCGGGTCGCCCTCCTCGCCGAGGCCACCAGCGTGCTCACCGAGACCCTCGATCCGACTCTCGCCCTCGAGCGCCTGGCCACCCTTCTGGTGCCGGGTCTCGCCGACTGGTGCCGGGTCGACCTGCTCGACGAGGAGGTCGGTGTGCGGCGGGCCGCGATGGTTCACGTCGATCCCGTCGCCGAGGCAGCCGTGCGCGCCGTGGAGGAGGGTGTACCCGTCGATCCGACCGGCGATGGTCCCGCCGCCCGGGTGCTGCGAACCGGAGGGCCCCTGCTGCTGCCGAAGGTGACCGACGAGGTCCTTGCCGCCGCCGCCCGGACGCTGGACCAGCTGGACGTCTACCGCTCGCTCGGTCTGCGGTCGCTGCTCGTCGCACCCCTCGAAGCACGGGGGGTGGTCCTGGGCACCCTTACGCTCGGCTCGGGGCCGTCGGAACGCCGCTTCGACGAGCACGATCTCGCCCTGGCCCGTGACCTGGGCCGGCGGGCGGGACTGGCGATCGACAACGCCCGCTTGTACCAGCAGGAGCACCGGACGGCGGCGGTCCTCCAGCAGGCGCTGCTGCCGAAGCAGCTCGGCGCCGTCCCCGGCCTGGCCCTCGCCGCCCGCTACCTGCCGGCGACGAGCGGCGCCGAGGTCGGTGGCGACTGGTACGACGTGCTGACGTTGGGCGACGGCCGGGTCGGGCTGGTGATCGGAGACGTGGTTGGCCACGACATCGAGGCCGCCGGCGTGATGGGCACGGTGCGCCACGCGCTCCGGGCCTACGCCTGGGTCGACCGCGGACCGGCGTCGGTAATCGGCCGGCTGGACGAGCTCGCCCTCGGCCCGGAGCCCGACGCGCTGGCCACGCTCGTCTACGCCACCTACGACCCGGCGCGCCGGGCGCTGGTGTGGAGCAGCGCCGGCCACCCACCGCCGCTCGTCCTGTGGCCCGAAGGGCGGGCCGACTACCTGCTCGGCGCCAACTCGACGCTCGTCGGCGTCGGACCAGACGTCGGTCGGACCGAACGGGAGGTGACCCTCGACGTCGGCGCCACCCTGGTGCTGTACACCGACGGTCTGGTCGAGACACGGGAGAGCTCCCTGACCGAGGGAATGGACCGCCTAGCCGCCCTGGCCGAGCGCCAGTCGTCCGACTCCCCGGACGGGCTGGTCGACGCGCTGCTCGCCGACCTGCGGGCCGCCGAGCACCGCAAGGACGACGTCGCCATCCTCATCGCGAGGGTGGTCGCTTGACGCGACGTCCGCGGGCGGGCCCGCTTGGAACGCGGGGCTCGCGGGTAGATGGTCCGTATCGAGCTGAGGAAGCACCTTTCCGCCCATCCGGCCAGCGCCGGCGAAGCGCGGCGCTTTGTCCGTTCCGCCCTGGCGGACTGGGGCGCCTCCAACCACCGCGAAACGGCCGCCCTCCTCGTCACCGAGGTGGTGACCAACGCCATCCTCCATACCCGGTCGGGCCCTGACCTCATGGCTCGGCTGGCCGGGCGCCGGCTCCGCGTCGAGGTGCGCGACGACGACCCGTCCC
>JBPYEI010000018.1:0-13978 GCA_051985455.1 Acidimicrobiales bacterium
GCTCCACCCGCCACCCTCCCCGGTGGCTGGCCCGCCAGCTGCGCCGGCGCGACGGCGGCTGTCGGTTCCCGGGCTGTTGCCGCAAGCGGTGGCTGCAGTCCCACCACATCTCCCACTGGCCGAAGGGCGGGCCCACCGACCCCGACAACCTGGTGTCGCTGTGCTACTTCCACCACCGGCTGTGCCACGAGGGTGGCTGGCGCATCGAGGGCGACCCGGAGGGTGAGCTGAGCTTCGTGCACCCGCTGGGCACCGCCCTGTCGACCAGACCGGAACCGCTGCGGGCAGAGGTGCGGGAGCGGTTGCTGGCGGTCTGAGAGCTGACCGAGGCTGGGACGGCCGTTCATCTCCGTGACATCGACGATTCACCCGCTCCGAATAGCCTCCAGGCATGGTCCGCTCCACCGCCACCGAGTCACGGTTCGTCGATCTGCAGGGCTGCTTCAACTTCCGTGACCTCGGTGGCTATCGCGGTGATGGCGGTCGGACGGTTCGCTGGCGGCGGCTGTTTCGAGCAGATGGCCTGCACCACCTGACTGATGAGGATCGTCGGGACCTCGGCGACCTGGGCCTGCGAACCGTCATCGACCTGCGAAGCGGCGACGAGCTCACCGAGCGGGGTCGGATCGCCTGGCCGGCACCAGGGCTCGCGTACCACCACCTGCCGATGTTCGACGTCCTTCCCGACCGCGAGGAGTTTCCGACGTGGGTCGACTCGGCCTACGTGGCGCACAGGTACGCCGAGATACTGGAGCACGGCAGCAAGGCGGTCACCGCGACATTGAGGCTGGTGTCCGACCCTGCCACCTACCCGGTCGTGATCCATTGCGCGGCCGGAAAGGATCGCACCGGCATAGTCTCAGCGGTCCTGCTCGGTCTGCTGGGGGTGCCGGACAAGGACATCGTGGCCGACTACGCGCTGAGTGGCGGAGCGATGGCGCGCTTTCTCGCCTGGCTGCGTGCCGAGTATCCCGACGCCAAGGATGAGCTCGAGCGGAGCTCCGCAGCCATCGTCGCCGCTGAGCCGGAAACGATGGCACTGTTCCTCCAGCGCTTTCGCTCCGTGCATGGCTCCTTCGAGGACTATGCAGAGTCGCTGGGAATGATCTGCGCTGCCACTGCTTTGCGGGCGGCACTCCTCGAGGCCTGACCCGGGTCGGGGAGGGGGGATTCGAACCCCCGACCGCCTGCCCCCAAAGCAGGTGCGCTACCACTGCGCCACTCCCCGGAGTGGATTCAGAGGTCCAGAGTAGGCGACCGGGAGAAGCTCGCCTCGCTCGTTCGTTCGCCACCTGCGGGCGGCCAACAAGTCCCCGAGGACGGTGCACTGGGAGACGGCCGTGCTTGGATCCTCAGCTCGATGCCGTCAGCGCTTCCACCGCTCGTCGCTCCACCGCCGCGAACCCATAGTCTCACCTACTGCGTAGCGACGGAAGTGAAGAGATTGACTAGGTGGCGTAGGTGGGGATGGGTGGAATCGGACGCCCGGCACGGACCGCGTCACGAACCCCCGGAGCGTCGGCAGCGCGGTACTCCTCGCCGTAAACGGCCCCGGCGCGTCGCGGCGCTTCCATGACGGCGCAGGTCTCGGTGCCGCCAAGGTCCACGGGGACGAACCCGGCGTCCTCGATCAAGCCGGCAACGACGCCCTTCACCCCCTGGTCGTCCCCGCACAGCCACTGGACCACCTTGCTGTCGCCCTCACGACGAGCCGCATCGGCCTGGAATGCCGAAGTGAGGGTGTTGAACGACTTCGTGTAGCGCGCACCTGGCATCCGGGAGGCGTTGAAGTGAGCTGCCGTCTCGCCTGGCGCTGGCATCGGGCCGCTTCCGAACTGATTCGTCGTGTCGATGACGATCTTTCCGTCGAGAGGGCCAGCTTGCTCCACAACGTCTGGCAGCAGGCGCCATGGCACCGATATGACGACGACCTCGCCGAACGCGACCGCGTCTGGCGGCGTGCCGGCCGAGGCTGATCCGCCCAGCTCGTCGGCCAGGCTCTCGAGCGACTTGACGTCCCGGCTGAACGAGAGCTTGAGCTCGTGGCCCGCCGGCGCGAGTTGTCTGGCGATGCCCCCACCGATGTTGCCGGCACCGATCACGCCGATCCGTGTCATGAGTACCTCGACAAGAAGTCCATGCGGGGAGCTTACAAACGACAATGTTTGAATTCAAACGGTTTGCGGGTCACGGTCCGTGAACGATGGGCGCGAAGGCCTGTTCACTGCCGGCGCCCGGCGGTGCGGCGCAAGGTTCCGTAAGAGCGACGGTCCGAGTCGCCCTGGCCGAGGTCGATGCTGAGGTGCACTTCGTTGCCGTCACGCAGGACCGTGAGGCGAAGCTGGTCGCCATCGGCATCGCGCACCGCGGCGTTGAACGCAGAGTTCGAACGAAGCTGCCGCCGGCCGGCCCTGACGAGCACGTCGCCAGCACGCACGTCGGCACGAGCGGCAGGCGAGTTGGCATCCACCGAGTGGACGAGAAGACCGGGGATGTGAGGTACTCCTGTCTTCGAGACGCTGTCAACCGTCTCGTGTGCTGGGCTCAATGTCAGGCCGAACAGCCCACCTCCTGCGAAGGTTGGCTGTGAGGCCTCGAAGTCGATGAGGAGCTTCCGGAGGAGGTCGACCAGCAGTGCCTGTTCCTCGTCCGACAGCGCCGAGAGCAGTCGTCGTTCGTTGGCGAGGTGGGTAGGTGTCGCCCGCTCGAACAGCTGGCGACCCTTCCGGGTCAGCCGGACCAACGTGTTGCGTTGCGACGCAGGGTCCGGTCGGCGTTCGACGAGCCCCTTGTCGACGAGGCGGTCGATCCTCACGCTGATGGTGCCAGCGGTGAGCCCGAGCTCGTCGGCTAGGCGGCGCTGTGAAACTCCGCGCTCGTCGGCGATGCGAGCGAGTGTGACGAGGGCCGAAAACGCCGGCGACGTGAGGCCGAAGTCCTGGAAGACGGACCGCAGCTCGGCGTCGATGTGGGCGCGGACCCGGGCCAGGCGGAGAACGACGGCGACGGGTTGCACGTCGAGGTCGGGGCGGCGCTGGGCCCACGATGCGAGTAGCGCATCGACCGAGTCACGGGCACTGCTCGGGCTGGCGCTCCGAGATCGCGCTCTGGGCATTGCCTCAAGCGTAGGAGGCGGAAGCTATTGCAGCGTCGAGGCCGGCACATGACGTACCGGCCCGGCGATCCAACCGCCTACGGCGTGACGCGGTCAGGGATGCCCGCGAACAGATCGTCCTCGTCGTCGCTCATGCCCACCCGGCTGCGGCCGAGAACGTACTCGTCGATCGGGTGCACGCTCGCGACCTCCGAGGCGAGCCCGAACCAAAGAGGCGAGGCGGGATCGCCGAGGACGCCTGCTGCCGCCGTTCCCCTCGGGTACCTGAACTGCGTGGCGTGCGCCAGCAAGGCTCGGGGCCGCACGCTGGCGTATTGCGCGATGTCGATGTGAGTAGTGATCTCGGCGTCCTTGTCGGGGCCCTCCATCCAGGCGTCGCCGAAGGGCGACTCGAGGCCGAGCTGGACGAACCGATCGTGGATGGCAACCATCTGCGCTCTCGACCACACCGTGTAGTACAGCTTCGAGGGCTCCCACGGGGAGCCGAGGTCCGGGTACGCAGTGGGGTCACCCGACGCCTCGAAGGCGGCGACGCTGATGTCGTGCACCCGCAGGTGGTCGGGGTGGGGATACCCGCTCTGGTCCTCGTGGTAGGTCACGATGACCTGCGGCCGCGTCCTGCGGATCTCGGCCACGAGGCGCCCCACGGTCTCCCTCAGCGGAGTTTGCACGAACGCTCGGGGGTGCTCGGCGCTCGGCATCCCCGGCATGCCGGAGTCGCGGTAGCCCATCAGGACCACCTCGTCGTAGCCGATGATCTCGGTCGACTTGCGGAGCTCTTCCATGCGTATCTCGGGCAGGCGCTCCTGCACCTCCGGCCGGTCCATGGCCGGGTTGAGGATGCTGCCCTCCTCGCCGCCGGTGCAGCAGACGAGGACCGTGTGGACGCCTTCGGCGTGATACCGCGCGACCGTTCCCGCCCCCTTGGATGCCTCGTCGTCGGGGTGGGCGTGAACGGTCATCAAGCAGAGGCCCTCACCCATCGTGGGCGACGCTATCAGCCGGCCTGAGTCTGAGCTACGGCGCCCGGCTGGGCCGCCAACCCCCGCGATATTCTCGGTTTTCGGCCGACAGAGCTCGGCCAGGGGGTCGGTGGATGATGGCCAGCCTGGATGAGTACGGCTGCCGGATAGGTCCTGGCGACGGCATGGCCGCCCGCTTCGGCAGCGTCATAGCGATGGTTCCTGTGTGGCAACCGGGCCAGCGCAGCGTGCTCGAGCAGATACTCGATGTCCTCGAGCGGTGCGGAGACCAGCGGGCTGCGGGCAGGGTGCTCTTCCGGCGGCTGGCCGGCCTGCTTTCCAACGAGGACCCTGCCTCCGTCCCGACGTTCGCAGCCTTCGCAGAGGCAGAGGAAGGTCTGGCTGTGTTCGTCCACGGCGAGATGGACGTCGCTGTGACGAGATCCGGCGTGGAGGAGATCGTCTCGGCCCGGCACGTCGCCACGTGGGTCGATCGGATCGTCGACGAGCCGATCGACTCGCTCGCCATCGGGGTGGAGGGCGGCTCGGTGCTCCATCTCGACGAGAGGCTGGACCTCCGCGCCGGCGTCGTTCCTGCCGCCAGCATGCTCCTCGCCCGGCGCAAGCGAGCTCCCTCGGAGCCGGAGCCGGTCGTGCAGCCCTCAGGAGTCGCGCGCGCCAAGACGACCCTCGACAGCGGGGCGCACGACGTCGACCAGATTCGGGCCGGCGTGCTCGCGTCCGACGCCGAGGGCGCCCCGGGGCTGCAGGACGAGCAGACTTCCTTCCGGACGATCGCTCTGCGAGGAGCCGCTCTCGACGAGCCGAGGTCACCGCTGCCGATCGGCGGTGAACCGCCGGTAGAGCAGCCCGCGGTCACCCCCCCTCGTGGTCTGCTCCTGTTCGACGACGGCACGACGTTCAGCCTCGACGGTGAGGTCGTCCTCGGCCGGGAGCCGGACGGTGATGCACGAGTCGCTTCGGGAGAGGCCCAACCACTTGTCATCACCGACACCGAGCGATCGGTGTCACGGCTCCATCTCCGGATCGCACTCCGCGGTGACGCGGTGGAAGTTGTCGATCTGCGGTCGGCCAACGGGACGGCCATCCGTCGGCCACGGGAGTCCGGCTGGCAGCCTCTGACGCCGGGAGTCGCTACCGCCATCACACCCGACACCGAAGTCCGGCTGGGAAACCGGACGTTCACGTTCACGGCTCAGGATCAGCCTGGGAGGAGGTGAACGACCGACCGATGAATGGTAACGAGGCGCCTTCGGAGCTCGAACAGATCGCGGACTACAAGTTTCGTCGCTGGCTGGGTGAGGGGAATCACGGCAACTTCTACCTGGCGGAGACTCCACCCCGGCTACAGCTGGACATCGACCTGGTGGTCGTGAAGGTGCTCGACGGGGCTACCTCGAACGACGGCTTCCGGCGCGCCACCCGCGAGCTGCGCGTGTTCGCCTCGATCGAGTCGCCGTACCTGGTCACGCTCTTCGATGCCGGTCAGGACGGGAACAGCTTCTTCTACGCCATGGAGTACTTCCCGATGGGCTCGCTGGCGGCGCCTTCGGGGAGCCTGGACCGGCCCCAGGTGTTGCGCGCACTGACCCACGCAGCCCGCGCCGCCCACGCGCTCCACGAGGCCGGGGTCGCTCATCGCGACATCAAGCCGGACAACATCGACCTGTACGAGCGGGGGGCGAAGCTCTCCGATCTCGGGATGGCACAACTGCTCACCCCGGGGCTGACCGTGACCGGCATGGGGCCGATCGACTCGGTCGAGTTCATCGATCCCATCCTGATCCGCGGCGGCCGGGCCTCCCGGGCGACCGACATCTGGTCGCTCGGCACTGTCATCCACCGCGCCGTCACGGGACACGGCGTCTACGGCGACCTCCCGAGCGACGATCCGCTGTTGGCGCTGCGCCGCGTGCTCGGCGCCACGCCGGTCCTCGATCCTTCGCTGTCGGCGTCGGAGGCCGCGCTCGTGAGCGCCTGTCTCGCGCCCGACCCGGGAGACCGTCCACCCACGGCGGAGGACGTCGCCAAGCGGCTCGAGGAGCTGGACAGCAAGGTCTGAGCACCCGAGCGCGGTGATTTCCTCGATGACTGACGCTGCGTCAGGATGGACCCATGTCGTGGGCCTTCCTCGCTGTCACGCTCGTCGGGGCCTGCTTCACGGTCAACGCCTTTCGGCCCGTGAGGTTCGAGCCGTTCGCGGTGCCGAGCTTTTTCGCCGGCTGGCTCACGTCCGAGCTTCCGCTGCACCACCTGGCCTGGCAGGTGGCGGCGACGATTGTCTTCGGCGTCCTGGGCGCCTTCCGCGGGTGGGCGGGCTGGGCCGGCCTCGGTATCGCCCTGGCGCAGTGGTGCGGGCTGGTCGTCCTCGCCGTGCGGGCGAGCCGGGCCCGCGGCGTCGTCGACCGCGCCCTACGTCAGGGGCTCGGAGAAGGATGGCCCAGGCGGCGGGATCCCTCGCTCGCCGACTCCGCCGATGGTAGGAGCGCTCGCCTCGCTCTGGTCTTCCCGGTGACGCGGCCGGGACCCTCCGTGGAGCGACTGCGGGACATCGCCTACTGCGACGACGGAGCCCGGCGACACCGCGTCGACATCTACCGGCCCCGGCACCCGGTGGCCGGCGCACCGGTGTTCCTCTACTTTCACGGCGGCGCCTGGATCTTCGGCGACAAGCGGGAGCAGGGCCTGCCCCTCATGGATCACCTCGCCGGTCGGGGATGGGTGTGTGTCACCGCCAACTACGGGCTGAGCCCCCGTGTCGCCTTCCCTGAGCACCTGGTCGACTGCAAGCGGGCGCTCACCTGGGTTCGGGAACACATCGCCGGCTACGGGGGAGATCCCGATTTCGTCGTCGTCGGGGGCGGGTCGGCCGGGGGTCACCTGTCATCGCTGGTCGCCCTCACGCCGGGAGACCCCGAGTACCAGCCCGGCTTCGAGGCTGCAGACACGTCGGTGTCGGGCTGTGTTCCGCTCTACGGCGTCTACGACTTCACCAACCGGGACGGGCTCCGAGGCCGGGGGCTGGGCCGGCTGCTCGAGCGCACGGTCATGAAACAGACGCTGAGCGGCTCCCGGCGGGCGTACGAGCGGGCGTCGCCGATCAACCGCGTCAACGTCGCCGCACCTCCGTTCTTCGTCGTCCACGGGGCCAACGACACCCTCGTCCCCGTCGGCGAGGCTCGCCGCTTCGTCGACCGGCTGCGGCGATCGTCCTCCGCTGCTGTCGCCTACGCCGAGCTGCCGGGGGCCCAGCACGCTTTCGAGATCTTTCCCTCGATCCGGACCGCACACGTGGTGGCCGGGGTGGCCGATTTCCTCGGCGTCGTCCACGCCGAGCACGGGCCGGGGACCAGGGAGGAACGGTCGTCCGGCGGTCGGAGGTCCGCCCGGTAGACTCGGCTATCTCTATGCGAGCCACGGCGCAGCCCCTCGAGGACAACAAGGTCAGGCTGTCCGTCGAGGTGGACGAGGCCGAGTTCGAGCGGGCGCTCAACGACGCCTTTCGCAAGATGGCTCGTGAGGTCAGGGTTCCCGGGTTCCGTCCCGGTAAGGTGCCCAGACGACTGCTCGAGGCTCGTCTCGGGACCGGCGTGCTGCGTCAAGAGGCGTTCCGGGAGTCGCTGCCGGACTTCTACGCCCAGGCGTTGGAGGACGCCGAGGTGGACGCCATCGCCGCCCCGGAGATCGAGATCACCGCCGGAGAGGAGTCGGGCCCGGTGGCGTTCGACGCCGTCGTTCCCGTGCGACCCGTGGTGACAATCCCCGGCTACCAGGGGCTGCAGGTCACGCTGGCGCCCTTGGCCGTCACCGACGAGGAGGTCGACCGCCAGGTCGACCGCCTACGCGACCAGTTCGGAGAGCTGACGACCGTGTCGCGGCCGGCCCGCGACGGCGACCATCTGACGATCGACATCAAGGGCTACCGTCATGACGAGACCATCGAGCCGCTGACCACCGACGACCTCCTCTACGAGGTCGGGAGCGGCTCGATCGTCCCCGAGCTGGACGAACAGCTCCGGGGGGCCAAGGCCGGAGACATCTTCCGGTTCAACGCCACGGTCGACGACCAGGACGTGAGCTTCCAGGTCCTCGTGAAGGAGGTCAAGGAGAAGGTCCTGCCCGAGGTCACCGACGAGTGGGCCTCGGATGCGTCGGAGTTCGACACGGTCCAGGAGCTGCGGGACGCGACGAGGAACCAGCTGACCGAGCTCAAGCGGATGCAGGCGCAGATGGCGCTGCGCGATCAGGCGGCGCGGGCGCTTTCCGAGCTCGTCGACGAGGATATGCCCGAAGTCCTCATCGAGCAGGAGCTGGAGCGGCGACTGCACGATCTGTCGCACCGGCTCGAGTCCCAGGGCGCCACCCTGGGCCAGTACCTCGAAGCCGCTGGCACGGACCAGGACCAGCTGCTGGCGGAGCTGCGCCAGGCATCGGAGCAGACCGTGCGGGCGGACCTGGCTCTTCGCGCCCTGGCCGACGCGGAGTCCATCGAGGTCGAGGACGCCGAGGTCGAGAAGGAGATCACCAGCCTGGCCGAGCGCCTCGACCAGCGACCGGAGCAGCTGCGGCGACAGCTGGAGCGGGCCGAGCGCATGCCCGAGCTACGCTCTGACATCCGTAAGGGAAAAGCCTTCAACTGGCTGGTCGACCACGTCGAGCTGGTCGACGAGGAGGGCAAGCCGGTTGATCGCGCCCTCCTCTTACCGCCCCCGTCCGAATCCCCACCTGACGACGCCCCCGAGGCCGCCGGCCAGGCCAGCGGTCCGGAGGGTGCCGGCGAGCCGAGTACCGTGGAGACCTCAGGATGATGCAGCCCGCTTACGACTACCTCGTTCCCACCGTCATCGAGTCGTCCAATCGCGGCGAGCGGGCCTACGACCTGTATTCCCGCCTGCTGCGGGAGAGGATCATCATCCTCGGCACGCCGATCGACGACGCCGTGGCCAACCTGGTCTGCGCCCAGCTGCTGTTCCTCGAGTACGAGGACCCCGACAAGGACATCAACCTCTATATCAACTCGCCCGGGGGCGACATCACGGCCCTGTTCGCCATCTACGACACGATGAAGTTCGTGAAGCCGGCCAAGTCGACGTTCTGCTACGGCCAGGCCGCCTCGGCGGCCGCAGTCCTGCTGGCCGCGGGCAGCAAGGGAAAGCGCTTCGCCCTGCCCCACGCCCGCATCCTGATCCATCAGCCCTACGGAGGGGCTGCCGGGCAGGCGACGGACATCGAGCTGCAGGCGAAGGAGATCCTGCGCATGCGCGATCTCCTGAACCAGATGCTGGCCCAGGACACGGGTCAGCCCATCGACAAGATCCAGAAGGACACCGACCGCGACTTCATCATGAGCGCCGAGGAGTCACAGGACTACGGCATCATTGATGAGGTGATCACGACGCGAGAGCTGGCAGGTGTCCCGCAAGCCGCAGGTGTGGCCTAGCAAGGGGGAGACGGTGGCGAAGTTCGGTGACGGCGGGGATCTCGTGAAGTGCAGCTTCTGCGGCAAATCGCAGAAGCAGGTGAAGAAGCTGATCGCCGGCCCCGGTGTCTACATCTGCGACGAGTGCATCGACCTGTGCAACGACATCATCGAGGAGGAGCTGGCGGAGTCCTCCGAGATGCGTTTCGACGAGCTCCCCAAGCCCCGGGAGATCTTCGACTTCCTGAACGACTACGTGATCGGTCAGGACTATGCCAAGAAGATCCTGTCGGTCGCCGTCTACAACCACTACAAGCGGGTGCAGGCGGGCGCCTATCACGACGCCGACGTGGAGCTGGCCAAGTCGAACATCCTCCTCCTCGGACCCACCGGCTGCGGAAAGACACTCCTGGCCCAGACCCTGGCCCGCATGCTCAACGTCCCCTTCGCCATCGCCGACGCCACGGCGCTCACCGAGGCCGGCTATGTCGGCGAGGACGTGGAGAACATCCTGCTGAAGCTCATCCAGGCGGCCGACTACGACGTCAAGAAGGCCGAGACCGGGATCATCTACATCGACGAGATCGACAAGATCGCCCGCAAGAGTGAGAACCCCTCGATCACTCGTGACGTCTCCGGCGAGGGTGTCCAGCAGGCCCTGCTCAAGATTCTGGAGGGCACCACGGCGTCCGTGCCTCCCCAGGGCGGGCGCAAGCATCCCCACCAGGAGTTCATCCAGATCGACACCACGAACATCCTGTTCATCTGCGGCGGTGCCTTCGCCGGGTTGGAGAAGATCATCGAGGCGCGCATCGGCCGCAAGGGCATCGGGTTCCGAGCGGAGGTGAACCGCAGTGGTGAGCACGACGACGGCGAGCTCCTGCGCCACGTGCTGCCTCAGGATCTGCTCAAGTTCGGCCTGATCCCGGAGTTCGTGGGGCGGCTTCCCGTCATCGGAGCGGTCTCCAGCCTCGACAAGACGGCGCTGGTGCGCATCCTCGTCGAGCCCAAGAATGCCCTCGTCAAGCAGTACCGGCGGGTGTTCGACCTCGATCAGGTGGAGCTGGAGCTGGGGGAGGACGCCCTGGAGGCGGTCGCCGAGCAGGCCCTCCTGCGCGGTACGGGCGCCAGAGGTCTCCGCGCCATTCTCGAGGAGGTGCTGCTCGAGGTCATGTACGACCTGCCCAGTCGCACCGACATCGGCAAGTGTGTCATCGACCGGTCGGTGGTCCTCGACCGGGTCAATCCCACCCTGGTGCCCCGCAGCGACCGTGACAAGGTGGACCGGCCCCGCCGGGCCGCCTCCTGAGGCCGGGGGCTCTGGCAGCAGCAGCATGGGCAGGACGATGTGGAAGGGTGCCGTTCTCGGCGGTGCGACAGGCGTGATCGTGAGCATCGTCTGGTCGTATCGGCGCGACGACACGGTGGACATGGCCCTGGGACGGGCCGGCCGCATGGGGGCGGCCATGGGGGGAACAGGAGCGCTGCTCGGCCTGGCGATCGACTGTCGCCACCGGCGGCGGGCCCCGGCGCCGCGGCGCAGCGCGGTGCTGCCCGCCGCTCCGGCGCTGGAGCAGGCCCTCGAGGCGCTGTCCCAAGCGGCCGAGGCGGCTCGCCCTCGTGTCGAGCACGCCGTGGAGGCCGCCCGGCCTCGTGTCGAGCAGGCGGTGGAGGTCGCCCGGCCTCGCGTCGAGCAGGCGGTGGAGGCCGCCCGGCCTCGCGTCGAGCAGGCCGTGGAGGCCGCCCGACCTCGTGTCGAGCAGGCGGTGGAGGCTGCCCGGCCGCGGGTGGAGCAGGCGGTTGAGGTCGCCCGGCCTCGCGTCGAGCAGGCCGTGGAGGCCGCTCGGCCCCGGGTCGTCCACGCCGTCGAGCGTGCGGGCAGGCGGGCTGGCAGGGTACGACGGGCCCCTGGCCTGCGGGTGGCCGCATCCGGGTGATCGGTCGGGCCGGGACCCCCGCTCGGCTCGAGGAAGCGCTCGACTGGCTCGACGACCACGTCAACCTCGAGGCCATCGAGAGCGGCCGGGCCGGCGCCACGCCGACGCTGGAGCGGATCAGACGGCTCACCGAGCTCATGGGCGATCCGCAGCGGGCCTACCCCGTGCTGCACCTGACGGGCACGAACGGCAAGGGATCGACCGCCCGGGTGCTGACATCCCTGCTCACCACTCGCGGCCTGAAGGTCGGCACGTACACCAGCCCCCACCTCGAGCGGATCAACGAGCGGCTGACGGTCGACAGTGAGCCCATCCCCGACGACGAGCTGGCCGAGGTGCTCGTCGCCATCGCCGGGCTGGAGGAGCTCATGGAGCGCCGGCCCACGTGGTTCGAGATCGTGACGGCGGCCGCCTTTCGCTGGTTCGCCGACATCGCCGTGGACGTCGCCGTGATCGAGGTGGGGTTGGGCGGGACGTGGGACGCGACCAACGTCGCCGATGCCCAGGTGGCGGTCGTGACCAACGTGAGCCTCGACCATGTCGCGATCCTCGGCCCGGCGCTGACCGACATCGCGGCCGAGAAGGCCGGAATCGTCAAGCCGGACAGCTTGCTCGTGCTGGGCGAGACCGACCCCGAGCTGGCCGCCATCTTCCGCGGGGCGGGCGCAGCCGAGGTATGGGAGCGCGGG
Organism: Acidimicrobiales bacterium; assembly: GCA_051985455.1. Lineage (GTDB taxonomy): Bacteria > Actinomycetota > Acidimicrobiia > Acidimicrobiales > AC-9 > AC-9. Next base: position 12,144 of record JBPYEI010000018.1, read on the forward strand.
TCGGACTTCGACTGCGAGGCCAACCAGCTGGCTCACGGTGGGCGGTTGCTGGACCTGCGCACGCCCGGCACCGAGTACCGGGACGTGTTCCTGCCTCTGCACGGCGCCCACCAGGGCGACAACGCCGCCGCCGCCCTTGCCGCCGCGGAGGCGTTCTTCGGCGCTCCCGTCCCGGAGCAGTTCGTGCGCTCTGCCTTCGGTGAAGTGCGCAACCCCGGTCGCATGGAGGTCGTCGGACGGCGCCCGTTGCGTCTCCTCGACGGCGCCCACAATCCCGTCGGCGCGGAAGCCGCAGGTGCAACCCTGGCCGAGGAGTTCGCGGGAGCGGACCGCCGGGTGGTCGTTCTCGGCTTGCTGAAGGGACGCGACCCCGTCGAGATGCTCGACGCGCTCGACCCGTCCCGCATCGTGCTGGTCGTCGCCTGTCCGCCGCCGTCGCCCCGGGCGCTGCCGGCGACCGAGGTGGCCTCAGCGGCGGCGGCCATGGGCTTGCGGGCCGAGGCGGCGGGGTCGGTCCCCGAGGCGGTGGCTCTGGCGCGCGCTCGCGCCGGCCCGGAGGACACGCTCCTGGTTACGGGTTCGTTGTACACCGTCGGCGCTGCTCGCAGCGTCCTTCTCGGCGGTGGAGACCAGGGATGACCTGGACGGGGTCGACTTCGGGCAGGCGCCGCTAGCCTCGCCTCCCGATGGACCGCACCCTCGTCATCTGCAAGCCCGATGCCGTCGAGCGGGGCCTCGTGGGCGAGATCGTCAAACGGCTCGAGGACAAAGGACTGCGGATCGTGGCCGCCGAGCTGCGCACCATCGACGCCGAGCTCGCCTCCCGCCATTACGCCGAGCACCGAGGCAAGCCCTTCTACGACGAGCTGGTGGCGTTCATCGGCCGTTCGCCGTCTCTGGTCATGATCGTGGAGGGACCCGTTGACGTCTGGCGGATCGTCAGGTCCTTGATGGGTGCGACGAACCCGGCCGAGGCCGCCCCGGGGACGATCAGAGGAGATCTCGCCGTGCAGCTGACAGAAAACCTTGTTCACGGCTCCGATTCGGCGGAATCGGCCAAGCGCGAGATCGAAGTGTTCTTCCCCCACCTCGACTAGGTGCCTTGTTCAGACCTCGATAGTCACCTACCCTGTGAGCCGACCTCCACTAGACCTCAGGAGGCCGGTTCCCAATGTCTGACAACCTTTTCTCCTCGTGGTTCGGGCGCGATATGGCCGTCGATCTGGGCACGGCCAACACGCTTGTCTACGTCCGTAACCGGGGTATAACCCTGAACGAGCCCTCAGTCGTGGCCGTCAACGTCAAGGACGGGCGACCCCTGGCGGTCGGCGCCGAGGCGAAGCGGATGATCGGACGGACCCCGAGCCATATTCAGGCCATCAGGCCGCTGAAGGACGGGGTGATCGCGGACTTCGAGATCTGCGAGAAGATGCTCCGGTACTTCATCCACCGGGTCCACCAGCGCCGGTTCGCCAAGCCGCGGATGGTCATCTGTGTGCCGTCGGGCATCACCGGGGTGGAGCAGCGGGCGGTCCAGGAGGCAGCGGAGTCGGCGGGGGCCCGCAAGCCCGCCTACATCATCGAGGAGCCCATGGCGGCGGCCATCGGTGCCGGCCTGCCTGTGCACGAGCCCACGGGCAACATGGTCGTCGACATCGGCGGCGGCACCACCGAGGTGGCCGTCATCTCCCTCGGCGGCATCGTCACGAGCCAGTCGATCCGCATCGGTGGCGACGAGCTCGACGAAGCCATCATCCAGTTCATCAAGAAGGAGTACAGCCTGGCGCTGGGCGAGCGCACCGCCGAGGAGATCAAGATCGCCCTGGGCTCGGCCT
>JBPYEI010000019.1:0-42009 GCA_051985455.1 Acidimicrobiales bacterium
TGTTCTCCGAGATCATCCACTTGCCGTTCTGGTAGACGGCGTAGCCGGTCTGGCCAGCGAGCAGCGGGGAGCCGTTCTGCCGGTTCACCAGGTCGTAGCTGACCTTGGCGCACGGCGAGGGAACGGCGGCCGCCTGGCACTGGCTGGCCGGCAGCGCCGTCACGTTGGTGACCTTCGCCTGCGTCATGGCCGCAGTCGACGCATTGCCGGCGAAGTTCTTCTGGAAGGTGGCGCCCAACTTGCCGTTGTTCTGCAGCAACGCGAGCTTGGCGCCGCTATTGGGATTATTGCCGTCGAAGAAGGTGGTCCAGTTGGTGGTGATCACGGCCGTCGCCTGAGCGGGACTCTGCGTCGTGGTGGTGGAGCTGCTGGAGCTGCTCCCCCCGCCACACGCGGCAGCGACCAGTGCAATCGCGGCGCCCGCCACTCCGACCGACAGGGGCTTCAACGTACGCATCTGGTCCCTCCGCTTCCCGACCGACCAGTCAGACAAGGGTACACCTGACATCGGCGTCAGCGTGGACATCCTGCGGGCGCTACCATCCGGCCTGGTGGCGAAGCTCCTGCCCGACCCCGAGCCCCGACCCCGCCGGTACACGATCGTCTCGGTCGACGACCATCTGATCGAGCCACCGGACCTGTTCGAAGGCCGCATGCCGACGGCGCTGGCCGACCGGGCGCCTCGCGTGGTCCAGACCGACGAGGGCGCCGAGATGTGGCTCTACGAGGGCACCCACTATCCCAACGTGGGCCTGAACGCCGTTGTGGGGCGACCCCAGGACGAGTGGAGCATGGAGCCGGCCCGTTTCGACGAGATGCGTCGCGGCTGCTGGGACATCCACGCTCGCATCCGGGACATGGACATCGGCGGCATCCAGGCCTCGCTCAACTTTCCCTCCCTGCTCGCCGGGTTCGCGGGAACGGTGTTCTCGCGCAGCGAGGATCCCGATCTCGGCGTGGCCTGCGTCCGGGCGTGGAACGACTGGCACCACGACGTGTGGGCAGGCACGTACCCGGAGCGCATCATCCCGCTCCAAATCCCGTGGCTGTGCGATCCGGTCGTCGCCGCCCAGGAGATCCGCGCCAACGCCGAGCGTGGCTTCAGGGCCGTGAGCTTCGCCGAAAACCCGGCCAACATCGGCCTTCCCTCGATGCACACCGACCACTGGGATCCGTTCCTGCGGGCGTGCGAGGAGACCGAGACCGTCGTGTGCCTGCACACGGGATCGTCCGCCTGGACGGCGGCGACATCACCCGGGGCACCCCTCGAGCTCCTCACCACCCTCTTTCCGGCCAACGCTCTGGCCGCGGCGGCCGACTGGGTGTGGGCCCGCATCCCTCTCCGCGTTCCCGGCATCAAGGTAGCCATGGCCTAGGGCGGGATCGGCTGGGTGCCGAGGCTGCTCGACCGTCTCGACTACGTGGTCCACCACTCGGCCCAACAAGGTGGCGTGTGGGATGGGTCGCTCCTGCCCTCCGAGGCGCTGCAGCGCAACTTCTGGTTCTGCACGATCGACGATCCCTCGACCATCGAGCTGCGCCAGCGCATCGGGATCGACCACATCATGCTCGAAAGCGACTACCCCCACGCCGACTCGACCTGGCCCGACACCCAGCTCGTGGCCGAGCGGCGCATCGGAGGCCTCCCCGAGGCCGAGGTTCGCAAGCTCACGTACGAGAACGCGTCACGCCTGTTCCGCCACCCGGTGGCGGCGACGGCCGCCTAGCGCCGGCCCAGAAGCCCGGCGAGAGGCATGATCCACCTGCGCGCCAGCGCCTAGGAGCCGTCGTCGCTGGCCGGGTAGCTGATCCAGCCGATGTTGTAACACGTGCCGAGCGGCGCCTTGGTCACCCAGCCGTTGCCAGAGTCCTGCCACTGGACGACGGTGAAGCATGCCGTGTGGGGCTGGCTGAAGTTGTACTGGTGGTAGTCCAACGGTGCCCACAGGCCGTGGGCGGTGTAGTTGTTCAGGCCGTTCATCCAGCCCATGAAGCCGCCCCTGGTCGGTGACCCTCCCATGGCGGCCAGGGCGTCGCCGAACATCGTCCCGACGGCGTAGCCGTCGAGGCTCCACTCGTGGAGCGGGCAACCCTTGCAGTAGTTGCCGAAATCCTGGCGGAACTCGGCCACCGACGGGTTGGCGGTGTCGTTGTAGTTGTCCTCGTTGCCGGCGACGAAGACGGAGTTGCGGCAGGGGGAGCTCCAGCTCCCTACCTCCTGGCCCCACACCTCGACCGTCGACACCTTGGCCTTGGGATGGAACTGGTTGCGGTCGAAGGACTGGCACAGCTTGGCGTTGGCGTTGGTGTCGATGGCGTCCCAGACACCGTCCACGCCTTTCGCCTTCATGTTCACGGCGTCGGTGTCGAACGTCGGGGCGGCGGGGTTGGCTCCGGCGTTCGAACCGCCGCAGTCGTAGGTGTTGTTGATGTGCTCCGACCCGGCCCCCTGCTCCTCGGCGATGCCCTGCTGCTGTGACACCGCGATGGAGTAGAAGCAGAACCCGCCGTTGCTGATCCCCATGTTCTCGTGGAACCACCTGAACTGCCACGCCTGCTGCTCCAGCTGGCCGTTGTTGCCGACCTGCTTGCCGTTGCGGACATAACCGCCGCCGCCGAGGTAGGAGAACATGTTCGGGTACTTGTAGTACCCGTTGTTGAGCGGGAAGCCGAGGTCGGGGACGTTGTGCGAGTACTCGTAGGTCGCCGACCGGGCGCTGGCGTCGCTGTTGTTGCCGATGAAGGCGAAGACGTGGTCCTGCTCGACCAGCTTGGTGGCGCAGGCCAGGTTCTGCGAGCCGTCCTCGGCGTCGTCGCAGGTGACGAGGTTGATCTTGCGCCCGTTGATCCCACCCTTGGCGTTGGCGGCCTGGACCCAGGTCTTGAGCCCGTTCTGGCTGACGCCGAAGGCCTCGGGCCCGAAGGATCCACCGGTCGCGGTGATGTTGCCGATCGTGATGCTGTTGGGAGTCACCCCAACGTCGCTGGCGGTGTTGCCAGGGGCTCCCGCACCGCCGGCGCCGCCGGCGTCTGAACCGCCGCTGGAGCCGCCACTCCCTCCGGTGGCTGACGATCCGCCACCGTTCGCCCCCCCGCTGGTCCCCTGGGCGGCGGCGGTCCCGGCCGAGCCGTTGGCGCCGCCGCTCGACCCCTGGTCCCCCGCCGACAGGTCCCCCGAGGTACCCGAGCCCCGCTGCGCCTGCAGGAAGGCGGAGTTCCCCAGGCGGGTCCCGCATGCAGAGAGCATCAGCGCCGCGACCGTCGCCCCCAGCACTGCGATTCTCGAACGACGCATTTCCCCCAACTCCCGTCAAACGGTGAAAACAGACAAAGTGTACTAACCTGACATCAGCGTCGGAGAACTACAGGTCGGGCTAGATGGCTACATAGCAGGCAAGGATTCGGCGGAGAGGTCGTCGAATCCTGGCTCGTCGGGGCCTTGGGACAACCCTCGCCGGGGAGCGTAAGTCGTGAGCGAGACCAGAGCGCTGAGGTGGGTCCGTCGATCCTGCCTCGGGGGGGCTGCGCTGTTCGGCGTCGTCGCCCTGCTCGGTCCCACGGTCGCGGGGGCGGTCGACAGCTCGGGCGGTACCCGACCTGACGTGTTCTCCGGGGTCGCCGCCGCCACGGCCATCCACCAGGAGACCAATGGCAAGTCCGGGATCGGCCCCACGTCCCAGCCGTTCTACGGCAGCTTCCCCGACGGCTTGAGCCAGTTCTCCGCCAGCGGACTCATCGCCCGCGGCTCGACCTACTGGCCGGGCGCCACGGTGAACGGCCTCGGCGGGCTCCTCTGCGTCGCAGGGTTCACGCCCGGTTGCGGGCTGCCGCCGTTCCCGCTGAGCGCCCAGACCAGCGGGTCGCCGCCTGACGCCCACACGACGGCCTCACAGAACCTTGGCGGCGGCGGTGCGCCGGTCACGCTCACCGCGCTCAGCGCGGCGGCCCACGCCGACCCGAACATGGTGTCGACCGACGCTGTCGACGGTGGCTACACGCTCGGCACCGGCGGCGGCGGCGCTTCCTCGGCTCAGGCCGGCCAGGCGCTGGCCGCGGCCGCGCTCGGCTTTCGCCGCCAGGTGGCCGCCATCACGAACAGCCCCCAGGCCGCCGCCGGAGTCAAGCCCCAGGCGACCGACGGGGCCGTCGCCATGGTCGCCTCGTCGGAGTCCCATACCAAGCAGTCGTTCGCGCCCGACGACCCGTCGACCCTCGTCGTCCAGGCCGAGACCCGGCTGTCGGGTGTCGACCTGCTCGGGGGGATGATCCACGTCGACTCGATCCTCACCACGTCCGATTACCAGACCAACGACCACGGCACCGACAAGCACGTCGACCACGTGACCGTCCACGGCGTCACCGCCGGCGGTCAACCGGCCACGATCGACCAGAACGGGGTCACCGTCGGCAGCAATACGCAGGGAGGCCCCATCCTGGACGCAGTCAACAGCGCCCTCCAGACGGCTCTCCAGGCTTCGGGGTCCCAGCTCCACCTCGTGGGCGAGACGAGCAACCCACTCCAGCCCATCGGCGGCGCCGGCTGCGGCAAGGGAGAGGCCGACGGTCTGCTGCTCCACCTCCAGGCCGACGCCTCGCAGGTGCCGATGGGCGACGTGTACTTCACCAACATCACCCTCGGCAGCGCCTGCACGGCGGCCACGACGAGCGCCCAGTCGACAGACCTCGGCGGCGCGGGTGGCGTCACCGACCTGGGGAGCTCCGACAGCGCGACGCAGGGTGCGCCGGCAGGTGCCGACCAAGGCGCCGCCCTCTCGAGCAGCGCGGCTCTCCCGGGGACACCGGGCACGCCTGGGACACCCGGCTCCCTGGCAGCTTCCTCTTCCTCGCCTGGCCGACGTGGTGGCCACCCCGGGTCGCGCGGTGGGTCGGGGTTCTTCGGCGAGATCGTCGACCAGGCGCTCGTCGCCCACCGTCTCGACACCGTCTACCTGGCCTTCACGCTGGCCTTCGCGGGTCTGTTTCTCGGCTCGCGCCTGGTCGTACCCGCCCGGCTGCCGCGCGGCCGCTGATGTCCCTGCTCAGGAGAAGTGATGGCCACTGAGCGCACACAGACCACCGCCTCGACCAGAACGCCGGCTGGGAGGCCGGCCCGGGAGGGCGGCACTCGAGCTGAAGCCGATCAGCCCAATCAGCCCCGGCCGGCCCCCAACGGGAGCGGCCTGTCGCCGCTGCCCGAGGACCTGGTGGACCCGGCGCAGTTCTGGAGATGGGCGGCCCGATCGCTGGGCAAGACGAGCCGCCCAGTGGTCGGATGGGTGCTCACCGGCGTCGGACTGTTGGCCATCTTCCTGGGCTGGTTCGGCCTCTCGGGCCAGGCCCTGGTGGCCAAGCAGCTTCCGTTCCTGATCTCGGGCGGGATCGGCGGTATCGCCCTCGTCGCCATCGGTGCCGTCATCCTCGGCACCGAGGACCTGCGCAAGGACTCGGGTCGTCTCGACCGGCTCGAGAAGCAGATCGCCCAGCTGCACGCCGTCCTCCTGGCCCGCGCCGACGCGCCCGACATCAGCCTGGCCGAGGCCGACGAGGAGCCGGCTCGTCACCCCAACGGCAAGCACGAGCGGGATCTGTACGGCCCCGAGCCCGAGCAGGGAGAGCTGGTCGCCCTTCCGGGAGCCGCCACCTTCCACCGGCTCGGATGCGCCATGGTCGAAGGCAAGTCAGAGCTCGAGGCGGTCGGCGAGGACGTCGTGCGCGAGGAGGGCCTCAAGCCCTGCCGTCTGTGCGATCCGCTGCTCTCGGCCACGTGAGGTCGGGCACGTGATCCTGGGAGCCGTGAGCCAGGCCTCGGGAGGCCTGACGTTCTGGCTCCAGGTCATCATCGCCGGCATCGCCACCGGCTGCATCTACTCGATGGCGGGCATGGGCGTCGTCCTCACCTACAAGGCCACCGGCGTGTTCAACTTCGCCCACGGCGCCGTGGCCATGATCGTCGCCTACTGCCTCTGGCAGCTGGCCAGCGAGTGGCACCTCCCTCTGGTCCCGGCCGCGCTCATCGCCCTCCTGGTGATCGGACCGGGCATCGGCCTGCTGCTCGAACGAGTCGTCTTCCGCCCCCTGGAGCGACGCGGGGCGGGTCAGACCGAGAAGCTGGTCGCCACGCTCGGGATCTTCCTGCTCCTGCTCGGGCTGGCCTACGCCGTGTGGACGGGCACCGTCCGCCAGGCCCCCGCCCTCGTCAGCTCGAAGTCCATCGACCTGGGCGGCGGACTCTACATCGGCACCGACCAGCTGACGGTGGTCATCCTCGTCGGGGTCATCAGCGCCGCCCTGTGGCTGCTGTTCCGCTTCACCCGCATCGGCATGGAGATCCGGGCCGTCGTCGACCGGCGAGAGCTGGCCGAGCTGTCGAGCATCCCGGCCAACCGCGTCGCCGGCCTGTCGTGGGCCCTCGGCTGCGGGCTGGCGGGCTTGACCGGCGTGCTGCTGGCCCCGCAGTTCGGCCTCGACCCCTTCCACCTCACACTCCTGGTCATCGAGACGTTCTCCATCGCCGTGGTCGCCCGGTTGGTCAGCCTGCCCGTGGCCGCAGGCGCCGGTGTCCTCCTGCTCGGCGTGCTGAACAGCCTCCTGACGGAGTACCACCTCGTCGTCCTGCCCGTGTTCGGCAAGCTGCCCTCGGGCGTCAGCACCGGCTTCGACCAGCTCAAGCCCAATCTGTCGGTCGTCATCCTGTTCGTCGCCCTTCTCGTGCTGCGCAAGCTCGACGAGGTGGGGGGCACGTCGAGCGGACCCGGGCTGCTGCTCCAGCAGGTCGGTCGACTGCGCCGCTCCGCTCGGACGGGGATCAGCTCACCTCGCGTCGCCCTGCTCCTCAACGCCGCCCTGATCGCGATCGTCGCGCCTCTGCCACTCGACACCATCACGCTCGGCAACGCCCAAGAGGTGCTGGCCCTGATCATCGTGTTCGTCTCGATCGTGTGCATCACCGGGTTCTGCGGCTACATCACGCTGGGCCAGGCCGCCTTCGCCGGCATCGGCGCCTACGTGTCGGCACGCGTGGCCAACGCCCTCGGGCTGCCCGTGATCCTCGCCATGCTCGTAGGTGCACTTGCCGCCCTCGTCCTCGGGCTCGTGGCCGGCTACCCGGCCCTCAAACGCCGCGGCCTCTTCCTCGGTCTCACCACCCTCGCCATCGGCCTGCTGGCGTACCAGTTCGTGTTCTCGAGCAACGTGTTCGCCGGCGGGTCAGGTGGCTTGACGGCGCACCGGGCGAGCGTCTTCGGCTTGTCGTTCGCGGGCGACCGTGCCTTCTACTGGTTCGAGCTGTTCTGGGTCGTCCTGATGCTCCTGCTGGCCCGCAACCTCCGCAGTGGGCGGCTGGGGCGGGTCCTCGCCGCCATGCGCGACTCCGAGACGGCGACGCGCTCGATCGGCATCGACCTGCGCAGGTACAAGCTGTTCATCTTCGCCATGAGCGCCTTCATCGCCGGGATCGGCGGCACGCTCCTCGCTCAGCAGACGCAGGTCTTCACGCCGTTCGCCTTCGACCCGTTCACCAGCCTCACGTGGTTCCTCGTCGTCGTCGTCGCTGGTGTCGGCAGCCTCGGCGGCGCGGTGGTCGGTGCGGTGCTGTTCGTCATGCTCAACACGTTCGTGCACCAGTCCGGCTTCTCGGACCTCACCTTCGCCATACTCGCCCTGTTCATCGGTTACTTGCCGGGAGGATCCCTGGCGGGCATCGCCATGCAGGTGAGCGCCCGCGTGCGAGAGCCGAAGCGTCTGATCGAGGCGTTCTCTGCGGCGGCGGCCAGCGGTGCCCTGTCTGCGCCGTCGGCCCGCCAGCACGTCGGCATCGGCAACGGCACGCGACCTGCGACGGTGCGGGAAGGCTCGGCCGCCCTCGCCGGCGCCGCTTTCGCCACCACAGGAGCCACCAACGGATCAGGCGACAGCGAGGATCTGGTGGCGTCACCGTTCGCCGATCGGGTGCTCGGTGAGGCCCGGAGCGGGCTGCCATGAGCCTCCTCGAGGCGACCGACCTCGTGAAGCGCTTCGGCGGCCTGCTTGCCGTCGACCACGTGACCCTGGACGTCCCCGAGGCGAGCATCACGTCGCTGATCGGCCCCAACGGCGCCGGCAAGACCACGGTCTTCAACTGTCTCACCGGGCTCCTCGAGCCGAACGAAGGGACGGTGCGTCTCGCCGGCCGCGACATCACCGGCCTCGACACCCATGTCAGGGCCAGCCTCGGGCTGGGGCGGACGTTCCAACGCCTCGAGGTCTTCACGGGCATGACCGTGTTCGAGAACCTCCAGGTGGCAGTGGAGACAGCCCGCCCGGGTAGGACGTTCCGAGGTGTCTTCCAGCTGCGCCATCCCGACGAGCCCGCCGTCGTCGCCCGGGTGGATGACGTCCTCGAACAGGTCGGGCTGGGCGACGTCGGTCACGAGATGGCCGGCGATCTCCCGACCGGTGTGCTCCGATTGGTGGAGCTCGGGCGGGCCTTGTGCACCGATCCCTCCGTCCTGCTGCTCGACGAACCGGGAAGCGGGCTCGACTCGGGCGAGACCGAGCATCTGCAGTCCGTGCTCGGCGACATCGCCGACAGCGGCGTGGGGATCCTCCTCATCGAGCACGACGTGGACCTGGTGATGGCGGTGTCCGAGACCATTTACGTCGTCGACTTCGGACGGGTCATCGCCGTGGGCGGCGCGGGCGAGATCGCCACGAACGACGCCGTGCGGGCCGCCTATCTCGGGGCCGACGCGGCTGGCGCAGAGGACGCAGACGACGACATGAGAGAGGGAGCCGGTGCCGGCACAGCTCGAGCTTGAGCACGTCACGACCGGTTACGGCAAGGTCGAGGTCCTGCACGACATCAGCCTGGCCGTGCCGCCCGGCTCGGTGGTCGCCCTCCTCGGACCGAACGGCGCCGGCAAGACGACGACGCTGCGGGCCATCTCCGGTACCCTCCCCGCCTGGCGGGGGCGCATCCGGCTGGACGGACGAACGATCAGCGGCCGCTCGCCGTACGAGATCGCCACCAGGGGGCTGACGCTCATCCCGGAGGGACGAGGCATCTTCCCTGGCCTCGACGTGCGCGACAACATCGCCATCGGCGCCAACGCGGCTCGCGGGCTGCGGAGCGCCGAGCGATCGCGCAACATCGAGAGGGTGCTCGACCTGTTCCCTCGACTGCGGGAGCGGATGGACCAGCGGGCGGGCACGCTCTCGGGAGGAGAGCAGCAGATGCTCTCGCTGTCGCGGGCGTTCCTGGCTTCGCCACGCGTCCTCATGATGGACGAGATCTCGATGGGCCTGGCCCCCACGATCGTGGAGCAGCTCTTCGACAGCGTGGCCACCCTCAAGGCCGAGGGCCTCACGATCGTGCTCGTCGAGCAGTACCTCACGTACGCGCTGCGCTTCGCCGACCTCTGCTACATGATGGCCAAGGGGACCATCGCCTTCGTGGGCGAGCCGGCCGAGCTGCACAGCAGCGAGGCACTCACCAGCTCGTATCTCGGCCTGGGTTGACCGCGCGCTCTGGAGTGTGACGATGCCGTCGGGTACTGACTATCGTGCGCCCGTGGCTGGGTCCGCTGGAGCAGCGAGCGCGGCCGAGCTGGCACCGGAGGGCGCAGGCCGTTCCACGACCGTCGCCGTGGCGAAGCGCTACGGCTGGTTTCCGATCTTCGCCCTGGCGTCGACGCTCGCCATCCAGAACGGCGAGATGTCATCCCTGTCGCAGGCCATTCCCGGGATCGAGCACGCCTTTCACGTCTCCGACGTCGCCGTGGGCTTCATCCCCTTCGCCATGGCCGGCGTGGGCATCCTGGGCGCGGTGCCGATGGGCATCCTGGCCGATCGCCTGCGCCGCACGCGCCTGCTGGCGGGGGCCACCGCCCTGTGGACGGGCTGCATGGCCTTCAACGGAGCCGCCGCCTCGTACGCCATGGTGTTCGCCGCCCGGCTCGGGGTCGGCGGCCTGGAAGCGACGAGCCCGGCGGCGACGTCGCTCATCGCCGACCACTACCGGGTCCAGGACCGGGGCCGGATGATGGGCTACTACCAGGCGGGCTCGCTGGCCGGTTCGCTCATCGGCTTCGTAGGCGGGGGCGTGGCCGTGGCCGTCGGCGGGTGGCGGTGGGCCTTCTGGATGTGGGTGCCCGCCGGTCTGCTCGTGTGCTGGTTCATGCTGCGGACGCCCGAGCCCGAACGGGGCCACCAGGACGCCCACTTCCTCGCCGAGGCCGACGAAGCTAGCCCCGTCGCCACCGCAGTGACGGGCAAGCTGGGCGCGCCCACCCGCACGGGGACGCTCGATTACGAGCGGGCGACCATCGGCCAGGTGGCCCGCGAGTTCCTGCACATCCGGACGATGTGGCTGGGAATCGTCTCGCTCACGATCTCCGGGCTGCTACTCAACGGCCTCAGCTTCTGGGCCGTGCCCTACTTCCGGCGCATCCACCACATGGGGCCGGCCCAGGCCGGGCTGGTGACCAGCGTCCTCGGCGTCAGCGCCATCATCGGCATCCTCGGCGGCGGCACCCTCGCCGACCGGTTGATGCGGCGGGGCGTGGTCTGCGCCCGGGTGTGGGTCATCGCCTTCGCCTCGTTGGCCGCCACCCCCCTGCTGGCCGCAGCCTTCGCCAGCACCGACCTGCCCGTGACCGTGCCCCTGTTCGCGTTCGGCGGGGTGGCGGTCACCCTTCCGATCGCCCCGGCCGAGGCCATGTTCACCGACGTGGTGGTGGCCCGCTTGCGCGGGCGGGCGGCCAGCGTCCGGTCGGCGCTCCGGTCGGGGTCGACCGTCGGGCCCCTCGTCATCGGCGCCATCTCGACGGTGATCGGGCTACGCCTGGCGCTCGTGGCCCTGACGCCGATCTACGCCATTGGCGGCGTGCTGATGCTGCTGGCCCTGCGGACCTACCCGCGGGACCTGGCGTTCGTGCTGGCGGAGTCTCGCCGCCACGGCGCCTGACGCGGCCCGGCCAGTACTCGGGTTCCACGTCTGGACGAAAGTGGTCGTCGCGCCAGCAGCCGCGGCGCCCACGTTCGGCCCGAGCCAGAACCGGAGGAACCCGTGGGCACGCCCCACTTGCTCCGCAGGGACGCCGGCCCGCCTTTTCTGACAGCGGCGTCATAGTCTTGCCATGATGGCGACCGTGAGCTCCCAACCCCGCCAGCGCGCCCTCGTCACCGCACCCTTCCGGGGAGAGGGCCTCGATCGGCTGCGCGCCCTGGCCGACGTCGTGCTGGACCCCTGGATCGACCACGATCCCCTGCGCATGTACAACGCCGAGCAGCTGGCCGAGCGGACCGACCGAGAGGGCGCCTCGATCATCGTGTGCGAGGCCGACCGCTGCGCCGGTCCGGTGTTCGACCTCCCGCTGGCGGCCATCGGCTCGACGCGCGGAGACCCCACGAACGTCGACGTGTCGGGGGCCACGGCCGCCGGCATCCCGGTGCTGCGGGCGCCCGGCCGCAACGCCGACGCCGTGGCCGAGCTCGCCGTCGCCCTGCTCCTCGCCGCCTCCCGCCTGGTGCTGCCCGCCGACCGGGACGTGCGGTCGGGCCAGATCTACCGGGACGGCACGATCCCCTACCAGCGATACCGCGCCTGGCAGCTGAACGGCCGCACGGCGGGGCTGGTCGGGCTGGGCTCGGTCGGCCGGGCCCTGCGCTGGCGGCTCGAAGGCCTCGGCCTGCGGGTGCTCGCCTACGACCCGTACGCCGAGGACGCCACCAGCACCCTGGACGAGCTGCTCGAGCAGTCGGACGTGGTCTCGATGCACGCCGTCGTGACGCCCGAGACCACCGGGATCATCGGGGCCGAGCAGCTGTCCCGTATGAAGGACGGCGTCATCTTTCTCAACACGGCCCGCGCTGCCCTGCACGACACCGACGCCCTCGTGGCGGCCCTGCGCTCGGGCAAGGTGGCGGCCGCCGGCCTGGACCACTTCGAGGGCGAGATGCTCCCCGTCGACCACCCGCTGGTGTCCATGGACAACGTCGTCCTCACGCCCCACATCGGCGGGGCCACCTACGACACCGAGACCAACCATTCCCGTCTCATCGCCGACGACCTCGCTCGTCTGCTGGCAGGCGACCCACCGCTCCACATCGTCAACCCGGAGGTCCTCAAGTGAAGCAAGCCGTCCTCGACACGGCCAAGGAGATGTACCGCAAGGGCCTGGTGGAAGGGACATCGGGCAACGTCTCGGCGCGGATGCCCGACGGCAACGTCTGCGTCACACCGTCCTCGGTTCCGTACGAGACGATGGTGCTCGAGGACCTGGTCGTGGTCGATCTCGACGCCAACGTGCTCGAGGGCCATCGCATGCCGACGTCGGAGAAGGATCTCCACCTGGCGTGCTACCGGGCGTTCGACGAAGTCGGCGGCGTCATCCACTCGCACCCTGTCCACGGCTCGATGTTCGCCTGCGCCCGGCAGCCCATCCCGGCCGCCATCGAGGAGTTCGTGGTGTTCGTCGGGGGCGACGTGCCCGTTTGCGATTACACCCTCACGGGGACGGCGGACCTCGGCAAGGAGGCGGTCCGCCATCTGGAGGAGACGAGCGCCGCCCTGCTCGCCAGCCACGGCATGATCACCATCGGGCCGACGCCCACCGAAGCCCTGCACGTGGCCCTCGTCGTGGAGCGCACCGCCCAGATCGTCCACGGTGCCCGCGCCCTCGGTGGCGAGCACCCGCTACCGGAGAAGACCAACAAGAACTTCCGCGGCGTCTACGACTACCTCCGCAAGAACCCGATGCCATGATCTCGCCGGTGCCCGACACGATGCCCGTCGCCGTCTTCGGTCGGCGGTCCATCGCGGTCGAGGAACGGCCGGTGCCGACGCTCGACCCGCACGACGTCCTGGTCGAGGTGGGCCACTGCGGGGTGTGCGGGAGCGACCTGCACTTCGTGATCGACGGGTGGGGCCGACCCGGCTCCATCGGCGGCCACGAATGGTCGGGCGTCGTGGCCGCCGTCGGCAGCGAGGTGACCCGCTGGTCGGTCGGAGACCCCGTCGTCGGCGGCATCCACTCCTGCGGCTCGTGCCGGTACTGCCAGGCCGGCCGGCCCACGCTGTGCACCGGACGCGGTCGGGTGGGAAGTGGCGAGTGGCAGGGTGCCTTCGCCGGTTACGTGCGAGAGCACGAAGAGGCTCTCAACCGCATACCCGACGGCCTGTCGCCCCGCGTCGCTGCTCTGGCCGAGCCCCTCGCCGTGGCCCTGCACGGCGTCACATTGAGCGGGGCCCGACCGGGCCAGCGCATCCTCGTCACCGGAGCCGGGCCCATCGGCAGCCTCGTGACCGCCGCCCTGCTGGCGCGCGGCGTCACCGACGTGACCGTGAGCGAGCCGGGCGAGCGGCGGCGCCGGCTGGCGGCCGAGCTCGGGGCGGCGACGATCACCCCATCCGCCCTCGTGGCGCCGGACTGGCCCTCGTCGGTGGTCGAGGAACCATTCGACGCCGCCCTCGAGTGCTCCGGGCGGGCCAGCGCCATGGAAGCCGCCCTCGGCCAGCTGGTCCAGGCCGGCACCCTGGTGCTCGTGGGCGCGGGCATCGACCCACCCCGGTTCGATCCCAATCGGATCATTCTCAACGAGCTCGTCGTCACCGGCGCCTTCTGCTACGACGCCCGAGGGTTCACCGACGCCCTCGAGCTGCTGGCGGGGGGCCGGCTCGACACCGACCTGCTCATCGAGGGCGACGACGTCCCGCTCGCCGGGCTGCTCGACGCCATGGAGGGCCTGGCCGCGGGTGACATCGCCGGCAAGGTCATGGTCGCAGGTCCCATGCAACACCGTCCCTGACCGAGGGGGAGGCATGACAGACAACGCAACGCCGACCACCAAGCGCCGCCAACCGCGCTTCAACCACGTCGCCATGAGCATGTCTGCTGACGCGCTCGACGAGACGGGCCGAAAGGAGATCGTCGCGTTCTACCGGGAGGTCTTCGGCTGGGAGGAGCTGCCCACCCTGACCGAGGACCGGCATCGGCTCGTGCTCCAGGCCTACACCTACGAGCAGTTCGTGTTCCTCATCGCCGACGAGCCGCACATGACCTGCCCGAGACTCGACCATTTCGGCATGTCTGTCGACACCGGCGAGGAGCTCGACGAGCTCCTGGCGGCCAGCAAGGCCTTCGCCGCCCGCGACGAGCGGGTCGAGATCATCGACCGCAAGACCGAGGACTACGGCATGCTGAAGCTGCACAGCTTCTACGTGCGCTACCTGCTCCCCATGATGATCGAGGTCCAGCACTTCGAGTGGACCGGGGGCGACGAAGGAGCGGCGTCGGCCTGACCGGCGTGTGCGGGGGCCGGCTCCGGGCCCGGGCGACCGGCTCGACGGCTCACCTGCAACCGACCACGCCAGCCACGGTCCGAGCCACGCGCCGGGCCACGGGCGTGGAGTGCATCAGGGCGCTATCGGAACGCCTGGGGGATGAGGTTCGCGGCGCCAGGTGATGCTCTACCCTCAGGGGCCGTGGGGGTGTGGACGCGGCTGGTCGGATTGCGATCGACGAGGACGAGCTCCCTCGTCCGGACGACCGCGGGCGCGGCAGTGGCGCTGAGCCTGCTGGGCCTGGTCAGCTTCGTCGTCCCGTCGCTCGGGACCGCGCCCTCTCCCCCGGGCGCCGTCGTCAGCAGTGATTCGGGGCAGCGGATCCAGGGGTTCGGCGCCTCGGGCGCGTGGTGGCCGAACGACCTCCAGCACTTCAGCCCCGCGGGCCAGCAGCGCGTGGCCAGCCTGCTGTTCGATCCGAGCGGCCTGGAGCTCAGCCAGTACCGCTACAACATCGGCGGCGGCGGCGTCGGAGTCACGACCCCGCAGAAGATGGCGCCCACCTTCCTCACCAGTATCGGGACCTACAACTGGTCAGCGGACCCCGGAGGCACCAGCTTCCTTCTGATGGCGGCCCAGCACGGCGTGAGCACGCTGGTCGGGTTCGTCAACAGTGCCCCCGCCGCGTTTACGACCGACCACAAGAGCTGCGGCGGCAGTCTCGTGCCCAGATCCGAAGCCGCCTACGCCAACTACCTGAGCACGGTCGTCGCCTACCTTCACGACGTAGACCACGTGACCTTGTCGTACGTCAGCCCCGTCAACGAGCCGGACACCTCGCAACCGACGTGCCGGCAAGAGGGCATGCGGGTGCCGGTCGACCAGCGCGGCGCGCTGGTGAAGGCCGTCGCCCACGCCCTCGCCAAGCGGGCGCCCTACGCCCGTGTGATCGCCGACGAGTCGAGCATGGTGGCGACCCAGCTCCTGCCGGAGGCGCCGGTGTGGCTCAGCGGTCCTGGGGTGGCGTCGTCGATCGCCGCCATCGCCCATCACACCTACGACTATCCGACTCTGCCGATCCTCCGGCAGGTGGCACAGCTGGGCCAGCAGTTCGGCAAGCCTCTGTGGGCCAGCGAGATCTGCTGCAAGAACAGGTCCGGGTTCGGATACCAGTACGACCCGACGATGACCAGCGGCCTCTGGCTGGCCAACACCATCTGGGCCGACCTCACCCAGGCACACGACTCGGCCTTCGACTGGTGGACCGCTCTCTCTCCCCGCCTCGGGTGCAACCCCGTTGCCGACCCCGCCTGCGTCACCCGGGTCAACCCGCTCGGTCGCAACGACGGCCTGCTGTACTACGACCCGGCGGCGGCGACCGATCACAACGAGGCCCTCTATCCCACCAAGCGGTTCTGGGCGCTGGGCAACTTCAGTCGCTACGTGCGACCAGGCGCCGTCCTCCACCAGGTGAGCGGGCTCCCCAGCGGCACCAGAGCCGTGGCTTTCCAGTCGAAGAGCGGGTGGGCCATCGTCGTCATCCACGACGGCCCGGCGGGCTTCCCCCCCGCTCCCATCACCATGCGCATCCCCACCGGCGGCCACAACTTCGCACCAGTCACCGCCGTGCGGACCAGCGACACTCTGAATCTGGAGCCCGTCCCGCTGCCGCGCTATCGGGACGGGACGCTGACCTCCTCGGTGGCGGCCCGCAGCGTCACCACCTTCGTGCTCGGCTCCTCGCCGTCGCGGGGACGAGCCGTGACGGCCGCCCTGGTACGACCCGGGTCCGGCTGGCACAGCTCGACGGGTGGGGCCCACGTGGTCCAGAACCGGAGGGCGGCGCGAGCCTGACCGGCGTGAGCATGTCCAACGGAGGCGTCCTGGTGACGGGCGGGGCGGGCTTCATCGGTGTCGCCGTGGTCCGCCAGCTGCTCCAGCGCGGCGCCGAGGTGACCGTGGCCGACACCCGGCCTTCCGACGAGCCTGGCGCCCGGTCGGTCACCGGTGATCTCCGCCGACCCGAGACGATCGACCGAGCGTTTGCGCGCCCTGTCGCTGCGGTCGTCCACCTGGCCGCTGAGACTTCAGTGCTGGCGTCCATGTCGAGTCCCGTCGAGGTGTACGAAACCAACGTCGCCCTCACGGTCTCGTTGCTCGAACGCTGCCGCGTCGACGGTGTAGGCGCCTTCGTGCTCGCCTCCACCAACGCCGTGGTCGGCGACGTCGGGCATGCGCTCATCGACGAGGAGTCGCCGCTGCGGCCGCTCACGCCATACGGAGCCACCAAGGCGGCCGCCGAGATGCTCGTGTCGGCCTACTCGACTTCCTACGGCATCGCCGGGTCGGCGGTACGCCTGACCAACGTGTACGGACCCGGGATGCAGCGGAAGGACAGCCTCGTCGCCCGACTGATGCGCGTCTGGCTGGCGGAGGGATCAGTGAGCATCTACGGCGACGGCAACCAGGTCCGCGACTACCTGTACATCGACGACGCCGTCCAGGGCCTGCTCCTCGCCCTGGACGGCCGGCTCCTGGGCCCGCTGACCGTGGGCTCGGGCATCTCGACCTCGGTGAACGATCTGCACCATTTGCTCGGCGATGTCACGGGTGTCGACCGGGCGCTGCCCCACGGTCCCGCCCGTCCGGGCGAGATGCCCGCCGTCCGGGTGCGGATCGACCGGGCGCGGAGGCTCGGCTTCCAGCCCCACACGAGCTTGCGGCGGGGCCTGGCGGCGACGTGGGAGTCCTTCGGGGGTGGGGGGCCGGCCACCGACGCAGGGGAGGCGGGGTCTCACGGAGTACCCCGTGGGTAGGGATAAACTGCCGCAATCATGTGCTCGGGCGGCTGGGGGCTCCGGGTTTTGTTTGTTGGCCCCTTGGTGACGAACGATATCGAGGCATCGACGACCTATACCTCCAGTCGAAAGGATCGGCCCCGATGAACGTTCTCGTCCTGGGGGGTGACGGGTATCTGGGTTGGCCGACGGCGCTGCGCCTATCGGCGCGCGGACACAGGGTCGGCATCGTGGACAACCTCGTTCGGCGCCAGTACGACGAGGAGATGGGGGTCGACAGCCTCGTCCCAGTACGCGATCTGGAGCGTCGGGTGGCGACGTGGCAGCGCCTTTCCGGGCTCCGCCTGGACACGTATATCGGCGACCTCTCCGACGCCGACTTCGTCGAGCGGACCCTGGCCGAGTCGGCCCCGAACGCGGTCGTCCACTTCGCCGAGCAACGCTCGGCCCCGTACTCGATGATCGACCGGGCCCACGCCGTCTACACCCAGGTCAACAACGTCGTCGGGACCCTCAACCTCCTCTACGCCATCGCCGAGGTGGATCCCGACATCCACCTGGTGAAGCTGGGGACCATGGGCGAGTACGGGACCCCCAACATCGACATCGAAGAGGGGTTCATCGAGGTCTCGCACCGAGGACGGACCGACGTGCTGCCCTTCCCGAAGCAGCCCGGCTCCTTCTACCACCTGTCCAAGGTGCACGACAGCCACAACATCGCCTTCTCGTGCCGCAACTGGGGCCTGCGCTCCACCGACCTCAACCAGGGCGTCGTCTACGGCCAGGAGACCGACGAGACGGTGCTGCATCCCGACCTCGCCACCCGCTATGACTACGACGCCGTCTTCGGCACCGTGCTCAACCGCTTCATCGTGCAGGCTGTGGTCGGCCACCCGCTCACCGTCTACGGCAAGGGCGGACAGACACGGGGAATGCTCGACATCCGCGACACCCTGTCCTGCATCGAGCTGGCTCTCCTCCACCCGCCCGCCGCCGGCGAGTACCGCGTCTTCAACCAGTTCACCGAGTCTTTCTCCGTGGGCGACCTGGCCGAGAGGGTGGCGGCCTTGGTGCCGGGTGCCGAGATCGAGCACCTCGACGATCCCCGGGTCGAGCAGGAGAGCCACTACTACCGGGCGGCACACACCAAGCTCCTCGACCTCGGCCTCGCTCCCCACCTGCTGTCGGACGGCCTGATCACGTCCCTCCTCGCCATGGTCGGTCGCTACCGGGACCGGGTCGACGCCACTGCCATCCGTCCGACGGTGGACTGGCGACGCACCCACAGCCAACTGGGCGCCACCGTCGGGCGTCGGTAGTCGACGGGCGGGTGCGCCGTCGAGCTGACTCGGCCGGCCCGGGAGGTCGGCCGTGGGGGCGGCGGTCGGCGCGCAGGGCCAAAGCCGGCCCAGGAGGCCGGCTCGCCGACAGAGCGCGCCCGCCACCCTCGTCGGTGGACACGGCGGCGGAGGCGGACTTCTCGGCTCATCACGGATCACCCCAGCTGGCGCCCGTCACCGTCGTCATCGCCGCCTACAACGAGGCCGACAACATCGGCCCCGTGCTGGACGCCGTTCCTGAACAGGTCTCCGGGCTGGACGTCTCGGTGCTGGTCGTGGTCGACGGTGGCGACGACGGCACCGCAGACGTGGTGCGCCGCCACGGCGCCTACGCGTGCGTCGCCCCCCTCAACCAGGGTCAGGGAGCAGCCCTGCGACTCGGGTACCGGATGGCGCGCGACCACGGCGCCCGCTACCTCGCCACCACCGACGCCGACGGCCAGTACGACGCCGGCGAGCTGGCGGGCTTGGTGCAGCCCCTGGTCGACGACGAGGCCGATCTGGTCACGGGATCGCGCCGCCTCGGGTCGTCGCAGGTCGGCGACCGCGTCCGAGCCACCGGGGTCGTGGTGTTCGCCGCCCTCATCACCGTGCTCACCGGACAGCGCATCACGGACCCCGCCTTCGGTCTACGGGCGATGAAGGCCGAGGTGCCGGCGACACTCACCCTCGAGCAGTCCCAGTACCAGGCGGCCGAGCTGCTCGTGGCCGCCATCCTGGCGGGCTACCGGGTGGCCGAGCGACCGGGCGTCATCAGGCCCCGCACCTCGGGGGTGACCAAGAAGGGAAGCAACCTTCGCTACGGCTACCGTTACGCCCGCGTCGTGCTGGCGACCTGGCTGCGGGACCGGTGAGTCTTCGCCCGGGTCGGCTGGGAGCGCCCCGGCCGCATACGCGAGGCCCCGGAGTCCTGGCCGTGGCGGTGCTGGTCATCGTCCCCGTCGTGACGTTCTCGGTGCCTGCCCTCGCCGGGCACCCACTCGTGAGCACCGACGACGTCATCCAGAACTACCCGCTGCGGGTGCTCGTGGCCCGCAATCTCAACCACGGACACCTTCCGCTGTGGAACCCGTACATCTGGAGCGGCACCGCCCTCCTCGGCGGTCTGAACGCCGGTGCGCTCTATCCCGGCACGCTGCTGTTCACCGTCCTGCCCTCCGAGGCGGCGTGGGTCGTGAACGAGATCGCCGTGTACGTGGTCGGGGCACTCGGGGTGTACGTATTCCTACGCCGATCACGCTTGTCGGTGGGTGCTGCCTTCCTGGGCAGCCTGTCCTTCACGGTGGGCGGCTTCATGAGCGCCCAGCTGGGCCACATCGACCTCGTGCAGGGGGCGAGCCTGGTGCCGTGGATGCTGGTCGCCCTCCAGCGGATGGCGCACCCGCGACCGGCGCAGCCGTCAGCACTCACGGCCGGTGGCGGCACTGGGGAGGTCACCGTGGCGGCGAAGCAGTCACTGCTTGCGCCCACCGTCCTGCTCGGCGTGCTCTTCGTCCTGCTGGTGCTGACGGGGTCGCCCGAGGCCGTCGTCGACAACACCGTGCTGATCGCCATCTACGGCGGGTGGCTGGCCTGGCGTCACCACGACGGGAGGATCGTCGTCCAACTGGGCATCGCCGTCGGCGCGGCGTTGACCCTGACTGCCATCCAGTGGCTCCCGGCACTCGACTTCGCGTCGCACTCGCAGCGCTCCGCCACCTCGTACGCCTTCTTCACGTCCGGGTCGTTCCCGCCCAAGCTCACCGCTCTCACCGCCGTGCCGTACCTGCTGGGTGGGTACGGGCGCTTCGGCGTACCGCTGTACCACGGCCAGTACAACCTGGCCGAGGTCAGCACGTACATCGGCATCCTTCCGGTGTGTGCCGCCTTCGCCATGCTCACGCGACCGTGGCGGTCGCGGCGGGCCTCCGAGCGTCTGGGTGTGTGGTACCTCCTGATCGCCGTCGGGCTCATCCTCTCCTTCGGGGGGTACACGCCGCTCGGTCATCTTCTCGTCCACATCCCCATCTACGGCCAGCAGCGACTGCAGAACCGGAACATGCTGATGGTGGACCTGGCCCTGGCGGTCCTGTTCGCCTACTGGATCGATGGGATCCGCCAACGGGTCGGAGCCGGCCCAGGCCCCAGCCGTCCCAGCCCGGCCGAGCGAACCGGGACGCTGCTTCCGGTGGTGTGCCTGATCGGCCTGGTCGCCGCGCTCGTCGCCAGTCCCGTCGTCTTGTCGCAGGAGCTCGGGTCGCCCGTCCCGTTGGGCTCGTTCCACCGGCTCGAGGGCTATCTGGCCGTGGGCTTGGTACTGGCCGTGGTCGGGGGTCTTCTCGCCGCCGGCTGGGACCGGATACCCCGTCGCCACCTCCTGGGCGCGCTGGTCGTGCTCGTGGCGGTCGACCTCGCCATCTACTCGGCCAACCAGTTCTGGCTGACCCCCCCGCCCCGCGCCGTCCTCAGCGACAGCACGGGCACGGCCTCGGCGGTGGCCACCCAGACCGGCCCCAATGGGCGCTTCGCCATCTACGATCCGGACCAGAGCGACCCCGTCGTCCTCGACGAGCTCGGTCAGCCGGACCTGAACGTCCTGCGGTCGCTGGGGAGCGTCCAGGGCTACGGGTCGGTCGTGAACGGCGACTACGACCGGGCGACCGGCGCCCACCAGCAATCGGACCTGGCGGCGGCGGCCCTGTCCGGATCCACCTTCGACGACCTCAACCTGACGACGCTGGTCACGAGACCGGGATACTTCACCGAGCCGCCGGGCACGACCAGTGCGTCGACCGGCCCCGTACCCGAGACGATTCCCGCCGCCGGCCAGCGGAGCTGGAACATCGGGACGCCTCGCCAGCTCACCGGCGTCACTGCACAGCTCCGCCCGGACCCAGGCTGTCCCCCGCCGGCCGGAGGGGTCGGCCTGGAGTTGGTGACACCCAGCGGCGCCACGGTTCCGGCGCCTCCGATGACTCCGGCCGCCAGCGGCTCGGGCACCGTCGGGGTCTCGCTGGACGGCAGGACCGCTGCCGTTGGGATCGTCGTGGTCAACGGCGCCACGTGCGCGCTGACCGTCGACTCGGTCTCGGTCACCACGGCGCGGTCCGGACGGCTCCTCCTCGCCGGACCGCTCCAGGAGGGCGTGGTCTCACCCAAGTGGCAGTTCGTCGAGACCCTGGGCGACTTCGTCGTCTTCCGCAACACCGCCGCCAGAGGGCGGTTCTGGGTCACGGCTGCGAACGGCGGGCCGGTGCCAGCCGCCACGGTACGCGTCACCGACGACCCCCTGACGGGCAACCAGCGGGTCGTGGTCACAACGTCGCAACCGTCGCTCGTCGTGCGCAGTGTCGCGGCCGCGCCCGGATGGTCGGCGACGGTGCAGCCGGCGCAACCGGCCGCCGCTTCTCGTGAGGTCGCGGTGCCGGCCGGCGGCGCCCTTGTGCAGTCCGTACCCGTCCCGGCGGGGACCTCGACCGTCACCTGGCACTACCGACCGGCGAGCGTCACCATTGGCGCCGTCACTTCGCTCGCCGGTGTAGCAGCGCTCGTCGTACTTGGTCTGGTCTGGTCGCTCAGGGGACCCGTCGGGCAGGCTCGCCGGCGCCGGCAGTCCGCTGTGGCCGACCAAACACGACGTTGAAGAACAGGAACTTCAACGCCCACAGGGCCGCATAGGTGCCGACGTAGGCCATGGCCACGAGTGCGACCCGCAGGGTGTGGTTGCCGGTGACCGCCTTGACGTGGGTCGAAGCGGCGTCGACCGCCCACATGGCTGCGACCAGCCCGAGCACCGACGCAACCAGGTAGGGAATGACTTCCTTGACGAGGTGTGAACGCCCGCGACGACCCCACGCCCAGTTGCGGTTGAGGAAGTAGGCCGGCACCATGCCCGTCAGGCTCGCGGCGATGCTCGACTGGCGCGGGCTCAGGGCCCCCAGCACGCCGTAGACGAGCACGAAGGCGATCAGGCTCACCAGGCTGGCCACTACCGAGCCCACGGCGTAACGGGCCACCCGGGTCAGGAGGGGACTGCGCCACCGCTCGGCGATCGGCGCCGGAAGGGTCGAGGTTCGGTCGCCGGCCCTGACATCGCCGCCGTGCTCGGCGACGACGGTATCGAGCTCCCGGTCCACCGACGCACCCTACGCCCGGTTCGCCATCAACCGGTAGCCGCCCGGCTCCTACCGTGCCCCGATGCCCTCGAGGACCTGGTCGACGACCCGTTCCACCAGCGCCTCGTCGAGCGGCTCACCCGTGACGAGGAGCCGATGGAAGACGATCGCCACCGGCGCGTCCAGGGCGACGTCGAAGTGAAGGTCGGGCCGGAGCTCACGTCTGGCAACCCCCCGCCGGACGATCTCGTTGGCGACGTGCCTCCACGGCGCGATCAGATCCCTGCGAAAGGCGTCCGCCAGCTCCTGGCTGCGGCTCATCGCCTCGAGCAGCGGTGCCACGACCTGGCCCTCGGGACCGACCGTGGCCCGAACGAGCTGCGTGAGGAACTCGGTGAGGTCGCCTCGGACCGTCCCCGTGTCCGGCACCGAGAGCCTCTCAGAGGCGCGGGTGTCGAGGGCCTCGATGACGAGCGGCACCTTCGACGACCACCGGCGGTACACCGTGGCCTTTCCCACACCGGCGCGCGCCGCCACACCCTCGATGCTCAGCCGGCTGAAGCCCTCCTCGGCGAGCAACGCCAGCACGGCGTCGAGGATCGCCCGATGGGCCTCGGCGCTGCGAGGGCGGCCAGGGTTGCGCTTGAGCACACCGAGGCCTCGCGACCCCGGCGGGGTGGCAGAGCCCGGCACCGCCGCGCTCACCGGAGAGCTCCGGCGGGCACTCGTGTGCCCACTTCCTCGGTCGCCGGTTCGGTGGCCTCGTCGTGCTCGAGCGGTCCTCGGCCCTCCGACCCGGCATCCGGATCACCCTCGGCCCGGGCGGGAAGGAAGATCAGCACCACCACGGCCCCGGCCAGGGCCACGCCCGCGGCTACGGGCATGGCCAGCCCCATGCCGTGGACGAAGCCGTGCCGGGCCACGGCGGCCAACGCCGCACCCAAGGCCGGCGGGGCGTGGTGCGCCACCTCGAGGGCGCCACCCACCGAGCTCCTGATCGCCGTGGCGGCAACGGCTGGAACGTTGTGGCCGGCGAGGGTGGCGCCGACGACCGACCGGTAGCCCGAGGCCAGGATGCTGCCGATGACGGCGACACCCAGGGCGCCGCCAACCTGCATGACGGAGCTGTTCATGGCCGAGCCGACCCCCGCTTGCGCCCTCGGCAGCGCACCCATGATGGCCTCCGTGGCCGGCGCAATCGTGAGGCCCAAACCGAGACCCAACAGGATGATCGGCCCCAGCACGTGGGTGAGGTAGGTAGACCCGTCCGACACGGTCGACATCCAGGCGATACCCGCGGCGACCGTCGTGAGTCCGAAGCCCGCCACCGCCTTGGTGCCGAACCGCCGCACGAGCACCGTCGAGAGGGGCCCGCCGATCAAGAGCACGCCGGCCAGCGGTATGAAGCGGATCCCCGCCCCGAGGGCCGAGTAGCCGAGCACGAACTGGAGGTGCTGGGTCAGCACGAACAACGTTCCGAAGAGGCCGAACATGCCCAGCGTGACCGCCGCGCACGCTCCGCTGAAGCGCCGGTTGCGGAAGAAGCCGAGGTTCAGCATGGGGTGGTCGGAGTGCAGCTCCCAGGCGAGGAAGGCCCCCAGGATGGCGATCCCCGCGGCCATGCCGCCGATCACCCGGGCCGACACCCACCCCGTCATCGGGGCCTCGATGATTCCCCACAGCAAGAGTGAGAGCCCGGCGATGGAGAGGCCGGCGCCCACCGAGTCGAGGCGCGGCGCGCTGGGGTCGGAGGAGTTGGGCACGAGGAAGACGGCGGCCGCCATGCCGGCGGCGACGATGGGCACGTTGATGAGAAAGACGGAGCCCCACCAGAAGTGCTGGAGGAGCAGTCCGCCGGCGATGGGGCCGATGGCCACACCAACCCCCGCGACCCCCGCCCAGAGTCCGATGGCCTTCTCCCGCTGGCCGGGATCGATGAAGACGTTGGTCAGGATCGACAGGGTCGCCGGCATGACGAACGCCCCGCCCACGCCCATCAGGGCCCTGGTGAGGATCAGGATCTCGGGAGACCGGGCGAAGGCCGACAGCGCCGACCCGAGGGTGAAGATGGCCAGGCCGCCGAGCAGCGCCCACTTGCGGCCGAAGCGGTCCCCGAGGCTGCCGGCCACCAGCAACAGTCCGGCGAAGACGATCGTGTAGGAGTCGACGATCCACTGCAGCTGGCTCGACGAGGCGTGCAGCTGCCGGACCAGGGTCGGCAGGGCCACGCTGAGGATCGTGTTGTCGAGCCCGATCATGAGCAGGCTCACGCACAGCACTCCGAGGATCCACCACGGTCTCCGCACTCGCACGGGTTCCTCCCAGCTCTCCAGCTCGTCGTCGGCCGCCCGCCTATATCGAAACGAGTCGACCTCGTTTCATAATAGCCGGGTCGTGCTGCCGGCGCCAGCCCGACGGGATGGGCTCAGCCGGGCGAGCCCAGCTCCGGGTTGCGCCCCTCGGCAGCCCCCGCCGTCCGCTGGGTCGCCAGCGGCCCAAACTCGGGGTGGGTGAGAATCCAGAATCGCTCCGAGCGGACCGCGTCCACCACCAGACCGGCCACCTCGCCGGGTTTCATCCCCGACTCGATCTGGCGGCGGAGCATCTCCTGGATCACCTCCCCGCCCAGCGCCAGCCGCTCGTCGGGCTTCGCACCAAGCTGGGACGGCCAGTTGCGGCTCGAGTCCATGATCCTCGTACTGATGGGGCCGGGGCACAGCACGGACACCCGTACCTGCGAGCCCAACACGGCCAGCTCGTGGTGGAGCGACTCGGAGATGCCGACCACGGCGTGCTTGCTGGCCGTGTAGGGACCCGTGCTCGGCGCAGCCAGGAGGCCGGCGACCGACGCCGTGTTCACGATGTGCCCCTCGCCCTGCTCGAGCAGCGTCGGCACGAAGGCGTGCACGCCGTGGATCACGCCCCACAGGTTGACCCCGATCACCCACTGCCACACCGACAGAGGAAGCTCCCAGGAAAGACCGCCGGCAGCGACCCCTGCGTTGTTGCACACGACGTGTACGGCGCCGAAGCGCTCGAGGCAGCGGCGGGCCAGATCGTCAACCGACGCGGCTGCCGAGACGTCCGTGGGTACCGCCAACACCTCGGTCCCCCGCCCCTTCAGCTGACCGGCGGCACCGTCGAGCGCTTCCTCCTCGACGTCGGCCATCACGATGTGCATGCCCTCGTTCACGAAGCGCTCGGCCAGGCCGAACCCGATGCCGCTGGCCGCCCCCGTGACGACCGCCACCTTGCCGGCCAGGTCCCGCACGCTCAGGTCTCCTCGGCGTCGAGGCGGCCGTGCAGGAAGTCGTCGAAGGCCGACAGGTCCAGCAGTCCGTGCCCCGAGTAGCCGATCAGAATGACGCGGTCGCTGCCTTCCTCCTTGGCCGCCAGTGCCTCGTCGATGGCAGCGCGGAGGGCGTGACTGGTTTCCGGAGCAGGGAGTGGTCCTTGCGTGCGGGCGTACTGCACGGCGGCCTCGAACACCTTGCTCTGCGGGTACGCCACGGCCTCGATCCGCCCCGCCCGCACCAGGTTGCTGATGATCGGCGAGTCCCCGTGGTAGCGGAGGCCGCCGGCATGGATGGGCTGGGGAACGAAGTCGTGCCCGAGGGTGTACATGGGCAGCAGGGGTGCCAGACCGGCGGTATCGCCGTAGTCGTAGTCGAAGCGGCCGGTCGTGAGGGTGGCGCAGGCCGTGGGCTCGGCCGCGACGAGCCGCACCCCCTCGTCCTCGAGAAACGGCATGGCCAGGCCCCCGAAGTTGGACCCGCCCCCGCAGCAACCGACGACCACGTCCGGGAGCCCCTCGCCGGCGAGTATCAGCTGTTCCTTCGCCTCGATACCAATCACCGTCTGGTGGAGCAGCACGTGGTTGAGCACCGAGCCCAGCGAGTAGTGGCTGTACTCACGTGAGGCGGCGTCGCGTACGGCGTCGCTGATCGCCATGCCCAGGGACCCCGGATGCTCAGGCTTGTCGACCGGTGACGGCACGACCTCCCCGCCCCAGACCTCCATCATCACCCGCCGGTAGGGCTTCTGCTCGAACGAGGCCCTCACCATGTAGACCATGCACTCGAGATCGAACAGCGACGAGGCGAACGCCAGCGCGCTCCCCCATTGGCCGGCGCCGGTCTCGGTGGTCAGACGCCGCACGCCCTCGGCGGCGTTGTAGTACGCCTGGGCGACGGCCGTGTTGGGCTTGTGCGAGCCCGCGGGCGACACCGACTCGTCCTTCAGGTAGATGCGGGCCGGAGTCCCGAGCGCCTCTTCCAGGCGTCGGGCGCGCAACAGCGGCGTGGGCCGCCACAGCCGCAGGACGTCGAGAACCGCCCCGGGGATGTCGATCCAGGGCTCGGACGAGACCTCCTGGGCGATGAGCCCCATCGGGAACAGCGGCGCCAGGTCGTCCGGGCCCACCGGCTCGCGGGTAGCCGGATGCAGCGGCGGTTCCAACGGCGTGGACAGCCGGGGAACGGCGTTGTACCACGCCTCGGGCAGCTGGTCTGGGGACAGGTTCCAACGCACGCGGCTTCCTCCTTCAGGTCGTGCCGGCATCGACGCGGATCCGCTGGCCACTCACGTAGCCGGCCTGGTCGGACACGAGAAACCGCACCACGGCAGCGACGTCCGAGGGCTGGCAGACGCGACCGAATGGTGAGCCCGCGTGCATCGTGGCGATGTCCTCGACGCCCATGGCCTTGACCAGGCGACGGCCCATGTCGGTCTCCACCAGCCCCGGCGCCACCACGTTGACGCGCACGCCGTTGCGCCGCTCCTCCTTGGCGAGGGTCAGGGCCAAGGCCTCCATGGCCGCCTTGCCCATGTTGTACGGAGCGCCGTTGGCCGCCATGAACATCGTCGCCGTGCTCGAGATCATGATGATGTCGCCTCGGGGACGGCTGCGCATGCCCGGCAGGACGAGCTGGCACAGAAAGTGCGGGCCCAGCGCGTGGGCGCCGATCACCCGCGCTAGCTCCGCCGGGTCCGTGTCGGCGATCGGGAGCCCGCGGCTGGCGATGCCCGCGTTGTTGACGAGGATGTCGACAGGCCCGAGCTCGGCGACGACGGCCTCGACCATGGCCCGGTCCTCGTCATACGAGTCGACCGAAGCCCGGTAGGCGTGTGCCCGTCGGTCGAGCTTCTCGATCCGCGCCACCACCTCGTCGGCCGCGTCCTGGTCCCGACGAAAGTTCACGGCCACATCGGCGCCGTCCTCGGCCAGCGCAAGCGAGATGGCGCGTCCGATGCCGCGGCCACCACCCGTCACCAGCGCGACCCGACCATCCAACCCGCTCGTCATCGCCGCGACGATAGTGCTGGCAGGGCGTGGGCTTAGGCGCTACCGCGCCAGCAGCTCATTCCTCTGGGCGGGCCTCCCGGGCCGGCCTAGACGTGCCGGACGCGCCACTGGAGCGACGGCCCCGGTAGGGCCGAGGTCGCCCGGACCGGCACCCGTTGCACCTGGCCGTTGGCCCGCACCGTCAGGTACCCCACCACGGTCCCGGCCGGGAAGGACGAGCCGACGTGCTGGGGATGGAACTGCGCCTGTACCTGCATTCCCGGCCACCCGAGGAAGCTGACCGGCGTGCTGGTCGATGCCGGCACGGCACCGCTGGCCCACGCGGCCGTCACGCTGGCCGCTCGCTGCCCCGCGGGCACGACGGTGACCGTGGTCAGAGCGGGGCCGGCCGCGTCCAGCAGCGCCCTGCCGGCGTCCAAGGCCGGCTGGGGCGCGCTGGGGCCGGGCTGGCCAAGCACCACGCCGAGCACCGTCACGTGCTGATTGCCGACGACCCGGTCGGCGGCGAAGACCCAGTTCGACCCGGCGGCGTTGGTGTTGCCCGTCTTGACGCCGATGATGCCGTCCTTGCCCACCAGCCGGTCGAAGTTGAACACCCTGCCGGCGACGGGGAGCGTCACCTCGGGCTGGGCGACGATGGCGGCAAAGGTCGGGTTGGCCATGGCGACCTGGGCCAACGCCAGCTGGTCGCCTGCCGTACTGACCGTTCCCGCGTTGAGACCATCGAGATCGACGTAATGCGTGGCGGTCATCCCGAGGGAGGCGGCGGTGGCGTTCATCTTGGCGACGAAAGCGGCGTCGTTACCGGCGTCCCAGTTGGCGATGACCGAGCTCATGTTGTCGGCCGATCCGACCAGCCAGGCGTCGAGGATCTGGCGCTCGGTGATCATCTCGCCGGCGGCCACCTTCACCGACGATTCCTTCCCGGCCACGGCTGCGTTGTACTGGGCCACGTCATCGGGCGTGATGGCCACTGGCGGACCGGGGTCGGCCGGCCCCAGGGGATGGTCGTGCAACACGACCCAGGCCGCCATGATCTTGCTGACGCTGGCGATGGGTACCGGAGCGTTTCCACCAGCCGAACCGAGGGCACCCTGTCCGGCGAGGCCCACCACCGCCTCCCCCTTGGCCGGCCACGGCAACGCCGGCGCGGCACCCGGTGCCCGCAGGCTCACAGGAACGCTCGAGTGGACGACGGGCGACGGGACGCTTCGGGTGAGCTGAAAGCCGACGAAGGCCACGGCGGCCAGCACGACCACCACCAGCAACACGACGACGGGTCGCCGCCACCTGCGTCGTTTTGGTGTCGGACCCAGCGGCTTGAGGATGGGCCGCTGCGTCGGTGTGCTAGTCATCCCCGCTGATCGAGCTCCTCCGGAGTCATGAGCACGGCACGAGCCTTGGACCCTTCCGACGGTCCGACGACGCCGCGTCGCTCCAGCAAGTCCATCAACCTACCAGCCCGGGCGAAGCCTACTCGCAGCTTGCGCTGGAGCATCGAGGTGGAGCCGAGCTGCGACCGGACGACGAGCTCCATGGCCTGGGCGACGAGCTCCTCGTCGTCACCCTCGTCACCGAAGCCGCGGTCCTCCTCCGACGGCCCGTCACCCTCGACCCCCTCGACGTAACTGGGCTGGCTCTGCCGGCGCCAATGGCCCACCACGGCACGGACCTCGGTCTCACCGACCCACGGGCCCTGGAGACGCCGCGGGTTGCTCGAGGAGGCGGTGAGCAGCAGCAGATCCCCTTTGCCGATCAACCGCTCCGCACCCGGCTGATCGAGGATGACGCGGCTGTCGGCGAGTGACGACACCGAGAACGCCAGCCGGGAAGGGATGTTGGCCTTGATCACGCCGGTGATGACGTCGACCGAGGGGCGCTGGGTGGCGATGACGAGATGGATGCCGACGGCGCGTGCCATCTGGGCGATGCGGCAGATCGAGTCCTCGACATCGCGGGCGGCCACCATCATGAGGTCGTTGAGCTCGTCGACGACCACCAGCACGTAGGGAAGCCGGCTGACCGGGTGTTCCTCGTCCCCATCACCCGACGCCGCTTCGGCCACCAGCTCGCCGGCGTCGACCGCCCTGTTGTAGCCGGCGACGTCACGCATGCCGGCCTCGGCCAGCAGGTCGTAACGGCGCTCCATCTCGTGCACCGCCCAGATCAGGGCGTTGGCGGCCCGCTTGGGGTTGACCACGACCTGGGTGAGGAGGTGCGGCAGGCCGTTGTAGTGGCCGAGCTCGACCCGTTTGGGGTCCACCAGGATCAGCCGGACCTGGTCAGGTGTCGATCGCATCAGGATCGAGGTGACGACCGAGTTGATGCACGAGGACTTGCCGGCGCCGGTGGCGCCTGCGATGAGCACGTGCGGCATCTCGGACAGGTTCACCATCACCGGACGCCCGGCGATGTCGCGACCGAGGGCGACGTCGAGCGGATGGGTGGCGCGCCGGGCTTCGTCCGAGCTCAGGATGTCGGCCAGGGCGACCAGCTGGCGTTGACGGTTGGGCACCTCGACCCCGATGGCCGACCGCCCGGGTATGGGCGCCAGGATCCGCACGTCGGGCGAGGCCATGGCGTAGGCGATGTCCTTGGACAGGCTCGTGACCCTCGCCACCTTCACGCCCGCACCGAGCTCGAGCTCGTAACGGGTGACGGTGGGACCGACCGTCATCCCGACGAGGCGAGTGGCGACGCCGTGGGCGGCGATGGCGTCTTCCAGCATCCTTCCCGCCGCCTCGATCTGGCGGCGATCGACCTGCTGCGCCCTGCTGGCGGTCAGCAGCCGCGGCGGTGGGAGCGACCACGAGGCCACCGTTGGACCGAGCTCCATGCGCAGCTGCTCGACCGGTCCAGCCCGGTCGCGGTCGGAACCGAAGGGCGAGGTCGTGGCGCCGGCCGCCACCGATGCGGCGGCGGACCGCCGGTCCTCAGCCGGCTCCGGATCAGCTGTCGCGCCCGTCGCTTCCCCGGCGCCGTCGTGGAGCGCGGCCACGCCGGCGTCGTGGCCCTCGTCCTCCGCCTCGGCTGCCTCGTCGGCGGAGCCGTCGCCGTTCGCGATGGCCTCGGCGCTCGCCGCGCCCCTCGGTCGGCGAGCGGCACCCGCGCCAGGCGCGTGGGCGCCACGCCCGCCCTCGCGACCATCCGCGAGGAGGGTCGCCACCGCCTCCATGGCGCGTCGTCCTTGTTGGCCGAGCCCGGCGGCGCCGCTGACGAGTGCGGTCATCGCCTCTCGCACCGAGATGCCCGTCACCGTCAGGAGCCCGAGCACCAGGGCCGTGACCAGCACGATCGAAGCGCCCCAGGTGGCCAGGGCCAGATGCAGGGGATAGCCGATCGCCGCCCCCACGTAGCCTCCGGCATCGCGCAGGATGGGTAGGCGCTCCGCCAGCCGGGGAGCCCCGGCCGCCAGGTCGGCCAGCCCGCTGACCGCCACCAACACGAGGATCGACCCGACGAGGATCCGAGGGGGCTCGGGCTCGAGCTCGTCCCGTTCGCGCACGAGCACCCACCCGACCAACGCCAACCCGGGCGGAACGATGACGATCCCCCACCCGAGAAGGGACCGGCCGGCGTGGTCGAACAGGCGGCCCGCAGGTCCCAGCACGTCGCCGTACACGGCGAGGGCGGCCAGCACACCCGCCACCATCAGGACCAGGCCCCAGACATCGGCGGGCTGGCGACCCAGCCGGGCGACCCACCCGGCGGCGCCGGTGGCCGTCCGGGCCGCCAGCGACGGCCCTCGGCGCGTGCGCGGTCGCCTGGTCAGGAGGCCGCCGAGGGAGGCGCCCCGCCCCCGCCGCCGGCGCCGGGATCGGCTGCTCCTGCGCCTCGTGGGCCCGGTCGTACGGCGCTTCGTCGTCGTCACAATGAGCACAACGGTAACACCAGCCCCACCAGCAACAGTGGCCCCAAACGCCACTTTGGCGGCGGGGAGGCGGGCCGCTGCGGTGCCGTCCAGCCCGGTTCGATGGGGCCCCCGAAGGCCGGCCTCGAGGTGAGGGCCGCCGGCCCTGGCGCAGGCTCAGACCTCCATGACGACAGGGACGATCATCGGCCGCCGCCGGGTGCGCTCCCCGACGATGCGACCCATGGCGGACCGGACGTGGCGGCGCAGCGTGTCGTGGTCCGTGGCGCCCTCCTCCACCGCCTCCTCCAGGCTGGCCTGGACGGCGACGCGGGCGTCCTCCAGGAGGCTCTCGGCCTCCGGGGCGTGCACCCATCCCCTGGTGATGATCTGCGGCCCGGTCAGGATTCGTCTCCCCTGCGCGTCCACCGTCACGACCACCACGATGACGCCCTCCTCGGAGAGGGCCCGGCGGTCACGCAGGACTCCGTGGCCGACGTCGCCCACGATGCCGTCCACGTACTGGTAGCCGGCCGGCACCTCGCCCGACCGGCGGATCCCGGCATCGTCGAGGGTGACCACGTCGCCGTCCTCGCACAGGAGCACCCTCGACGGGTCGACCCCCATCCCCACGGCCAGCCGGGCGTGGTGGACCATATGGCGGTACTCCCCATGCACGGGTATGAACGCCTCGGGCCTGGCCACGGCCAGCATGGTCTGGAGCTCCGCCTGCTTGCCGTGCCCGCTGGCGTGGATCTCGGCCTGGTCGGAATGGACAACCTCCGCACCGAGTCGGTACAGGCCGTCGATGACCTTGGCCACCGCCCACTCGTTGCCCGGAATGGCGTGGGCGCTGATGATGACCAGGTCGCCCTCGCCCACCCGGAGCCACTTGTTCTCCCCCGCCGCCATCAGGGCCAGCGCCGACATCGGCTCTCCCTGCGAGCCGGTCGAGACGACGCACACGCGATCGGGAGCGACCTCGTCCAGCTGCTCGATGTCGATCAGGTCGTGGTCGGCCAGGCGCAGGATTCCGAGCTGACGGGCCAGGGCGACGTTCTTGGCCATCGACCGTCCCAGCGTTGCGACGTACCGCCCGCTGTGCACGGCGGCGTCACACACCTGCTGGACGCGATGGATGTGGCTGGCGAAGCAGGCGGTGATGATGCGCTTGTCGCGATGCTCCTCGAACAGGCCCCGCAGAGCCACGCCGACCGCCGACTCACTGGCTGTGTGGCCGGGCTCTTCGGCGTTGGTCGAGTCCGACAGCAGCAGGCGGATGCCGAAATCAGAGGCGATGGCCCCGATCCGCGACAGGTCCGTGAGGCGCCCGTCGACCGGCGTGAGGTCGAGCTTGAAGTCCCCCGAGTGCAGCACGACCCCCTGGGGCGTGTGGAACGCGGTGGCATAGCCGCGGGGAACCGAGTGGGTCACGGGAATGAACTCGACGTCGAAGGGGCCGATGCGGCGGCGTTCCCCGTCGCTCACCGGGATCAGCTCGGCCCGGGCGAGCATGCCCGCCTCCTCGATGCGATTGCGGGCCAGACCGAGGGTGAGGGGCGAGCCGTAGACAGGGAGCTCGAGGTCGCGCAGCAGGTAGGCGAGCCCGCCGGTGTGATCCTCGTGGCCGTGGGTGAGGATGCAGCCTTCGACCCGATCGGCGTTGTCACGCAGGTAGGTGAAGTCGGGCAACACCAGATCGACGCCGGGCATCTCGAGGTTCGGAAACATCAGGCCGCAGTCGAGCAGCATGATGCGACCCTCGAGCTCTATGCAGGCGCAGTTGCGACCGATCTCCCCCAGCCCGCCGAGGAAAGTGATGCGGACGGGCTCAGCCAACGGGCTCTCGAGCCGGACGGCCTGTCCCCGATCGGGCGCGCAGGCCGGCCAGCACGTCGGCAGCTCGCTCGTCGAGCGACGCCGGCGCCGGCCCCATGGGGAGCCGGCACTGGCCGACCGGCAATCCCATGCGCCGCATCATGGCCTTGGCCGGCAGCGGGTTGGGGGCGTCTTCGCTGCTCATGAAGGAGTACGACGTCATGAGCGCCTGGTTCCGCGTTCGGGCGCTTTCCAGGTCGCCCCTGGTGAGGTCGGACATCATCTGCGCGATCTCGTCACCGGCCCAGTGGCTCACGACGCTGATGGCGCCGCACGCGCCCACCGAGGCCATGGCCAGGTTGAGGGCGTCCTCTCCGCAGTAGACGTCGAAGTCCCGCGGAGCCTCGGCCACCAGGCGGGCCGTGCCGGCGACGTCGCCGGCGGCATCTTTGACACCGACGATGTTGGGCACGTCGCCAGCCAGCCCGACCATGGTGTCGTGCGCCACCTTGCGGCCCGTGCGGAACGGGATGTCGTAGATGAGCACCGGGAGCGACGTGGCGCTGGCGACGGCACGAAAATGCGCGTCCAGGCCGGCCTGGGACGGCCTGTTGTAGTAGGGCGTAACGGCCAGGATGCCGGCCGCTCCCGCCACCTCGGCCAGCCTCGTCAGCTCGACCGAGTGTCGCGTGTCGTTCGTACCGGATCCAGCGATGACCGGAACGCTGACGGCCTGGGCCACGACCCGCCACAGCTCGGCCTTCTCGTCGTTGGACAACACCGTTCCCTCGCCGGTGGTGCCCGCCACCACCAGCGCGTCAGTGCCGTGGTCGACCAGCCAGCGAGCGACAGCGGCAGCCCCGTCCAGGTCGAGCGCGAAGCGGTCGTCGAACGGAGTCACCATGGCCGTGATCACGGCGCCGAAACGACCTGGACCAGCCATCCTGCGCACCTCCTCCCACAAGGCTCTCGGCCGCACCCTACTCGACAGGCGCGGCCGAGCCCCGGAGGTTTACGCCGAGCGCTTGTCCCCTTGAGCCAGGGCGAAGGCCTCGTACTCCTCGCCGGTGTCGGCCCAGCTCTCGAAGGCGATGACGCCGAGCTCCGTGAAGCGGTCCCGGAGCCAGCCGTCGGCCGCGTCGAGCAGGCCGAGCTTCTTGCAGTTGGGGACGATCTTGGCGAACAGCATCGACTGGAACGCCGCCCGGTCGGGCGCCTGCATGACCAACGGGACGATCTCCTTCACGGGCACGCCCATGCGCTCCCACACCTCCTGCTGCAGGAAGCGGTCACGCATGCGCACCGCAGCCTCGAAGGCGAACTCCTGGCGCTCCCTGATCTCCGCTGTGCTCAGCTGGTCGTAGAACTCCTGGAGGCTCAGCACCCCGAAGGCCACGTGGCGGGCCTCGTCGGCCATCACGTACTTGAGCAGCTGCTTGAGGAGCGGCTCGGTCGTGAAGCTCTGGATGAAGCCGAAGGCCGCCAGGGCGAGGCCTTCGACCATGATCTGCATGCCGAGGTAGGTCATGTCCCAGCGGCTGTCGGCGATGATGTCGTCGAGCAGCATCCGCAGGTGAGCGTTGATCGGGTAGTGACCAGAGAGCTTGGTGTCGAGGTACTTGGAGAAGACCTCGACGTGACGAGCCTCGTCCATCACCTGCGTGGAGGCGTAGTACTTGGCGTCGATCCACGGCACCGACTCCACGATCTTGGCCGTGCAGACCAGAGCACCCTGCTCGCCGTGCATGAACTGCGACAGCGTCCAGTTCTGGCTCTCGATGCCGAGCCGGACCCAGTCCTCGTCGGTCCAACTGGCGAAAGGAGTACCGGTCACGTTCATCCCTTGCGCGAACCCGCCCGTGGCGGCGGCGTTGGCCACCACGACCGACTCCTGGTCGACCTCGGTGTCCCAGGGCAGGTCAGTCTCGCCGTTCCACATCGAGGTCTTGGCCTTCTCGTACAGGCGAGCGAGCTTGGGGCGGGTGCCCTTCTCGTAGTCCCACGTGAAGATGGCGTCGGCGTTGTCCCGCACCGCATGGACGGCCTCGTCCACGTTGGTGTTGGTGACCGACAGGATCGCCTCGATGTCGTCGACGTCGCTGCGGCCGATGAGCTCCTCGTTGGTGGCCATGTGGCTTCCTCCTGTGGGTCAGCTGACGGGTCGAGCCCGCGCCTGGACGTCGACAGACGCCCGAATGCCGGGCAACACGAAATGGCGGACGAGCCTGCGGACCGAGTCGGCGTCGGCGACGTCGACGCTGGCCCCCGGCGCGGCGGCGTACGAGATGACGATGCGGGTCACCCACTCGCCCACCCTGTTCGCCTCCTCGAGGGCGAGCCAGCGGGCCAGATGGGGGGCGGCGAAGGACGCCGCCCTCGCCAGCACCCGTTCCGCCCGGGCGAAGGAGATCTGCGGGAGGATCAGCTCCGGCTCGTGGGTGACCACGAACTGCAGCGCAGGGTGGCCGGTGAGCCGGGTGCCCGCCTCGCTCATGCCGGCGACGAGCAGATCCTCGAGGTCGGACGCCGCCGACAAGCGCTGGTCCAGAGCCGAGAAGAACCGCTCCAGCTCGACGTCGGCGACGGTCTCCAGCACGGCCTCCTTGCCGCCCGGAAAGAGCCGGTAGACCGTCGCCCGGCTCCAGCCCGCCTCACGGGCGACGTCGTCCAGCGTCGTCTTGGCCACGCCCCAGCGGGCGATGCAGCGCAGGGCGGCGTCGACGACCCGTTCCTCGTGGAGGCTGCGTCCCTGGGGGCGGTCAGTCACCGCCTCTGCCATCGCTTCCGGGAGCACGCCCGTCGCCGTCACTAATGAGACATTCTTGCAGAAGTCGTCTCATCGTCAAGATGGTCTCATTGTGTCATGCGTCACGGCCGGCCCGGGAGGTCGGCGCCGGCGACGCCGCGGTGGCGCCCGGTTGGAGCGCCGCCAGCACTTCGGTGCGCACCAGCTCCCTGATCTGGGCCCGATCGGACAGGTCCCAGCGGCCGGGTGATCCGGTGAACGACAGGAGCATGCGGGCCACGAAGTCGGCCGCCTCTTCGGGCTCCAGCCTGGCCGCCCGGGCCTCCGCTTCCAGGTGGGGCATCAGGAAGGCTCGGATGTAGCCGATGATGCGCCTGCTCTCCACCGTCAGCTGGGGCAGGAGCCGGTCGGGCTCGGTTTGGAGGATCTTCTGGAGGACCTCGTGCTCCTCGACGGCCCGGTGGGCGAAGAACAGCGCCTCCTCCAGCAGCTCGTCGAGACTCTGGCTGTCGCCGACGGCGGCGGCCAGGCGTTCGAAGAACCTGGCCGCCTCCCAGGCGATCACCTCCGCCACCAGCTGCTCCCGTCCGCCCGGAAAGTACCGGTAGATGGTGGCACGGGCCATGCCCGAGACTCGGGCGGCGTCCTCGACGGTGGTCTTGGCCAGCCCGTAGCGGGCGACACAGGTGTAGGTCGCCTCCAGGATCCGCAGACGGGCATCGCCGGGCACGATCCACCCTACCGAGGCGCGGCGGCGGCGTACTCCCTTGGCCAGCCTCCCGGCCGGCCCTAACCCAGACCCAGCAGCGAGTCGAGGCCGAGGGTGAGTCCGGGCCGGTCGGCCACGGACTTCACGGCCAGCAGCACGCCCGGCATAAACGACGTCCGGTCGTAGGAGTCGTGTCTGATGGTGAGCGTCTGGCCTGCGGCCCCGAGGATGACCTCGTGATGGGCGACGAGCCCACGGAGCCGGACCGAGTGCATGCGTATGCCACCCGGCCCGCTGGCGCCCCGGCTGCCCTTGATCACCTCGGTCTTCGTCGGGTCCTCGCCCCAATCACCAGACCCGGACGTGTCGCGCGACCTGGACATCCCCTCGGCGATGCGCAGCGACGTGCCCGACGGCGCGTCGAGCTTGGCGTCGTGGTGCAGCTCCACGATCTCGGCCGTGTCCACGTAGGGGGCAGCCAGCTCGGCGAAGCGGGTCATCAGGGCGGCGCCGATGGCGAAGTTGGCCGCGAGCACGCAGTTCGACTTGCCCGAGAACTGGCGGTCCAGCTCCGTCACGTCGTCCCTGGTGAACCCCGTCGTGCCGACCACGGCGTGGACGCCGTTGGCGGCGCACCACGAGAGGTTCTGGCGGGCCGCCCCGACCTCGGTGAAATCCACCGCCACCTGAGCCTCGGCCCGAAGGAGCGCCTCGGCACCGGCCTCCACCTGGACGGGCGAACCCTGCACGCCGGCCACCTGGTTGATGTCGATGCCCGCCAACCTGGGGTCGACGGCGGCCACCAGCTCGAGCTCCGGGTCGTCGGCGACGGCCCGGCACACCGTCGAACCCATGCGCCCTCCAGCGCCGAACACGCCGACCCGCATGCATGCACCCTAACGATCGGCGGCGAAGTCCGTCTCTCCGAAGGGGCCCAGCACGACCACCGTGCGCGGCGCGCCGAGCACCCGCCGGGCGGCGTCACCCACCTGTTCGACGGTGACGGCGTCGATCCGGGCCAACAGCTCGTCCACCGTCAGCACCTCGTGGTGGAGGAGGAGGCTGCGCCCGATCCGGCTCATGCGGGCGGCCGAGTCCTCCAGCGCCAGCAGGATCTCCGCTCGCAGGTGCCCCTTGGCGAGATCGAGCTCGTGAGCGCTCAGGCCGTCGGCGACGAGCTGGTCCAGCTCGACGTTGACCAGCTCGAGAACGTCGTCGACCCTGCCGGGCGCGGTGCCGACGTACACCGCCAGCGACCCGGCGTCCTGGAAGGCGATCCGATCGGAGTACACCGAGTACGCCAGCCCCCGCCGCTCCCGGATCTCCTGGAACAGCCGGCTGGACACGCCCCCGCCGAGGGCGTGATCGAGAGCGGCCAGCGCCCACCGTTCGGGATCGTGGCGGTCCGGCGCCCGCATACCGACGACCAGGTGCGCCTGCTCCGTCGACCGGGGAACGACGACCGACCGAGTGCCGCCCTCCCCCGGCGGAACCCGACGGGGTGGTGACCCGCCGGCCTCACCCGCGAAGCGGGCCTCGATGCCCGCCGCCACCTCGTCGTGGTCGACAGCCCCCGCCGCGGCCACGACCATGTTGGACGGGCGGTAGTGCT
Source organism: Acidimicrobiales bacterium (assembly GCA_051985455.1). Taxonomy (GTDB): domain Bacteria; phylum Actinomycetota; class Acidimicrobiia; order Acidimicrobiales; family AC-9; genus AC-9. The sequence goes on from JBPYEI010000019.1 coordinate 38,533, forward strand.
CGCCGAAGAACCGACGCACGTGACCCGCCGCCATGGCCTCGATGCTGTCCTGCGTCCCCAGCACCTCCCGGCCCAGCGGGTGGCCGGGGAACAGGGCGGCGGCGAACCGGTCGTAGACGAGGTCGGCCGGCTCGTCACCGTGCATGAGGATCTCCTCCAGGATCACCTGGCGCTCGGCCTCGAGCTCGTCGGGCCGGAGCGCAGGCGACCACATGATGTCGCACAGCACGTCCAGGCCGAGCACCAGGTGCTCGGCTAGCAGGTGCACGTAGAACGCCGTGTACTCCTTGGTGGTGAAGGCGTTCATGTCGCCCCCGACGGCATCGACGTCCTCGGCGATGGCTCGCGCCGTACGTGTCGGCGTGCCCTTGAACAACAGGTGCTCGAGAAAGTGCGAGGCGCCTACCTCACCGGCTTCCTCGTCGCGCGAGCCCGTCCCCACCCAGAATCCGACGGTCACCGAGCGGACGTCGGACATGGCCTCCGTGACGAGACGCAGCCCGCACGGGAGCTGACTGGTGCGGATCAACCGGTCAGCGTCGGCCGCGGCGACGCCGGTTGCCACCACCGCCGCCACCGCTCCCTCGCCCTCCCTCGGACCGGCGGGGCGCACCGCCACCCGTACCGCTGGTCTCGGGTCCGAGCTGTCCCAGCTCGGACTCGAGCTCCCGCTCGAAGGCGTCCTCGTCGAAGGAGACATAGCGACCGCGGTTCTCGGCGGTGGTGAGCCCGGCCGCCGCCGTGTCGGCGGCGGCCCGGTCGGCGCGACCCCTGCCGCCCGAGGACTCGTCTCTCCGACGACGCCCCTCCGGGGCGTCGCCGGAGCTGGTCCCCACACCGGCATCGAGGCCAGCGCCAGAGCGCTGGCCGTCACCCTCTCCGGCCCCGTCGCCCGCCAGCGAGAGCGAGATCTTCCCCTGCGGGTCGATGTCATCGACCCGCACGTCGAGTGACTGGCCCAGCTCCACCACGTCCTCGACCCGCTCGACCCGGCGGCCCTGGCCCAGCTTGGAGATGTGCACCAGGCCGTCGCGACCGGGGAGGATGTTGACGAAGGCGCCGAACTTGGTGATGTTGACGACCTTCCCCGGGTATACGGCTCCGAGCTCCGCCTTGGGCGGCTCGAGGATGAGCCCCAGCCGGCGACGGGCCTCCTCGACGGCGCGGCCGTCCTTGGCGCCGATGGTGACTGTGCCGACCGTGCCGTCGTCGTCGACGTTGATGTCGGCGCCGGTCTCCTGCTGGATGGCGTTGATCACCTTGCCCTTGGGCCCGATGACCTCGCCGATCTTGTCGAGCGGGATCTCGATGCTCACGATCTTGGGGGCGTGCTCGTTGACGCTGGCACGAGGCTCGGCGATGGCGCCGGCCATGACGCCGAGAATCGTCTGCCGGGCCTCGTGCGCCTGCTGCAGGGCCTCGGCCAGCACGTCGGCGGGCAGGCCGTCGATCTTGGTGTCGAGCTGGAGGGCGGTGACGACGTCGGCGGAGCCGGCCACCTTGAAGTCCATGTCCCCGAAGGCGTCCTCGGCACCGAGGATGTCCGTCAACGTCGTGTAGCGGCCCTCGGCGTGCACGAGGCCCATGGCGATCCCGGCCACGGGGGCCTTGATGGGCACCCCGGCGTCCATGAGCGACAGCGTGGAGCCGCAGACTGACGCCATCGAGGTCGACCCGTTGGAGCTCAGGACCTCGGACACGAGCCGCAGGGTGTACGGAAACTCCTCGGCCGAGGGAACCACTGGCAGCAGGGCCCGCTCGGCCAGCAGCCCGTGGCCGATCTCGCGGCGCCTGGGGCCCCGCAAGAAGCCCGTCTCGCCCGTCGAGTAGGGCGGGAAGTTGTAGTGGTGCATGTAGCGCTTGGACTCGTCGATCCCGATGGTGTCGAGCAGCTGGTTCATCCGCGGCATGCCCAGCGTGGTCACGTTGAGGACCTGCGTCTCGCCGCGCTGGAACAGCCCGGAGCCGTGGGCGGTCGGGACGATTCCCACCTCGGCGCTGAGGGGCCGGATGTCTTGCGGTCCCCGGCCGTCGATGCGCATGCCCTCCTCGACGATGCGCCGGCGGACGAGCTGCTTGGTCAGAGCTCGGACGGCAGCCTTCACCTCGCGTTCACGTCCGCTGAGCTCTTCGTCGAGCGTGGCGGCGATCTGGGCGCCGGCCTCGTCGAGGGCGGCGTTGCGCTCCGCCTTGGCGACGATGGACGTCGCCCGGGTGAGGCTCTCCGTTCCCACCGCGACGACCCGCTCCCAGACGTCGTCGCCGTAGTCGAGCTGCGGCTCGTAGGGAATCGCCGGCTTGCTCCCCGCGTCGGCGACCAGCCTGCGCTGGAGCTCGATCGACTCGCGAATCCACCGCTTCGACGCCTCGAGGCCCGCGGCGATGACCTCCTCCGTCACCTTCGGCGTGCCCTCTTCGTAGTAGGTCCACGCCTTCTCCGTTCCACCCGCCTCGACCATCATGATGGCGATGTCGGCATCGCTTCCCTCGCCGAGGGCCCGACCGGCCACCACCAGCTCGAAGGTCGATTCCTCACCCTCCTGATAGGTGGCGTGCGGTATCCAGCTCCCGTCCCGGGACCAGGCGATACGGACGGCCCCAATGGGGCCGTCGAAGGGGATACCGGACACCATCAACGCCGCCGAGGCGGCGTTGATGGCCAGCACGTCGTGGGGGTTCTCCAGGTCGGCACCGAGGATCGTCCCCACCACGTGGACCTCGTTGCGAAACCCGGCCGGGAACGACGGCCGCAGCGGCCGGTCGATGAGCCGCCCGGTCAGGATGGCCTGATCGGTGGCCCGACCCTCGCGACGGAAGAACGAGCCGGGGATCTTCCCGGCCGCGTACATCCGTTCCTCGATGTCCACGGTGAGAGGGAAGAAGTCGATGCCCTCCCGCACCGTCTTGGCGGCCGTGGCGGTGACCAGCACCACCGTGTCGCCGAGACGGCCGAGCACGGCTCCGTCGGCCTGACCGGCCAACCTGCCCGTCTCGAAGCTGAGGGTGCGGTCGGTCCCGCTGATCGGAGCCGACACTGCGATGGCGTCCGCCATGACACTCCTTGTCTGTCAGGCGGCTGCCGGGGCCAGTTCCCAGTGGTCGGGCACCTGACCTGTTCCCCGCCGGGTGGCCGACCACTGGCAGCTGACAGCCGGCGCCGCCTGCTGCGTGATGTCGGGCGGGGTTCCCCGCCCGTCTTCTCCTGATGTGGTTCTGATGTGCTTCGGGCGGCCGCACGGCCGCCCGTCGTTGTCCTGTCGTGCCCTCAGCGGCGTAGCCCGAGCCGGGCGATGATGCCCCGGTACCGTTCGACGTCGTTGGCCATGACGTAGTCGAGAAGCCGGCGGCGACGGCCGATGAGCTTCATCAGCCCCCGCCTGGTGTGATGGTCACCCTTGTGCACCTTGAGGTGCTCGGTGAGGTGGTTGATGCGCTCGGTCAGCAGGGCGATCTGCACCTCGGGCGACCCGGTGTCGG
>JBPYEI010000020.1:0-3002 GCA_051985455.1 Acidimicrobiales bacterium
CCTGCGTCGAGCAGTGCCCGGTCGACATCGAGCACGTCGACACCATCGTCGACATGCGCCGCTACGAGGTGCTCATGGAGTCCAGCTTCCCGACCGAGGGCGGCACCATGCTGCGAAACATCGAGAACCAGGGCGACCCCTGGGGGTTGGGCTCGACGAAACGCCTGGACTGGACCCATGGGCTGCCGTTCGAGGTCCCCGTCGTCGACGGGACCATTCCCGACGAGATCGAGTACCTCTTCTGGGTCGGCTGCGCCGGAGCCCTGGACGAAAGGGCCCGCAAGGTCACCCAGGCCATCGCCCGTCTCCTCCACGACGCCGGCGTGCGCTTCGCCGTCCTCGGGCCGCGAGAGTCCTGCACGGGCGACCCGGCCCGCCGGCTCGGGAATGAGTACCTGTACCAGACCCAGTGCCAACAGAACGTCGAGACCCTCGACGGCGTCGGCGCCCGGAAGGTCATCGCCTCCTGCCCGCACTGCTTCAACACGATCTCCCGGGAGTACCCCGCGCTCGGCGGCAACTACGAGGTGGTCCACCACTCGCAGCTGCTCGCCCGTCTGGTGGACGAAGGACGGATCACCCCCGGCCAGGGCGTCGAGAGCACAGTCACGTACCACGACCCGTGCTACCTGGGTCGCCACAATTCCATCTACGACCAGCCCCGCTCGGTGCTGTCCGCCGTGCCCGGTGTGGAGCAGGTGGAGATGCACCGGCACCGGCAGCGGGGGTTCTGCTGCGGGGCGGGCGGGGCGCGCATGTGGCTCGAGGAGGACATCGGCAAGCGGGTCAACCTGGAGCGAACGGACGAGGCCCTGCGGACCGGTGCCGACGTCGTCGGTACGGCGTGTCCGTACTGCATGATCATGCTCGACGACGGTGTCAAGCAGCGGCAGGCGGACGGCGTGGCCGCCGAGTCCACCCAGGTGCTGGACGTGGCCCAGATCCTCGAGCGCTCGGCGCAGGCCAAGGCGCCCAAGGCATCCGATGCCACGCCCGACGCCGACCCGGCCGCGGCGGCGACAGCCCGGCCTCGGGGCGAGGGCGCCGGCTGAGCGCCCGGCCCCTCAGTTGAGCGTCTTGGTGTCGGCCTCCCGCAGCCGCTCGGCCATGGCGATCATCAGCTTGTGGGCGAGGCCCGGCACCTGGTCCATGATCCCGTCGAACTGGCGCTGGTCGAGCACGAGCAGCTGCATGGGGGTCTCCGAGGTGACCGTCGCGTCGCGCGGCTTGCGGCTCAGCAGCGAGAGCTCGCCGAAGTACTGACCTGGCCGGAGCGTCGCGACCTTGCGGCCGGACCGGCTGACGGCGGCCTTGCCGTCGAGAATGAGGAAGAACTCGAAGCCGGGCTTGCCTTCCTCGGTCAGCAGCCGTCCCGCGTCCACGCTCACCTCGTCGGACGCTCGCCCGATCAGACCCAGCTCTTTCTTGTTGCAGGTCGAGAACAACCAGGTTCGCCCCAGGTGCTCCAGCTTCACGTCCCTACGTGCCATGGGGCGACAGGGTAACGGTGGCGCCCCGCTCGGGCGAGGAGGTCGCGCTGATCGCCGGCCACGAGGCCGCCTTTTCGACGAAACGTGGAACCCGCGCAACGTGCCGGGGCGCCCACCTCCAGGCCGCGACCCGCCGCCGACCCCTCAACTCGCCTGCCCGGCCACCGCCCGCGCCGCCGCCTCGGCCGCCGCCGGGTCCCCGAGATAGACGGCACGGCGAGGAGCGAGATCGTCGTCGAGATCGTAGAGGCGGGGGATGCCGGTCGGGATGTCGAGCCCCGGTATGTCCTCGTCGGAGATGCCCTCGAGGTGCTTGATCAGCGCCCGCAGGCTGTTGCCGTGGGCGACGACGAGCACCCGCCGGCCGGCCCGCAGGTCGGGGACGATGACGTCGTGCCAATAGGGCAGCATGCGGACCACGACGTCCCGCAGGCACTCGGTCGCCGGCACCACGTCGGGGGGGAGCTCCCGGTACCGGGGGTCCTCCCGCTGGCGGCGGACCTCGTCGGGCTCGAGCGGCGGGGGAGGGGTGGCGTACCCGCGGCGCCAGGCCTTGACCTGCTCGGGACCGTGCCGGGCGGCGGTCTCCTTCTTGTCCAGACCCTGGAGGGCGCCGTAGTGGCGCTCGTTGAGGCGCCAGTGGCGCCGGACGGGCAGCCACAGGCGGTCCATCTCCTCCAGGGCCAGGTTGGCCGTCCGGATCGCCCTGGTCTGGACCGATGTGTGGAGGATGTCCACGTCCAGGTCCGGTTCGGCTGCCATGAGCCGACCCGACGCCCGGGCCTCGGCCTCCCCCCGCTCCGAGAGGTCCACGTCGACCCACCCCGTGAACAGGTTCTTCTCGTTCCAGGTGCTCTGGCCGTGCCGGAGCAGCACCAGGGTGCTCACGGTGGCCGAGCGTAGCCGCCGGCCTCCATCCGGAGCCGCAGCTGGCTTGATATCGACGGGCTCAACTTTGCTATACTTCTATTCGTCAGACAGATCGAACCAAGCATCCGGAGGCACCTCTCATGCCCAAGGCCGTCGGGATCGACCTCGGCACCACCAACTCGGTCGTCAGCGTCATGGAGGCGGGCGAGCCTACCGTCCTGCCCAACGCCGAAGGCGGCCGGACCACCCCCTCCGTGGTGGGGTTCTCCCGCTCGGGCGAGGTGCTGGTCGGCGAGGTAGCCAAGCGCCAGGCCATCACCAACCCCGACCGCACCGTCCGGTCGGTGAAGCGCCAGATGGGGACCAACTGGACCATCGACATCGATGGCAAGGCCTACACCGCCCAGGAGATCTCCGCCCGCATCCTGCAGAAGCTGAAGCGCGACGCCGAGTCCTACCTCGGTGACACCGTCACCCAGGCCGTCATCACGACGCCTGCCTACTTCGACGACGCGCAGCGCACCGCCACCAAGGAGGCGGGCCAGATCGCCGGGCTCGAGGTGCTCCGCATCATCAACGAGCCCACCGCGGCCGCCCTCGCCTACGGGCTGGACAAGGAGGGCAAGGACCAGACCGTCCTCG
>JBPYEI010000021.1:0-3064 GCA_051985455.1 Acidimicrobiales bacterium
TCAAGCAGCAGGGGCGTCAGCCGTTGCTGGTCGGGGCCGACCTCCAGCGGCCGGCCGCCGTCGAGCAGCTCCGGGTGCTCGGGGGACAGGCCGGGGTGACGGTCTTCAGCGAGCCGACCGATCCGGTGAGCGTCGCCCGGCGGGCTCTGGACGAGGCCCGGCGGAGAGGCCGCGACGTGCTCATCGTCGATACCGCCGGGCGGTTGTCGATCGACGAGGCGCTCATGGACGAGGTGCGCAGGGTCTCGGAGGTGCTGCACCCCAACTACACCTTCCTCGTCATCGACGCCATGACGGGTCAGGACGCCGTGGCCACCGCCGAGGCATTTCACGCCACCCTGGCGCTGGACGGTGTCATTCTGTCCAAGCTCGACGGTGACGCGCGCGGTGGCGCCGCGCTCTCGGTGAAGGAAGTCGTCGGCCGGCCCATCGCCTTCGCGTCGACAGGCGAGAAGCTCGGCGACTTCGACACCTTCTACCCCGATCGCATGGCGAGCCGCATCCTGGGCATGGGCGACATGCTGACGCTCATCGAGACGGCGGAGAAGCACTACGACGAAGAGACCGCCACCCGCGCCGCCGAACGCCTGCAGGAGGGACAGTTCACCCTCGAGGACTTCCTCGAGCAGATGCAGCAGATCAAGAAGATGGGTCCCCTGACGGGCATTCTCGGCATGCTTCCCGGACTGCCCAAGGAGATGAAGAACGCTTCCATCGATGACGGCCAGCTCGGTCAGGTCGAGGCCATCATCCGTTCGATGACACCCGGAGAGCGTCGCGATCCCACCATCGTCAACGGGTCCAGGCGGTTGCGGATCGCCAACGGCAGTGGGTCGACCACCGCCCAGGTGAACGCGCTGCTCAAGCAGTTCAAGGAGATGCAGCGCATGATGAAGGGCTTGGGAGGCGGCAAGGGCTCCGCCCGGCCAGGGAAGAAGGGCAAGCGAGGAGGTCGCGTCACGCCGTCGCTGGCCGACCTCTCCTCGCTTCGCTAGCTAACCGCGACGACAAGGCCGGCCCGGGAGGGCGGCCCAGACGACAAGGCCGGCCCTGAAGGCCGGCCCAAAGGACAAGGATCGAATCAGTGGCAGTGAAGCTTCGCCTGATGAGGATGGGCAAGAAGAAGCAACCGACCTACCGCGTCGTGGCGGCCGACAGCAGCTCTCCAAGAGACGGCCGCTTCATCGAGATCGTGGGTACCTACGCCCCCCGGTCCGAGCCGTCGGTGATCAACATCGACTCGGCCAAGGCGGTCAAGTGGTTGTCCAGGGGAGCCAAGCCGACCGAGCGGGTGGAGAAGCTCCTGCGCGTGTCGGGCGCCTGGGACGAGTTCACCTCCGCGGCATCCAAGTGAGTGACACCTCCGATCCGGAGATCGATTTCGCCGACGGCGAGGTCGACGAGGCCGACGATATGGCGGGGAACCGGGCCGTCGGGGCGATACCCCGCGCCGTGCTCGAGCACATTGCCCGCTCGATCGTCGACGATCCCGACGCTGTGGTCGTCGAGGTCGACGAGGCTCGCCAGGGTGTGAACCTCCGTCTGCACGTCGCCCCCGACGACATGGGCAGGATCATCGGGCGGCGCGGCCGGGTCGCCCAGGCCATCCGTACTCTGGTCAGGGCGGCTGGCGCCAATGAGGGCGTCGAGGCCAGCGTCGACATCGTCGACTGACGGTTCGGCGCCATCGGTGCCCACCCTCGAGGTCGGCAGGGTGATTCGGCCGCACGGGCTGCGCGGCGAGGTAGTCGTCCACCTCGTGACCAACAGGACCGAGCGACTGGCGGCCGGCACCGTGCTCTCGTCGTCCGCCGGCGACCTCGAGGTGGTGCGGGCGTCGCCCCACCAGGATCGCTGGATAGTGTCGTTCGCCGGCGTGTGCGACCGCGATGGAGCCGAGGCCCTACGGGGCGTCGTCCTCCAGGCCGAGCCGATCGTCGATCCCGACGCGCTCTGGGTCCACGAGCTGCTCGGATCCGAGGTCGTCGACATGGCGGGGCGGTGTTTGGGAGTAGTGACTTCTGTCGAGGCCAACCCCGCCAGCGACCTGTTGGTGCTGGACAGAGGCGGCCTGGTCCCGCTCCGCTTCGTGGCGGAGCACCGTCCGGGCACGCTGATCGTCGACGCGCCCGACGGGCTGGTGGAGTGATCACCTCGTGCGGGTGGACGTGTTCACGATCTTTCCCGGCCTCCTCGAGGCAGTCGGGAGCGAGAGCCTGGTCGGACGTGCCCGCCAGTGCGGCCTGCTGGATCTGAGGATCCACGACCTGCGTTCGGCGGCCACCGATCCACGCCGGTCGGTGGACGACTCGCCCTTCGGCGGTGGAGCGGGGATGGTGCTCGCTCCGGGCCCTCTGTTCGGAGCTGTGGAGTCAGCGGCGCCGCCCCGACCGCTCTTCCTCCTGGGCCCGGGCGGACGGCGGCTCGACCAGGCACTGGTGCGGGAGCTGGTCGACCTGAGGTCGACCCCCGGCGGCGGGTTCTCACTGCTGTGCGGGCGCTACGAAGGCGTCGACGAGCGCGTGGCGGAGCATCTCGTGGACGACGAGCTCTCGATCGGCGACTACGTGCTGGCCGGCGGCGAGGCGGCGGCGATCGTGGTCGTCGAGGCCGTGGCGCGCCTGGTGCCCGGGGTGATGGGCAACGAGGAGTCGGCGGCCGATGAGAGCTTCAGCGACGGCCTGCTCGAGTACCCGCAGTACACCAGGCCGGCCGATTTCCGGGGGTGGGTCGTGCCCGAGGTGCTCCGATCGGGCGACCATGGCCGCGTGGCCCGTTGGCGCCGGGCCCAAGCCCTCGCTCGCACGCTGGCGCGGCGCCCCGACCTCGTCGAGGCCAGGGGCGGCCTGAGCGACGATGAGGTGCGACTCCTCGCCGAGCATGGGTATTCTGAGGCGTCCCTCTGGTCCTCCGAGGAGCCTCCGCGTCGTGAACCCAACCGACCTCGTCGATCGTGACAGCCTCCGTGACGACATTCCTCACTTCGCGCCCGGCGACACGGTGAAGGTCCACGTCCGGGTGGTTGAAGGCAACCGGCAGAGGGTCCAGGTGTTCCAGGGCGCCG
>JBPYEI010000022.1:0-6963 GCA_051985455.1 Acidimicrobiales bacterium
GTCTTCTTCTTCTGGATCATCTGGATCTGGCTGGCCATCACGGTCTTCGTCGACATCTTCCGCAGCCGGGACCTGTCGGGAGTGGCCAAGGCGATCTGGGTCTTGTTCGTGGTCCTCGTCCCGTACATCGGCGTGCTCGCCTACCTCTTGATCCGCGGCGGCAAGATGCACGAGCGCGCCGTCGAGGCGGCCCAGGCGCAAGACCAGGCGTTCCGTGAGTACGTGCGACAGACAGCTGGCACCGGCTCCGGCAACGGTGAGTCCGCGGCCGACGAGCTGAACCGCCTGGCTGACCTCAAGCAGCGCGGAGTGATCAACGACGAGGAGTTCGAGCAGCTGAAGGCCAAGACGCTCGGGACGGCCACCGCCTCGGGGGGGACGAGCTCACGCTGAGCGGCTGAGTCGCCGGCGCCGGCGGGCGGCGGAGACCCAGCGGTCGATGCGGGACCGAACCGCTCCCGGTCGCCGCGCCCATGGCCGGCGGCGCTTGGCCGCTCGGCGCCCTACGAGCTGACATGCGTCGACGACCGTGCTGGCGAACTCGTCGGGGTCGGTGCCCGCCGCCAGGTGGGTGCCGTCGACCACGTGCATCACCGCAGACGGGATCGCCTCGGCCAGCTTCACCTGTCGTCGCGGTGGCACGAGCTTGTCCCTGGACGTGACCACGACCGACACGGGTACGTCGATGCGGCTGACCCAGTCTCGGGAGCTGAACCGCCCGAGGGACTGGGCCGCCTCGAGGACCCTGCGTACGTCGTGTCGTTGGAGCTCCTCGAAGGCCCAGCGCCGACTAGCGGTGTCGACCAGCTCTTCGGGGATGTGCGCGGGCACATGCTCGGGCAGTCGGTCCGCGGCAGGCAGCGGAGCCAGGCGCAGACCGCTGACGATCAGCCCGATGCCGGCGAACTGCAACCACTCGTGCCATCGTCCACAAAAGTCGCGGCTCGTGGCGCACAGCACGAGGCCCTCGACCCGCTCGGGGTGGCGGCGCCACACGAGCTGAGCGATCGGCCCGCCCATCGAGTACCCGACGGGAACGAACGTGTCGATGCCCAGCTGGTCGGCCATGGCGACGACGTCGTCGGCGCAGTCTTCCAGGCGGAAGGGCTCGGAGGACCGGAGCCCACGCCCGTGTCCGCGATGGTCCAGGGCCACGATGTGGAAGTGCCGAGCGAGCGGACCGAACACGGCGAACCAGTTGAGGCCGCTCGTGGCGCCGAGACCGTGCAGGAGGACCACTGTGGGCGCTCGTGGCGGTCCGGTCATCTGCCGGACGAAGGTCGTTCCGCGGCCGGGGAGCTCGAGAGCTGCGCCCGGCGGCACCATCCAGCCGCTGTCAGGGTCCCCCAGCCGCCGCGCCACGACACTGTTCTACCCGAAGTGTTCTAACCGAGACGCGCACCCATGTCGTGATGGTGGCCCGCGCCGATCGCGCCCTGATGCTCAGTGCGAAGCGGGCGCCGACGTCGGGGTGCCCATGCCCTGCGGCGCGGAGAGGTACGGCAGGAGCGGGTTGGGGTTCGGGAGCAGCGTCGTGGTTGTCGCGGGAGGCGGGGCTGGTACGGGCGCCGCGGACGGTGCGGGTGCGGGCGGCGGGGCCGGCGGTGGCGGCCGTGCGGGCTGGATGGGCGGAGGGAACGGCGTGAGGATCACGGCCTTGGTGGCGTCGTCGACCACGCCGGTGACGGGCAGGTGGGCGGCGCGCTGGTAGTTGGACACGGCGGCGACGCTCTGCTGGTCCCAGACGCCCGTGGGCCAGATGGGAAAGCCCAGGCTGTTGAGCACCGCCTGCCACGTCCGGACCTGGCCCGACGTCATCGAGGCAGGAAAGGTCGGCAGGCTGAACTGCGGCGCGTTCCTGATGGCGTCCCACTCCTCGGGCGTCGTGTCCTGCCAGGACCAGAAGGAGACCCCCACCGCTCCGGTCTGCTCGGCCACCTGGATGAAGCGCGAGATGGCGGCGCCGGAAGGGCTGCCGGGGACGCCGTTCTCGGCGCCGTTGTAGGCCTGCCCGATCGGGATCATGGCGACGTTCTGGCCGGCCAGGTTGGCGTCCGCCTTGGCGATGTCGGCGCCCGGCTCCGCGTCGAGCCAGTAGTCCATCACGGCGACGGCGTCGAAGTGCGACAGCACCGCACTGTACGGGTAGCCGCTGCCATTGGGACGGGGGACCACGCCGATGATCGGATACCCCGGACCCACCGCGTTCCGCAGCTCGCCCGCGTAGGTGCCCGCCCCGCCGATATTGACGCCCGGCTCCGGCTCGATGTCGGGGGCAAAGCCGTCGATCCGGTCCCCACTGGGCGTGCGGTAGGTGATCTCGGCCATGGCGCGGTTCACGTCGGCTTCGGGAGGCGTGAAGAACGGGAAGTCCCACCCGTACACGCGGATGTTTGCGGCGTGCGCCGCGGGCAGCACCTGGTTGAGGAAGGACTGGGCGTTGAAGCCGTCGGTGCCAGAACCCAGGTGGACGTAGAGGTAATGGAGACCGGTGGCAGTGGCCTTCGAAATGATGGCGGCGACGTTCCCACCCTCGACCTGGTCGGGCTGGTACAGCCACATGCCCTTCCCGGGCGGGAGCCCGGCCTTCACCGTCGGGACGACCGGTGGCCCGATGGGAGCGGCCGCCGCCGTTCCCGGTGGTATGGCGCTGGCGCCGGCCAGGCTCTGCCCGTTCGCGCTGCTCGCCAGGGCCCGGTGGCTGGTGGCGCCCTCGCCCGCGGCGAGGGGGCGAGCCGTCCATACGAGGGTCGAGCCGTGCCCGGGCAACGCCACCCGCACTGGGCCGCCACCCGCCGGTGCCCCACTGGAGGCGTGAATGGCGGCAGCTGCGCTACCGCCCAGGATGCTGATCGTCATCGAGCTCGCCAGGGCGACCTTGGCGAGGGTTGCGGGCGCTCGTCGCAGGTCTCCCAGCGAGGCGGGCAGGCGGTGCAGTGTGGCGACGGCGCCGGTCGCCGGTTGCGACGGCACGAGGGCTCGGCCGGGCCAGGTCACATCGGCGAGGACCGCCCTGACCAGGGCCGGCACGCCGAGCACCCGGGCCCGGAGCACCAGACGCTGGAGGACCGCGGTCCGCGGTGCGCCGGCGGACTGGCGGGCGGGGCGCACCGGGCGAGCTGGCGCCACGGGCGGCGCTGACACCACCGGTGCAGCGGGCGGCGCCGGCACCACCGCCGCCGACACCACCGCGTCCGGCACCGTGGTCTCCGCCACCGTCGCCGTGGGCACCGTCCGCTCGAGCACCCTCGCGTTGGGCACCGGCGCCGGCACGCTGGGCTGCGTCGCGTCTCCGTCGACCGTGCGCGGTGATCTCGAGACCAGGCGAGCCACGCCCCGCAGCGGGAGGGTGACCGGGGTCGCCAGCGTCGCTGCCAGCCACAGCAGCGCGTGCAGTGTCTGCCGGGTCCGGCGTCGGGTGGGCACGAGGGCGGCGTCCACGGCCAGCAGTGCTCGCGCCACGGCTCGCACGAAGAAGATCCGCGAGGAGGTCGCCCGCTCGATGGCCTCCGCTCGCTCCACGGAGCGGACCGGGCCGGTGTCCCACTCGCTCGAGCCGTCGTTCCAGCCCTCGCCCGGCGCCAAATCCTCGAGGCGCACGTCGGTCATCGAGAATCGCCTGGGATCGGGTTGCCCGAGAGGAAACCCCTGGCAGCTCTCTTGTTGCGCAACGGAGCTCCCTGCTGGATCCGCTGACCGGTGACGGCCTCAGATTCGCCAGCAGGAGGTTTAGTTCCTGCGTACTAGTACTTTTGGCATCCCGGGACGAACGGCGGGGAGTGTCTCGGGGTGTCCACCGGCGGTCGCGCACGAGGTCTAGGCTGCGCTGCCTATGAAGCATCTACTCCTGGGTATCGTCCTCATCGTCGTGGGCATCGGGCTCGCCGGCGCCCGGGTGGCCCGGTCGAGCGTTGCCTCCCGCCGCGGCTCTGCCGCCGTCACCACGACAACGTCGGAGATGACCTGGATTCTCCCCATTGCCGGGGTCGTCCTGGTCCTGCTGGGGGTCCTCTTCGCCGTTCGCGCCATCTAGTCCGGACCGCCGAGCCTGTCCGGTCGGCCGGTCAGGGGCTGCCAACGTCAGCGTGAGCGGCGGATACCCTTCGCCGCCATGGCGTACACGGATGACGAGGAAAGGGCCGCGGCTGTGCGGACGGCCGAGAAGGCGTTGCTCGACCAGATCACCAGCTGGGCCGAGAACGCTGGCAGTCCCAAATCGCTGCTCCAGCTGGCCGAGGCGTTCGCCTGGGTGGTCCACCCGGGGCAGGCCCACGGCGTGGCGGCCACCGCACCCGACTGATGGATTGAGGCACCCCGCAGTTGCCGCGCCCGGAGACGGTCACCCCTGGGCGAGCTGATCTCGGCGCACCTTTCCCATGGCGTTCCTCGGTAGGGCGTCGACATAGCGGACGAGACGGGGCCGCTTGAACGGGGCCAGGCGCTCGGCGGCCAGCTCGAGGAGGTCGGCGGTGTCGGGCAGGGGGTGGTTCGCGACCACATAGGCGGTGACGATCTCACCCCATTCCTCCGAGGGCGTGCCGACGACGGCGGCCTCGCTCACGCTCGGGTGCGAGACGAGGACGTCCTCGACCTCGCGGGGATAGACGTTGTACCCGCCCGTAATGATCAGCTCACGACTCCGCCCGACGATCCGCAGGTAGCCCGCCTCGTCCCATTCGCCGACGTCTCCGGTGTGGAACCAGCCGTCCTCGTCGAAAACTGAGGACGTCGCCGACTCGGCCCGCCAGTAGCCGCTGAACACGTTGGGGCCCTTGACCAGGACCTCGCCCTCAGGATGGTTCGCCAGGCGCACCTCGACCCCAGGAAGGGGCAGGCCGACGGTGCCAGGCCGACGCTCGCCGTTATAGGGGTTGGAGACGTTCATCAACGTCTCGGTCATGCCGTAGCGCTCGAGAACCCGTTGGCCGGAGGCCGCCGCCACGCGCTCGAAGACCGTTGGTGACAGCGGCGCAGAGCCCGAGACGCACAGCCGCAACCCGCTCAGCTCGCCGGCGCGGGGCGATGCGGTCAGCCGGCTGTACATCGTGGGCACGCCGAAGAACAGCGAGGCGTGATGGTCACGACCGGCGTCGAGCACGGCGTCGACGTCGAAGCGCGGCAGGAGGATGGCGGACGCGCCGGCGAGGAGCGTCCCGTGGAGCCCGACGCCGAGACCGTGGAGGTGGAACAGGGGGAGGGCGAGGACGAGGCGATCGGTCTCGCTCCACCGCCACGCCAGGCGGAGGGCCTCGGCGCTGGCGAGCAGGTTGCCGTGGCGCAGGAGGGCGCCCTTGGCGGCGCCGGTCGTGCCCGACGTGTAGCAGATGAGGGCGGGATCGTCGGGGCCAGACGCATCGAGATCGGGGGTGGGGCCGTCCGGCAGGTCGACCTCGGGAGCAACGACGATGGCGTCTCTGGCCCCCTGGCGGATCCAGCCGGCCCGCTGGCGGTCGTCGACGACGGCCGCCCGTGCTGATGCGTCGAGCACGACGTGGGCGATCTCGGGTTGGCGATAGGCGGTGTTGAGCGGCACCACCACCAGGCCCAGTCGGAGGGCGCCGACGTAGGCCTCGACCAGTGTCGTCGACGCCGCCGCGCTGACCAGCACCCGATCACCGCGGCGGAGCCCGGCTCGATGCAGGCGGCCGGCGACGACACGGCTCGAGCGCTCGAGCTGGGCGGCCGTGCGCCATCCGCTCCGTGCGTCCCACAGGATCGGCCGGTCCGGGTCGTCGAGCCATCTGCGAGCCCAGACTTGGACCAGGCTCCGACCCGCCAGCAGATCGATTCCCGTCGGATCCGATCCGGCGGGCAGGTGCGCAGCCCACGGCGGACGGCCGTCTTCGGCCGGAGGGTGCTCCACGGGGCCGATCGTCGCGCCGCCAGCGGAGGACCGGTAGCCGCCTCCGAGGGACTCGACCCGGTCTCGCCCTGCCTGGATCTGCCCTCGGGACGAATAGCGTACGAACATGGACGAGCCACTCTGCCTGCTCACCGTCCACGCCCACCCCGACGACGAGGCATCGAAGGGGGCGGGGACGGTCGCCCGGTACCACCAGGAGGGCATCCGGACCGTTCTGGTGTGCTGCACCGGCGGTGAGTCGGGCGACATCCTCAACCCGGCCATGGACCGCCCCGAGGTGCGCGACCGCCTACCCGAGATCCGCATGGAGGAGCTGGCCCGGTCGACCGA
Source organism: Acidimicrobiales bacterium (assembly GCA_051985455.1). Taxonomy (GTDB): domain Bacteria; phylum Actinomycetota; class Acidimicrobiia; order Acidimicrobiales; family AC-9; genus AC-9. Next base: position 6,194 of record JBPYEI010000022.1, read on the forward strand.
GATCATCGGCTACGACGAGGTCGTCCTGCTCGGGTACCGCGACTCGGGCATGCCGGGCACGCCCGAGAACGAGGATCCCCGTTCTTTCGCCCAGGCGCCCGTCGACGAGGCGGTCGGCCGCCTCGTGGCCGTGATCCGTCGGGTCCGTCCCCAGGTGATCGTCACCTACGGCGATGATCAGCAGCGCTATCCCCATCCCGACCACCTCCGGGTGCACGACATCAGCGTCGCCGCCTTCGGGGCCGCCGGCGATCCTGACTCCTATCCCGGGGACGAGCCGCCATGGCAACCCCTCAAGCTCTATTACACGGTCTGGTCCCGGGCCCGCGTCCTCGCCACGCACCAGAAGTTCCTGGAGCTGGGCCTCGAGTCCCCGTTTCCGAAGGAATGGACGGAAACGCCCGCTCAACGGCAGCACATCACCACGAGCATCGACGTGTCCGAGCAGGCCGACGTCCGTCCCCAGGCCCTCGTCGCCCACTCCACCCAGGTAGATCCGACATCACCCTTCTGGTTCGGCCTGCCCCCCGAGGTGGCCCGCACCATCCATCCCTACGACGACTACCTCCTGGCCCGCTCTCTAGTCGGGGGAGTGAGCGGGGACGGCGACCGGCCCGAGGAGGACCTGTTCGCTGGGGTGCGCGATCGCGTCAGCCGGTAGCATGCCGGTCGTCCAGAGGGCGACACCGACCAGAGCGAGGGGACGATCATCATGTCGAAGTGGTTGAGCCAGGAGTGGCTGGACGAGACGCGCAAGCTGGCCGAGGGCC